>NZ_JBEHFW010000001.1:0-334688 GCF_040225475.1 Corynebacterium sp. KPL2861
CACATGCCAACCAATCCATCAATGCAGCCGAAACACTAAACAGTATTCAAAAAGATGCGTATTCCAACACCTTACCGGCACACACCAACCAACAAACCACCATAGGTTCGCCGGCCAACAGACCAATCAACACACAACCATGCACACAAAAATAAAAAATAAGTACATTGGCACACTATTGAGTTCTCAAACAACATCCACACACCACGAGAAAATTAACCAAACGTTAACCTCTCGTTGGCGGCTCGTACCAACTTACCCAACAACCTGAACCAAGTCAAATCCTCGGACCAAGCCAGTACAAAAAGTCACTCACAAGTAACCAACCGGCTACCTCTCGGCGACTCGCTAAAATTTATACCACCCCACTACACAACGCAAACTCGCAGGCCAACGTTTGTTTTTAGTGATAGCACGCGATCTTTCCATCGGGCCCATCGATAACGCGCACCGGAGTGTTGAAGATGGGCGTCAGGATATCGTCGCGCATAATCTCCTCGGCCGGACCGAATTCGACGATCTGCCCGCCCTTGCAAGCACAGATATAGTCCGCGTAGCGCGCGGCAAAGTTGATGTCATGCAGAACCACGATGACCGTGCGCCCCAATTCCTGGGCAGCCTCGCGCAGATGGCGCATCATGTCCACCGAGTGCGAAATGTCCAGGTTATTCAGAGGCTCATCTAGCAACACGTAATCGGTTTCTTGGCACAGCACCATGGCTACGTACGCGCGCTGGCGCTGACCACCAGACAGCTGGTCAAGGTAGCGGTGCTGCAATTCTTCCAAATGCAGGAAGTGGATGTATTTGGAAATGACCTCTTCATCGTGTTTATTAAGTCGACCCTTGGTATAGGGAAAGCGGCCAAAGCCCACGAGCTGGCGCACAGTTAGTTTCGTGACGAAGTGATTTTCCTGCCGCAAGATAGACACAATCTTCGCCAGGTCGGCGGACTTGCTGGATTGAATGTCATAGCCGGCGATTTCGATGCTGCCTTCATCCATGTCGAGCAGGCGCCCGATCATGGTGAGCATCGTCGACTTACCCGCACCATTCGGCCCCACCAGCGCGGTGATGCCTCCTTGCGGGATGGTCAGGTTGAGCGGACCAATAGCGGTCTCGGCGGAATAGGTTTTAGAAACGTTCTTTAATTCGATCACAGTCGGCCCTTTCGCATAATGACAAACAGGAACACGGAGCCACCTACCAGCTCAATGATGATGGACACCACACCTTGGGCGGAAAATACGTGCTGCATGAGGAAGTAGGCCGCAATGAGCACGAAGAATGCTAAGCCCACCGCCATCGGAAAGATATAGCGGTGATCGTAGGTATCGGCGAATTGATAAGCCAGCGTAGCCACCAAAAAGCCCAGGAAGGTCATGGGACCTACCAGCGCGGTGGTCGTCGCCATCAACAACGAGACCAACACCAGCGTGTAAATTGCGTGCGCTTTATGGTTCACGCCCAAGTTTGTGCTGACATCGGCGCCCAAGGAAATCACGTTGAGCTTGCGCGCATTGAGCACCAACAGCGTGGTAGCGATGGCCACGATGGGAATGGCGATGGGATAGTACTCAGTCTCGGCGTTATTGACGGAGCCAAAAAGGCGCGCGGTCAGCACGTCGAACTCGCTGGGGGTTAGCATGCGCTGCATAAAGGTAGACAGCGAGCCTAGGCCACCACCGATGACCACGCCGACCAGCAGCATGGCGTGCATATTCTGTTTTCTGTTGGTTAGCAGCCACGAATAAAGCACCAGGGAAAGGCCCACCATGACGCCCATTTGCATGAGGAAGGTGGGCAAGGTGCGGGCATCGTTAAGCCCACTAGCACCCAGGAAGAAAATGGTCGCGGTATTGATGGCAACGTACAGCGACTCAAAGCCCATGATGGACGGGGTCAAAATGCGGTTATTGGTCACGGTATGGAAAGAAACCGTCGCCATGGCTTGGCACACAGCGACGATCGCCATGGCGATGAGGGCATCGGCGCGGCGCTGGGCGATGAGCCAAAACTTGTGCGTACCAAACTCCATCGGATTGCCATAGGCCAGGTAGGCAAAGGCCAAAGCCGCAGCTAGGCCCCATACGCAGACCAGCGTGATCCAATATTTCTTTGGCGGGGCGGACATCTTAGTTCGCACGGGTCGACCTCACAATCATGATGATGAAGACGATGGCGCCGATGACGCCAAGGATGACCGAAACCGGCATCTCGAATGGGGCGATGATGACGCGACCCACCAGGTCACACACCGTGACGATGCCAATGCCCAACAGGCAGACCCAAGGCACGTTGGAACGCAGGTCATCGCCGCGCACCATGGAGACAATATTCGGCACGATTAGGCCCAGGAAGGGCAGCGAACCCACGACGACGGTCACCACGCCCGTAGCAATGGCGATGAGGCCAGTTCCCAGCAACAACATGCGGTTATAGTTCAGCCCGACGTTGGTGGCCACGTCCTCGCCCAAGCCAACCACGGTGAGGCGGTCGGCGTAAATGTACACCGCCACCAGCACCAAAAGCACGATCCACAAAACCTCGTATTGGCCCTTGTACACCGCGGTAAACGAGCCCATGAACCAGATTCCCAATTGCTGGAGCATATCGGTCATCAGGGCGAAAAACGTCGAGATTGCAGAGACCACGGCACCCAGCATGATGCCGATGATCGGCACAATGAGCGAGGAGCGCAGGGTCACCCGACGCAGGAAGAGGAAGAATACGACGGTGCCCAGGAAGGAAAAGACCACCGCACCAATCATCTTGACCAGAATCGAGGACGTGGGCGCGACGGCCATGACGGTGAGCAGGCCCAACCCGGCCCACTCCGTGGTTCCGGTGGTCGAGGGTTCGACGAAGCGATTCTGGGTGAGCAGCTGCATGACCAGGCCGCTTACAGCCATGGCCGCGCCGGCCAGTACCAAGGCGATGGTGCGCGGCAAGCGGGTAATGCCGAACATGGCGGCGCCATCGTCGGCACCAAAAACGTCGTACTGCCCAGTCAGCAAGGAGGCAACGAGCAACGCGGCGACGATGAGCACGCCGAGGCCGAGCTTCCAATCCCAGACCTTTGTGCGGGTGGTGGTTTCCATAACTATCCTTTACGCACCTGAAAACCGGAGGGCACAAATCCCTCCGGTTTCCGATTTTTAGTGGTGGCTAGTTCTTTTCAAACGCGTCTGCCATCGCGTTGAGCGTCTCCGTGAAGGTAATGATGTTTTCATTGGTGTAGGTATCCTGCGGAGCGGAAACGATCTTGCCTTCCTTAACGGCAGTCACGTTCTTAAGGGCCGCGGAATCCTCTACAAGCTTCTTACCTGGGGTGTAGCCTGCTTCATCCTTGGCAACGGCACCATCGCGGTCCATGATGAGGATGTAGTCAGGGTTGGAATCAGCAATTGCCTCGACGGAGATGTCATCGCCTTCGTGGTCATCGCTGGCGTTTTCCACCTCGAGGGAAGGCTTCATGCCCAGCAGGTCAAAGAATGGTCCAAAGAAACGGCCCTTACCTGGGGCGATGTAGTTGATATCGCCACCGGAGGTGTTAACGGCCATGACGGTCTTTTCAGGGTCGTAGGCGTCCTTAGCGCGGTCCAGCGCCTTGTTGAAGTCATCCACGAGCTTCTTTGACTCGTCTTCGTGGTCAAAGATCTTGCCCAGGGCTTCGGTCTGGCGAATGAGTTCTTCCGCCATGTCCTTATCGTCGCGCGGGGAGAAGTCCAGGACCGGGGTATCTTCCATCAAAGCCTCGATATCGGCCTGGTGCTGGGTGAAGCGCTGACCGTTGATGACGATATCCGGCTCTGCAGCAACCAGCGCCTCCAGGTCGGGTTCGCGGTGCATGCCCAGGTTGGCCTCAATCGTGTCCTCATTGATCTTGTCCGAGAGGGTATCCGGGACGATGCCAAGCGGGGCAGCGACGATATTGACGTCCCAATCCGCGAGGATTTCGAAGGCGCGGTTATCCGTTACCGCGACGCGCTCGAACGGTACGTCCAGCTCGTGGGTGCCGTTATTATCTTCGATCTGCAGTGCGCTTTCCGATGTCCCCTTATTCGAACCCTGGTCCTCTTCTTCCGCAGTGCTACATGCGGTAAGCGCCAAGGAGGCGACAGCCACGACAGACAAAAGAGCGCGATGAATTTTCTTCATTGTGCTTTCCTTATAGACGAGAAACAAATGCCCCATAAACTTATCTTAAGTCACCCTAACCAATCAAGGGTGAGGGTAACCTTTCCTAAAATACATCGTCCAGCCCATAGAAACGCGCTGCATTGGCGAAGAAAACGTCATCAGCATGTACCCCCGCCGCCTCCCCGATGAGCCGGAAATCGTCCACCGAAAACACCCGGCTCGCCCGCTGCGAGGGCAAATCGGTACCCGCCATGAGCGCGGTTGGATCAACGTCGACAATGCGGCGCACCACCTCCCTCGGATCGAGGTCCACTCGCCCGAATCCGGTGGCCTTGACCTTTACCCCGGCATCGACAAGCTCTAAGAGACCATCTACCCCCTGCGCGCTCAGGCCGAGGTGGTCGATACTCACGGCAGGCAACTTCTTCAGCACTGGGGCCATATCGCCCACCGTAGCCGCATCCACATAGAGCTCCACGTGCCAGCCGGCCAGGTCATAAATCCGCCACGCCAGCTCCTCAAGGTCCTCCCGCGCTGCGCTGCCACCGCGCCGGAAGTTGAAGCGCACCGCCCGCACGCCTAGGCCATCAAGGCGGCGGATTTCAGCATCGGGGACATCGGCAGGCAGCTGTGTCACGCCTACGAAGTTATCCAACTCCCCCAGAGCTTCTGCCAGATACCCCTGGTCAAAGCCCTGAAAGGAACCGGAAACTACCGCGCCAGCGGTGATATCAAAACCCTCACTCCGCAGCTTTTCGCGCCATACGTCATAGGCCGGAACCAAAAACTCCGGCGGCGTATAACTCTGATTCTCCTGAATGGGGTGGGAAAAATCGATGATGTGGAGGTGGGAATCGAATACTCGCTGCATGTCCACCACCCTAGCCGCGCGCGGGCAACCTTATGAGAAAAGCCCCAGCTAGAACTGAATCTAGCTGGGGCTCTCGGTGGAGCTGCCGGGACTTGAACCCGGGTCCTTCGTCACCTTGCCAGGGCTTCTCCGTGCGCAGTTCGCACATGATCTCTGCTCGGCCCTCCGGTTCGGGCGAACTCGTACCGGATGATGGGCCCAGTCACCAGTAAGAGTCCCATCTGGCCCTGATGACACAGCCAGACGGCAAGTTCCTTAGTCGATGCCAGGTTCTAGGTCAGGAACGAAACCTAGGCTGACAGACACGCGTCGCTGTAATTAGGCAGCGAGGGCGTAGTCACGCTGAGAGTTCTTCTCTGCGTTTATTTGTTTGCTACGACGCTTAAACGGTGGTCGGTAGCCTTCACCGGCACGCTTCCCCTGGCGCAGTGTACGAAGTCGAAACCAAATCAACCCCATAGCACTGTAGGGACGGGATAGTGCATCATTCCCTACGGTTATTCCAACACTACCGCAGACGCTTTTATTTCTCCAAGTGCTCTTCCAGCCAGTCCTTTAAGACCACCGCGTGGTTAATCTCGCGGTCGGCAGCACCAAAGAGCAGGGTGAGGTCCCCCTCCTTTGCCAAGGAGAGCAGCTGGGTGAGCTCTTCGGATTCCCGCTCATCGAGCTCGGCGCGGTAGCGGCGCGAAAACTCTTGGAAAGAATCCGCGTCATGGCTCCACCACTTGCGCAGCTCGGGGCTAGGCGCCACGTCCTTGAACCATTCGTCATAGTCCAGGTCCGCCTTGGCGATGCCCCGCGGCCACAGGCGGTCTACTAGGACGCCGGTTCCGGAAATGGAGTCCTCGCCCTTGACTGCGTCGTGAACCTTTACCGTCTTAAGCATTAATCCCCTTCACGCGGCGGCCGAGCTCGCGGGTGATTTCGCGGTTCTGATCGCGCCGCTTGATGTCTTCGCGCTTGTCATAATCCTGCTTACCCTGCGCCAGCGCCAGCGACAACTTCGCGTACCCATTTTTGAGGTACACCTTGAGCGGCACCAGGGTTTTATTGCCATTGCGCACCTGCCCGTAGAGCTTGTCGATCTCCCGGCGGTGCAGCAAAAGCTTGCGGGTGCGCCGCGGACTGTGGTTGGTCCACGACCCCATCGAATACTCCGGAATGTGCAGGTTGCGCAGGTACACCTCGCCATTATCAATGGTGGCGAAGGCATCATTGAGCGAGATCTTGCCCTCCCGGAGGGATTTGATCTCCGTGCCGAGCAAGACGATGCCGCACTCGAATTCTTCGAGGATCTTATAGTCGTGCCGGGCCCGGCGGTTGGTCGCAAGCGTGGCGTCCCCGGAAGCCGCCTTCTTATTCTTCTTGCCCTTTTTAGCCATAATTGCCTCAGTGTACTGTTCGTTTACCGCACCCGGCAAACGGCTTAGCGGCGGACATAAGAACGTAGGGTAATCTGCGCGGTGGCAGCGGTAACCGCCAAGGCGAGCAGGCCTACCAGCGGCAGCGCTACCCACAGATCACTGGACTTCATCGGCGCCAGCAATTGCGATTCGTACAGGCCCTGCAGGGAAGGATCGATCACTTGGGATTTCGCGACGAGCAGCCCGGCGCCGCCCAAGATCACGCCGATGAGGGAAGCGAGCACGGCTTCTACCACGAACGGCGCCTGCGTCATCCAGCGCGAAGCGCCCACCATGCGCATGATTTCGGTCTCGCGGGTGCGGTGGAAAGCGGCGATTTGCACCATATTGGCCACCAGGAAGATGGCCGCAATGGACATCACGATGGCCACGATGAAGGTGGCGGTGCGGATGGAATCGAGGTTGCTTGCAGCCTCGCGCACCTCTTCTTGCTGGTCCACGACCTCTTCTACCGCCGGGTTATCCCGCACAGCATCGATGGCGGAGGCCTCTTCCGGGTCAACGAGGCGCACGTGCAACGCTGCCGGCAGCGCGTCCGGCGAGGTTTGTTCCACCATCACCGGGTCCGTGTCCTGGAAGAGCTCACGGAAGCGCTCGTAGGAGGCCTCTCGGTTGCGAAATTCCACTGATTCCACGGAACTATCGGATTCCAGCTGGTCCTTTAAATCCGCGCAGGCGGGAGTAGAGCAGTTTGGATCGGTGGCGGAAATATCCTCGTTGAGCTGCACCATGACCTCCACGCGGTCCAAGTAGATATCCTTCGTATCCTTGGTGAGGTTGGTGACCATGATGCCGGCAACCACGGCGCCGACAGAAATGGCCGTGGTAATGATCATCGCGATGGTCATCGTCAGGTTGCGGCCCAAGCCCTTGGTGGCCTCGCGGAAGATGAATCCTAGGTTCATGCTTGCTCCTCCTGCGCCGAATAGGCTGCGTTGTGCTCATCGCGAACGAGCGTGCCTTCGCGCAATTCCAGCACGCGTTTGTGCGCCTTATCCACGGCGCGGGAATTGTGCGTGGACATCACGACGGTGGTGCCACGCTTGTTGATGCGCAGCAGCAAGTCCATGATCCCGTCGGCGGTGGCTGGATCGAGGTTGCCCGTGGGTTCATCGGCAAGCAGCAGCTTCGGGCGATTGACCAGGGCGCGCGCGATGGCCACGCGCTGCTGCTCACCGCCGGAAAGCTCGTGCGGCATCGCATGGTGGCGGTTGTCCAGACCCACCATCTCCAGTACCTGCGGCACCGCGGTGGAGATGCGGTGCTTGCTCTTGCCGATGACCTCCAAGGCAAACGCCACATTCTGGTACACGTTCAGCTTGGGAAGCAGCCGAAAATCCTGGAATACGTAGCCGATGGATTGGCGCAGGGCGTTGATGTCCTTGCCGCTCAGCTCGTTGACGTGAAAATCGCCGAAGTAAATATCGCCCGAGGTCACATTGCTGTAGCGCACCATGAGCTCTAGAAAGGTAGACTTTCCGGACCCCGAAGGTCCGATGAGGAAGGCAAACTCACCGTCCGCAATCTCAAAAGACACCCCATCGAGCGCGGGGCGGGACTGGGCGGAATACACCTTAGTCACGTTATTGAAAGTAATCACTCCGCCACTGTAGCAACCAAAGTTGACAGCAACCTGTGAACGCTATTTAGTAGTGTAGTCTAGAACACAAAATCTGGTGCGCAATGATGCCCGACCCGATCGACAGGAAGTGCCGATACTATGGCCGAGACTAAAACCAAAGAAAAACCGGAGAAAGCAAGCGGCTTTTTAGGCACCGTAGAAAAGATCGGCAATAAATTGCCCGATCCTTTCTGGCTCTTCGTTATCCTCGCGATCATCGTCGCCATTACCTCCTGGATTGGCCACTTGATTGGCATGAGCGCCGAGGACCCTAAAACCGGCGATACCATCGAGGTTGAATCCCTCCTGACCACCGAAAATATCTCGCGCATGGTCACAGACGCGGTGGAAAACTTCACGAGCTTCCCGCCGTTGGGCGTCATCCTGGCAGTGATGCTGGGTGTGGCCGTGGCCGAGCAGTCCGGGCTTTTGTCCGCACTCGTGCGCGCCATGGTGACCAAGGTCAGCCCGAAGCTCCTTACCTTCATCGTCGCGCTAGCCGGCGTGACCGGTTCCGTGGCCTCCGATGCCATTTATGTCATCCTCATCCCACTAGGCGCAATGGCCTTTCACTCGGTGGGACGCTCCCCCATCGTGGGCGCCATGGTGGCCTTTGCAGCGTCCTCGGCAGGCTTCAACGCCTCGCTGATCCTCAACATCACTGACCTCCTGCTGGCCGGTATTTCCACGCCCGCCGCGCAGTTCGTGGATGAGGCTTATGAGGTCAGCCCGCTGGCCAATATCTTCTTCGTCATCCCATCCGCCATCGTATTGTCCCTTATCATCACCGCCGTCACGGAATGGTTCATGGTGAAAAAGGCCCGCGATCTGGTCAACCACGACAAGATCAATTACGAGGAAGTCTCCTTCTCCCAGGCCGCCGGCGCCGCTGATAACGAGGCGGACGAGGAAGAAAGCGACGTTGATTTCGAGGAAGAAGAAGACGAGCTGCGGGTAAAGCCGGAGGAGCAAAAGGGCTTGACCGCCTCTGGCATCGCGCTAGTCATCTTCCTCGCGGGATTCTTTGCCCTGCTCTTTATCCCAGGCTCCCCGCTGGCAAGCCAAGAAGATAGCTTCATGGAGTCGCCGCTCATTAGCGCGATTGCGGTTCCCATTGCCCTGGCATTCTTGGTGTGCGGCATCGTCTACGGCATCTACGCCGGCACGCTGAAGTCCGCCTCCGACGTGCCAGATTTCATGGCTAAAGGCATTAAGACCTTGGTTCCCATGCTGGTGCTCTTCTTCGCTGTGGCCCAGTTCTTGGCGTGGTTCCAGTGGTCCAACCTCGGTGTCTGGACCGCGATTAAGGGTTCTGAGCTGCTACAGGCATGGTCGCTGCCGCCCGTCTTGATGTTCGCCGCACTCGTGGCCATGGTGGCAGTCCTCAACCTGTTCATTACCTCAGGTTCTGCGCAGTGGGCACTGATGGCGCCGGTAATCATCCCGATGATGATGTACGTGGGCATCTCCCCCGAGGTTTCCCAGATGCTCTTCCGTATCGGTGACTCGCCGACAAATATCATCACACCGATGTCGCCGTACTTCGCCCTCGCACTGACCTTCCTGCAGCGCTACTACAAGCCGGCGGGCGTTGGCACGCTGATGTCACTGGCGCTGCCGTATTCCATCGCCATGATCGTTGGCTGGTTCATCTTCTTTATCGTGTGGTACCTGCTGGGTATCCCGCTCGGGCCGGGCGCCCCGATGCACTACCCGGCTTAAGCCTGCAGAGCGCGGTTGAGGTTAATCCTCCCCGCGCTCTTGTTGCATCCGCCACCGGATGCCGGCTTCCAAGAATCCATCGATGTCCCCATCGAGCACCTTGGAGGGATCGCCCATTTCAAAATTGGTGCGCAGGTCCTTGACCATTTGGTACGGGTGCAAAACATAAGAGCGCATCTGGTTGCCCCAAGAGGCATTGCCGCCGGCGCCAAGCGCATCGAGCTCCGCCCGCTCTTCCTGGCGCTTGCGCTCCAAGAGCTTGGCCTGCAAAACCCGCATGGCAGAGGCCTTATTTTGAATCTGTGATTTCTCGTTCTGGCAAGTGACCACGATGCCGGTGGGGATATGGGTCAGACGCACCGCGGAATCGGTGGTGTTAACTGACTGTCCACCGGGGCCAGAGGAACGGTACACATCCACGCGCACCTCGTTATCTGGCACATCAATGTGGTCCGTTTGCTCCACCACGGGAAGAACCTCGACCTCCGCAAAGGAGGTTTGGCGCCGGCCCTGGTTATCAAAGGGCGAAAGGCGCACCAGGCGGTGCGCGCCCTGTTCCACGGAGAGCTGGCCGTACATGTATTCCCCGTGCACCACAAAGGTGGCGGATTTAATGCCCGCTTCTTCGGCATAGGAAATATCGTAAATATCCACCTTGTGGTCATGCTTTCCCGCCCAGCGGGTGTACATGCGCATGAGCATCTCCGCCCAATCGGCCGCGTCTACCCCGCCGGCGCCGGAGCGGATATTGATCACGGCCTCGCGCGGGTCATATTCCCCGGAGAGCATGGTGGTTACCTCGAGGGATTCGATGGCGCTTTCTAGCTCAGCAAGGTCTTCATCGGCAACGGAGACGGTGCCTTCTTCCTCCGCGAGCTCGTACATCACCGGCATATCATCTAAGCGCCCGCGCAAAGACTCCAGTTTGCGGACCTTTGCTTGCGCGCTAGAAAGCTCAGAGGTGACCTTCTGTGCGTGCTCGGGGTCGTCCCACAACGAGGGATCCCCAGCTTGGGCTTCCAATTCCCGAATGCGCGCAGCCAAGGCTTCCGGATCCATGACCTTTTCAATGGTGGTCAGGGTGGTGTCCAATTGCTTGAGCCGTGTAATTACTTCGGGACGCATAGGGCCCAATCTTACCCACCTCCCCCACAGAATTAGCCATTGGTTGGATTTAGGGTGACAATGGTGTGCATGGATCAAAAGCCAAGCTTGCAGGAGATGATCGATGCGGTCATCAAAACGTTTATTGTCGCGCATGCTGACGATGGGGATGCCCATTTGGCGCAGGCGCTTGTGTATAACGCAGGACGCTTGGCTTGGCGCTTGCGCGAGATGGGCGTCTCGGTTGAGCAGAAATCCTCTATTTCTGATGTGGTTACGGATGCGGACCGCGCCGCCGAGCGCTTTATCGCCGGCGTGCTAGAGGCCGTGCGCCCTGAGGACGGCCTCGTGGGTGAGGAAGGCACGGCCCGCGAGTCCCAGTCTGGGCGCAATTGGGTCATCGATCCGGTCGATGGGACCTACAATTTCACCTCTGGCTCGGATTATTGGTGCTCGGCGCTCGCGCTTACCGATGCCTCCGGGGTCGCCCTCGGCGCCGTCCACCGCCCCGCCATGGGCTATACCTGGTTTGGCGGGCGCGACTATCCCACCTCGCTCGATGGCAAGGACGTTGCCAAGCTGCAGGATAAGCCGGCAGAAGAAATCTCTCTCTCGTCCTACCTACACCCAACGTCGCTGGCGGATCCAGAAATTCGTGCCGCGTGGCAGCGGGTGGCCGAAAACTTTGCTACAGTCCGTATGCTTGGTGCCGGTTCGGTGGACTTGGCCTCCGTGGCAGAAGGCACGTGGGGCGCATGGATGCAGCACTCGGTAGCAGATTGGGATTGGTTCCCCGGCAAGGCTCTCATTGAGGCCGCCGGTGGTGCAGCCCGCAAGGTAGAAGCCGGTAGCGTCGAGTGGTGCTTGGCCGGAAATAAACAAGTAGTTCAACAAATGGAGGAATGGCTCCGTGGGTAAATTCAAAGAAGACTTAGGTCTCGCACTCGAGTTAGCCGGTCACGCCGATGTGGTCACGATGCACCGTTTTGAGGCCACCGACCTTTCCGTGAAGGAAAAACCGGACCTGACCCCGGTTTCGGATGCGGATCTGAACTGCGAGAAGCACATCCGCGATTCGCTGAAGCGCTCCCGCCCGCGCGATGAGGTTTTGGGCGAAGAATTCGGTGGCCAGGCCTGCTACGAAGGCCGCCAGTGGGTCATCGATCCCATCGATGGTACGAAGAACTTCGTGCGCGGTGTGCCGGTATGGGCCACGCTTATTTCCCTGCTTGAGGACGGCGAACCGGTCGTCTCCGTGGTTTCTGCCCCTGCCCTGCGCCGGCGCTGGTACGCGGCGAAAGGCGCCGGTGCCTACCGCGTTTTTGGCGGCGAACCGAAGCGCCTGCACGTCTCCCAGATCGAAAAGCTTGGGCATGCATCCCTGGCCATGAGCTCGCTGACAGGCTGGTCCGAGCGCGGGTTGCGCGATAAGTTCCTCAACCTCACGGATAAGACCTGGCGCCTGCGTGGCTACGGCGATTTCTGGTCCTACTGCCTCGTGGCAGAAGGCGCCGTCGATATCGCCACCGAGCCGGAGGTCTCCCTCTGGGACCTCGCCGCCCCATCCCTGCTCGTGACCGAGGCCGGCGGCACGTTTACGGATCTGTCCGGCAATCCTGGGCCGCACGGCGGATCGGCCATTGCCTCCAATGGCCGCCTGCACAAGGCCGCATTGGAGATGCTGCAGGATTAGGGTCGGGCCGAAAGCTTCAATAGGACCGGTTCGCGGAGCCCGGCCTCGGCGCCGGAGCAGCCATCACTGTGCGAGCAACTACCGCAGCCGCCCGTGGGACACGAGGACAGCGATTCGCGCACGAGCTGCGCGCTGTGCTCCAAGTGGGCGAGGATGACCTCCACGGTCCCCTGCCCCAGTCCGGTCGCGCGGGCGATGTTCGCGGGGGTGGAGTGACCGCCGCGGATCGCTTCTTTTACTTTGTCTGTAGGGCTCATAGGAATAACCTCAGCACTTGGAAGACGCCGACGGCCAAGACCCAAGCCGTGACGAGCTGCAGTACAAAGCCGATGAGCGTCCACTTCCAGCCAATTTCGCGCCGCTGCGCGGCCACCGTGGCCACACACGGGGTATAGGCCAAGAGGAAGACCATATATGCCCACACCGCAGCTAGGCCGTGCCCGCCGGAGGTGGCATCGAAATCGCTGCGGATGTGATCGGCCAGCGAAGACTCGGCTTGTTCCTCAGGATCCGCATCCGTGACGTCATCGACGGCGTAGGTCTGCGCCCAGGTGGAAATCAGTGTTTCCTTCGCCACGAAGCCCGTTACCAGCGGGCCGGTCAGGGACCACGAATCGAAGCCAGCCGGCGCAAACGCCGGGGATATCGCCTTGGATACCGCACCATACGCCGAGTCCTCCGGCGGGACGGCTTCCTCGTCGAAGGAGTGGCCACCGGTAACCGGGATGGACATGAGCAGCCAAATGACCACTACCGTGGCCACGATGATGCCGCCGGCGGTATGCAGGAATCCCTTTAAGCGCACCCACATGACCGAAAGCGATAGCTTGAACGTGGGCAGCTGATACGACGGCAAGTCGATAACGAGTGCCTCGGACGGCATGGCGCGCCAGACTGTTTTGCGCAGTGCCAAGCCCACGGCTACCACCAGGGCGATGGACAGAACGTACATGCCAAAGACCGCCGATCCGGCGTGATCTGGGAAAAAGACCTGCGCCAGCATCATAAAGACGATAAGCCGCGCCGAGCACGAGGTGAAGGGGATAAGCAGGCAGGTAAGGATGCGGTGGCGGACATCGCCAAGCACTCGCGTGGCCGAAATCGCCGGCACGTTGCAGCCATAGCCCACCACGATGGGGATAAAGGCCTTGCCAGGCAGGCCAATCGAGCGCATCACCCTATCGGTGACCACCGCAGCGCGCGCCATATAGCCGGAATCCTCCAGCACCGCCAAGCACAGAAACATCAGCGCCAGTAGCGGAGCGAAGGTCAGCACCATGCCGACGCCACCAATGAGGCCATCAACAAGCAAGCCCGAAATCAGCCAGTGATCCAGGCCAATGGCTTCCAGCCCGGCGCGGGCCGCGTCCGAGACCGGACCGGTGACAAGGTCTTCGAGGCCGTCCTGCATGGGCCCTGCCACCGTGGTGGTGATGAAGAAGACCGCCCACATCACCGCGAGGAAGAGCAGCGGGCCCACCACTGGGTGCAGCACCACGCGGTCCACGCGCTGGGTGAGGGTCTCGCCTACCTCCACGCGGTGGACCGCAGCTTTTTCGGCGGCATCGAGATCCGCAAAGCGCTGATCCAGGCCGGAATCCTGGCGGATGATGGTTGGCTCGACGCGCATGGCCTGTGCCACGGTGGTTTCCAGCCCGTCGAGGTTGCGCCGGCGCCGTCCATTGACGCTGACCACTGGCATGCCAGTGGCGCGGGAGAGCGCTTCAGTATCGATGCTAATGCCCTGCTGCTCGGCCATATCCTCCTTGGTCACGCCGATGACCACGCGGTATGGCTCGGCGGCAATTTGCAGCGCCAAGTTGAGCCCGCGGGCCGGGGCCGTTGCGTCCACGAGGACCACGACGACATCAGGGCGCTCGTCTGCCGGGCAGTCAATGAGCATCTGCTTGGTAAAGGCCTCATCCGGGCTCATGGGCTCAAGTGAATAGGCGCCGGGCAGGTCGATGATGTCAAAGGCCTCTGGCTGCGCATTCCAGAGCCCGCGGCTGACCTCGACGGAGGTGCCCGGCCAGTTGCCGGTCTGGACCTTCGCTCCGGTCAATGCGTTAAAGAGGGTGGATTTTCCGCAGTTGGGCGCGCCCACCAGTGCGAGCACCGGCGTGCCTTCCGCCGCTATCCGCATGGTGGAGGTGCTGTGGCAGCTTGCTGGGGCCGTGGAGTTATGTGCCATCGCTTATGCCTCCACCGGAACGACTTCGAGTTGGCGCAGCGTGTGTGCATCCACCGCATAGCGGGCCGTGCCTACGCTGACCACGCGCGCACCGCCGGCAACGGTGCGGCCGATCTGCACCCGGGTACCAGGACGAAAGCCCAGCTCGCGCAGCCGCACGGCCAGTGCCGGTTGGGTCTCGGTCGCGTTGTGCAGGCAATCAGCGGATAGTTCCACCACGGCGTCAGTGGGTGCTTGATCCGCGCGCATGGGCCCGGTTTCTGGTGGGGTGGAATGGGTTTTGTGCATGGGGGAAACCTCAGTTCAAACTTCGCTGTGGAAGCGTTAGCCACAGCAGATATTGACTATTCCTAAATGGACAATAGGTAAGTCTCACCTTAGTTTATGTCTTTGGTTGCAGGCAAGGCTATCCTGCGCTTCCCCCACTTTGGCGGGACACATGCGCGTTATGCGCCCATAGAAATTGCACATAAAAAGCGCCCCGTGCGGCTCTCAAGGCTGAACGGGGCGCTATCTGCTTCGCGGTTTATGCTTCGGGCAAGGTAAACCCTGCGCCAACGCCACCGCGGCGGTTCATATCCGCCAACACGGTGTCCATGTTGGTAGCGGCGGTGGGGTTGTGAACCGCACCCTGCAGCGGGGTGCGGCACGGGAAGTTCACCGGCAGGAAGCCGCCGGAGATGGAACCGATGAGGCGGTCACCAGCGAGCAGCGGCGCGCCGGAATCGCCCATCATGGCGCAGACTTGGTTGACCTGGATGCTTTGTGCCTGCTGATAGGTCATACCGCAGGTCTTGCCGGTGGCAACGCCCTGCTTGCATACGGTCTCACCCGGGTTTACGGTTCCACCCAGGGAATTAACGGTAATCCCGTTGTAGGTGCGGGTGACCTCAGCATTAGAGCCGAATTCGATCACCGAATAATCCAGCTCGTCGTTCTTGGCCACGATGGTGCCCGTCGGGCCAATGTGATCGGAATCGGCCGAGGTAATGGCATCACCCTCATTGCCGCAGTGCCCCGCGGTCAGCCCCACCTTGCGACCGGCATCGTCATTGCCGGCAACGCTCAAGGTGCACATGGTGTCACCATTGATATAGATAGGAGTTCCAGGGCCATAGAGGGACTTGCCCTGGTTCATGGCAACATCGGATTCTTCAGGAATGCGCGGGGCATCGAACAAGGAACCCGGCACGCGGTGCAGAACAAAGTCCGAATCGGGCTTGCCCGCAGCTACCTTGGAAAATCCATCGTTTTTCCACTGGTAGTTGGGATTATTGCCCAGTGGCTTTTGCTCTACTTGGGTGGCTTGCTCAAGCAACCCGAACGGGTTCGGGTTGGTGGCCGGCTCTGCGTACTGGGCCTCCTGCTGGCCGTTATTCGCCACCGCGTCGTGCGCGTTCTGCACCGCGGAATCCACGGTATCGGTGACCTGCTTATCCACCTCTGGGGTCTCAATCCCAAAGTCCGCGAGGCCATCGCGCACTTGGTTGATTAACCCTGCCGAGTCAATATCCGGTTGGGGCAGTTCTTGGGCGCCTGCTGCAGGGGAACCCAAGAAAAACGCACCAGCGAAAGCCGAGCCCACCAGGACTTTCTTTAGGTGCGGAATGCGAAGCATCAAAGTACCTTCTTTCAGTTGTCAGGATCGTGCTAGCTAAATCCTGACACGAATAATGTGTGAAAGCAGCTAAGTCCTGTGACTGTTTCCAAGCCGTTACCGTTCTTTCAGGTTTCGGGGGTGATCACACTATTAATCCGTACCCAAAAACTTTTCGATGCCCTATTCTTCACCCCATGAGGTCCCCACAGATAAGCGCTGAGACTTAAGATGCCAGAGCCGCTTTCTTATTCCGATACCGCCGGATTCCCGCAGCTGCACATGAGTAGGGTCATCGACGCCGACTTCGATGCCGCAGCCCACCGGTTCTTTCGTTGGGGCATCCAGCGTAGCGGCCTTTTCCGCGTGCGCCCCTCCCACCCGGTCGTACAAGAAGGCGCCGAGGTCACCTTAGGCCTTGGCCCGTTTGATTTCCGCTGCCGCGTGGTCGAGAGCTTCGCCGACGATGGCCGCTGCGGCTTTACCTACGGCACCTTGCCCGGCCACCTCGAGCGCGGCGAGGAAAGCTTCACCCTGGAGCGCCTGCGCGATGGCCGGACGCTGCTGCTTATCGATGCCGCCTCCGAGCCCTTCCTTCCCTTCTTGCGCCCGCTTATCGATATCCCCCGTCGCCTCCTCATCCGCCGGTTCTACCTGCACGCGCTGGACTAGCGTGGCAGCACAAAGGCCGCCACCCCTCCTCTCTAGGAAAGGCAGCGGCCTAGGCACAGTTAACTACTTGCGCTTTTCATCGAGGTTATCGCGAGCCTCGCGCACAACGTCTTTCACGCGGTCAAAGAAACCGCCCTTCTTACCGGATTCTTCCTGGTATTCCTGCGCCTTGTCTTCCACGAAGTCCTTAGCGCGGTTGATGGCCTCTTCAACGACATTGCCAGCCTCGGTGACCTTGTCCTTCAGGTCATCGAAGTCATCGCGTTCATCATCTGCAGCGTCCTCTTCCGGCTGCTCCGGTGCGGTGCCGATGTGCTCTTCTTCGGCCTCGCCCACAACGTGCTCTGAGGGCTCATAGTCCGCGTTGTCCTCATCCAGCTTTTCCTGCAGGTCCGGCTGCTCGGACGCGGCGGCGACGTGTTCTTCCTCAGCACCAGTAACGACGTGGTTCTTCGGCTCGTAATCGCTCTGGGTCGCGGAGTCGTCCTGCTCGTCTGCGTTCGCCGTTGCAGCGGCACCGGCAGCTGCGGCACCAGCTCCCGCTGCGCCGGCTCCCGCTGCCGCAGCCTTGCCGGATTCAATCTTGTTGCCCTCGGCATCAGTAGATGCCAAGTAGGTAAATTTCTCGCGGTCCACGTCTACTTCGTGACCTAGGGCGCGTGCAGTTTCTTTAGCCATTGCTTTGTACTCCTTAACTAGATCTATTCTTTCCCATCCTAGCGTTCCAGAAAGTTAAGGTGCGTGCACGGGAACCGGCATTGGGAGAAACCGGAAGGCTCTTTTGTGCTCTTCGGGTGCTACCCCGGCAGATAGAGGTACGGATGAGCGTCAGGCTGCCCAAAACAACCGCATTTCGCCAAAAATCGGACCGAAAAATGGACAAACGCGGTTGCTATGGACGCTTTCTACCCCTTCACCGCGCTCATCCCGCAAAAATTAGCGTGCAGTAAACACTCGTGCACTAGACATGCGTGCACTATGCATGTATTCTGCTGGCATGGACACTCCAAGCAAACAAGTCGCCGACGCACTGGGTCTACTTTCCCAGCGCAGCCTCCGTCGACGCATGTACGCCCATCTCACCGAGGGGCTCGGTGAAGAAATCAACGAATCCACATATTTGGTGCTCAGCGGCCTAGACCGCTGTGGTCCCTCCACCCCGAAAGAGCTCGCCACAGTCATCGGCCTGGACCGCTCAGTGGTATCCCGTCACGCCTCGGCCCTAGAAAAGGCCGGACTCATCGCGCGCGCTACCGATCCCCGCGACACGCGGTGGATACAACTGTCGCTAACCTCACTGGGCCAAGACAACGTCGCCGTGATGCGCTCACGTCTGGCCCAACAATTAGAAGAATTCCTCGCCCGCTGGCCGGAGCCCGCGCAACAACAATTCGCGGAAATGCTCACCGCCCTCACCCACGACGGACCATTCGCCCACTAACTCACACACCTCCATCACTATCTCCATCATGACCACACCTCACCACGCCATCTGCGCACACACTCCGAAGGGAGCCCCTCATGCAGGAAAAAGAAAAACTCGACCCCCAGACTAGGCGGATCGTCATCGCCCTAGTCTTCGGCTCAATTTTGCCGCTGCTAGATATCGGCATCGTTAACGTCGCCATTCATTCCATCAGCGAGGCGTTCAACGCACCGATAGTTCTCGCCCAATGGGTCATCACGAGCTACGGGTTGGCCTCCACCATGGCCATTCCGCTCAGCGGCTGGGCAACGCGCCGCTTCGGCGCCAAAAATTTCTGGATTACCGCCCTGGCAGTCTTTACCGTCGCTTCAATCCTGTGCGCGATGTCTACGCATATCGACTTGCTCATCGCCTTCCGCATCCTGCAGGGATTCGCGGCGGGTTTCTCGGTGGCGGTGATGCAGACCCTCATCGTCACCAATGCCGGAAAGGACCAGGCCACACGCGCCATCACCGCAATCGGGCTACCGGCGGTCATCGCACCCGCGATTGCCCCACTACTGGGCGGGCTGCTTGTCGATGCCATCGGCTGGCGCGCCATCTTCCTCATCAACGTCCCCATCGGCATCGCCGCGATTGCCCTTGCCGTGCACTATCTAGAACGGACCCCAGCAGACCCTGCAGCCCAGCTAGACCGCACGGGATACTTCTTGCTCGCCCCAGGTTTGCTCGCGGCAGTCTATGGCTTTACCACCATCGGGCACATGAGTTCTTGGGCAAGCGTAATTCTCCTCGTCGCCGGCGCGGGGCTGATTGGATACTTTGTGCTGCATGCGCTCCGGGCGTCATCGCCGCTTATCGATGTCCGCCTATTCACCCACGCCTCCTTTTCCTCAGCGTGGGCAACACTGGCCATTGCAAGCACCGTATTTTATGGCGGGCTCTTCCTCATTCCGCTGCACTATCAGAGCAACCATGCCTACACCGCACTGCATGCGGGACTGCTGCTGGCCCTACAAAGCGTGGGCGCCTATTTCAGCCGCTCGGCATCGAAAAAATTCATCGCCCGATGGGGTACGCGTAAGACTGTCTACATGTGCATTGCCGCCACTATTATCGGAACGCTACCTTTCGCCTTTCCCACCGGCCAGGCGACAGGCTGGCTCATCCTTCAAGGCTGCGGGCTATTCGTGCGCGGCGGCGGCATCGGAGCGCTCACGGTGCTCACGATGTCCGCGACCTACCACGGCTTAGCAAAAGATGAAGTCGTCCATGCCAGCGCTGCGGGCCGCATAGCGACCCAACTCGGCAGCGCACTAGGCGTATCAGTCTGCACGGTGCTGATGACTCTCACCCACGGAGTCTGCTGGACAACCTTAGCCTACTTCACCGTGTTCACCACGCTTATGGCAGCCACGGCCACCCGGCTCCCGCGCGGGACCGTGGTTCGGAAATAAAAGGTGAAGCTCGAGGCGTTTGGCCCACCGAGACTCCTCTTTAGGAATTCGCTTCTGCCTCCAGGACGAAGAGGTGTTTGCCCCAGCCAACAGCCGTGGCAGAAGAAATAAGAGCGCGGCTATCAGCAACAACAGCGCTGACATCGTCCTGAGTCGGCACCTTGGTGCCGAACATGGAAAGCCTCACCAAGTCCTCTTCATAGGAATGCTCATCGCCGCCGGTTTCCTCCAGAACCTCGGAAAGGATATAAGCCCGATGGAACGCATCACCGTGAGTGGCGCGGTCTAATTGGGCAGTCACCTCTGCGTTGCCAAAGACACTCCAGGGATCAATGAAGACTACATCAGTTGCCCACGCATAATCCGCCTCAGTGGGATTAAAGCCAGTTCCATCGCCACTCTTTTCGCACCGTTCACGAGAAGCTCCTGCGATTTCCCGTAGCACTGCTTCCGAGGAAGCATCGGCGATCACCCTGCTCTGGGCATGCTCACATCGCCGGAGAATTTCATCTGCATATACTGCACCTCCCTGGCCAATGATCAGAACGCGAGCGGTATCATTCAGATAGTGCTGCATCGCCTGTGCTGCGGACGGAGCAGTCCAGCCAGCGCTCATATTCTTTTGCTCAATGCGCTCGGCCGCGAGTTGTGGGTCACGGCTCACATATTCTGACCACGGCAATCCCTGTTCGCCTTGCGGTGCCGCCTCACCGGTACGAAGGCTATGCTCAAGGCGCATCAGCGCCATCGCCTCAAGATGCGCCGGCCCGCTGAGCCAACGCACCACATTGGAATCTGGGTCCGCTAACTCCATTCCCATTGCAGTCAAGGTGAGGGTGGTTTCGCTGACTTCGACGAGTTCAAGAGCAGCTAGGTAACGGATAAACCTCCGTAACGCCTCCTCGTGAAGGTCTGCCGCAGCAGCAAGGGCAGGAAAAGTATTGGCACCCGCGTCGATCTCTTGGAATAGCCCTAAACGTACTGCAGTGCGGAGCGCAAAGGCTGAATTCAACTCAGTCAAATCATGAATATTGTGCAAAACACTATTGCTGCTCGATGCGCTTTCTTTGCCATCTTTCCGGCTAGTTCGCCGCCAGTAACCTGTAATTTCCTGATGCTCAGGGGCGATTCCGGAAGCCTTAAACAAACGCCGCAGTGTTTTCAGCCGGGAGGCCTCCCCCGCCGCCCATACATATGCTTCGCCCCTAGGCAATTGTGAGTCAGCGGTCTCTTCAAAGAGCGCACTAGCCTTTTCAACGAAGCCCTCGCCCTGGTCACGTATCGCCCAGTGGATCTGTACTGAATCCGGAATGTCTAATTTTTGAATATCAGCGTTCGTCGGAACCTCCACCACCGCAATCGCATCATGCCCAGATGGGAGCGATTCCAGGCAGCGGCCGATGGCTGGGAGCGCAGTCTCGTCTCCTGCCAAGAAAAGCCAATCGGTATGCGTGGGCAACTGTGCACACGACTTCGGGCCTGCCACAAAAATGGGGTCACCAATGCGAGCACTCTGTGACCAGTTTTCGGCCAAGCCCTCACCATGGCGCGCGAAATCAATTGCTAATAGCCCATTAACAGCGTCAAAGTAGCGAACCGTGTATGTGCGGAATAAGTTCTTAACGGCTTCTGGCCACAGGAGGTTGCCATCGTTTTGGGCGATTGGGTGCGGTCGCTCTCCAGTCTCCGGATCCGGGAAGATGAGTCGAACGTCGTCATCAAAACCATGGCTTAATAATGAAGGAACGGAAATACCATCGCGTTCGTGCTCCTGGAGCTGCTCCCCGCTGAACGTAATTCGCCGCATGGATGGCGATATATCTTCGATATTTTCCACGTATAATTCCCGGTAGGAAATTGGATAAATTTCCCTGCTCCGGCTGTTCCTTGGCATTTTTGAGACCATTCCCCTCTCGGTCTTGATGGCTTTTATTTCACTTTGTTCGATGGCCTAATTTTTATTTAGTTTTGCTGACGCTTTGCACGCCTCTCCCAGCGCCAAACATTGTCCAGCTCACCTACATACCTTTAATGCAGTCATCTTTCTGCGCCGATGGGTGACTATGCGGAAAGCTTGGGGCCAAGCTTTCGTGGCTGGAAAGGCAGGAATGGACGCACCACTGCATTGGATACAGTCCATTTAAGACAACGCCTTCCGATAAATCGGAAGGCGTTGGCGACTACCTGCAACAGCGGGGTGAGCCCCATCTAGCAGGCGTCGGAGTTGTGCAGACCTTAACTACTTTCCAACCTTTTCCAGCGTCGGCATCGTCTTGTCCAGCACCCAAGCTCGGCTCAGGCTCGTTGGGTTGTTGAGTCCAGCGACGACCGCTTCGTCACCAGCGAGAGTCGCACCGGATTTCACCTGCGGCAAATCTTTGTATCCCGGAGTATTTTCAACTTCTTCGATTGAGCCGGTGCGGTTATAGATGACCATAAAATCAGCGGCTAGGTAGGACACGTTTTCCGGAGAAAGCGTGACTCGGCCCTTATCAACTGGAACCGTACCGTCAGTCAGTTTCTCCGGGAACTTCATACCTAGATCGTAGATGAAGGATGCACCCGGATCCTCAGGGTCAGCAACGGCGCCAAAGGATCCCTGGGCGAATTGGGAAACAATGCCGGTTTTACCAGAGAGGTTTGGCAATTTTTCCTTCACATCAGCGAAACGCTTCTGATCCTCTTCAATGGCTTTCTTAGCTTCGGACTCCTTATTGAATATCTTGCCCAAAGCTTCTAGTTGTGCTTCCCAGCCAATGCCCTCCCCGGTATCGGAGATTCCGCCGAGAGTCGGTGCGATGGCTGACAATTCTTTGTAATTATCCTCAGATATTGTCCAATAGTCACCAACGATGAAGTCGGGTTCGATTGCCGCGATTTGTTCTTGTGGCAGAGTTTTGAAATCTGCCTGATCGATCACCTTGACACCATCGAGCTTCCCCTCGCGCCAAGGCGAGTTCTTATCCTTTGCATTCTGCACGACGGCTGCTGGTTTAATTCCAAGTTCCAGCAGGTTATCAACTGCAGGCCCCACGGCAACCACGTTTTGTGGATTGACCGGATACGTATCTGTACCCCGTGCATGCTCAATGGTCACGTCTTCTGCAACTTCGGAAGTTGCCGCTTCATCGGTTGAATCGTTCGACGAGCATCCTGACAGAACCAATCCGGCACAGATAGTGGCCGCGATAAATGACCGTGCTCCCCTTTTTAATGACATCCCTATTCCTTAAAGTCGATTTCCTGAAGTTGCCTTTTCAACGCCTTCCATTGGATTTCCCACAGACCCGCAAGCAACTTTTAGGTTAGGTTAGCTTTACCTTTACCACATTGCAATAGTGTGCCGATACATATTTGTGGAATATGTCATTAACTGGCCCCACCTGGACCGAAAATCGCCCCGAGAGGATTACACCCCTCCCTCGATTGCAATCGAGAGGCGAAAGCCTCCATCTACCCCCCTCCCCACCCCAGGACAAGTTAGTATCAAATTTACCCACCTGGATTAGGGTTGACTAACCTAATCTGAAAAGCATATATTTGTGCCACACCTAACACTTCGTAGATTGTCGATGACGCTGAACCGCGCAAATTCAGTCGCTAGCTCAGCGTAAGCCACAAGTGGGAACAGGAGTTTTCTTTGAGGAGATGGAAAGACTTCAACCGCAAGCCAAACACCTCAAACGACTGATTTCTCATTCTTATGGGCCTGACTCTTGGTTGAGCCTATCCAGCCCTAAAGAACACAGGTCTTACCGCACAGAACAGGAACTTCTCGACTGACCGCCATGAGTACTCATTCCAGTTTCAGCACTAACGGCACCCAAGTGCCTCGAAGCCGCACCTATTCGCGACGCGTTGCTGGACTCATACTATGTCTGGCACTGCTCGTCCTCGGAATTTTCTTGAGCATCGCTGTCGGAGCTAGAAGTATTCCACTGACCGACGTCATATCTGCCCTCAGAGAAGTTCCATCGCACCGTGAAACTGCTCTAAACTTTGAACAGCAAGTACTCTTCGAGCTCCGTGTGCCGAGGACGTTGATCGCAATCGTAGTGGGTGCTTCTCTCGGAGTAGCTGGCGCTTTAATTCAAGGCCACACACGAAACCCGCTCGCAGATCCAGGCATTCTTGGAGTCAATGCTGGCGCCGCCTTAGCCGTAGTTTCCAGCTTCGCGCTCTTTGGCTCAATCAGTATGTTTGCCACCACTGTGGCTGCTTTCTTGGGCGCGATAAGTGCAACCATCATTGTCTTCGGTATGGGACGCATCAATGGAGGTAATGCTAGTCCGCTTACTCTTACGCTGAGTGGCGCAGCCTTATCCGCTGTGTTGAATTCAATCACTACAGGCCTCATTCTTGCAGAAGAAGCCAATCTGGACCGTATGCGTTTTTGGACAGTAGGTTCGGTAGCGGGTCGAGGTCTAGACGTCTTTTGGGGAGTACTACCATTTCTAGTCTTGGGCATCGTCTTAGCCTTCGCTTCAGCCCCATCGTTAAACTTGCTTAGCCTCGGAGACGATGTGGCTCAAAGTCTCGGTGCTCAAACCGATCGGGCTCGTCTCTTTGGCATGGTCCTGATCGCTCTGCTTGCGGGGGCTGCGACGGCCATGGCAGGGCCCATAGGGTTCATCGGCCTGATAGTGCCGCACTTGGTGCGTGCCATCACGGGTCCTGACTATCGGTGGATTTTGCCGTATTCCGCCCTATTGGGCGCCACGCTACTGGTGCTAGCTGATGTCATTGGCCGGATCATCGCACGCCCTGGCGAATTACCAGTAGGAATTGTCGTCGCTTTTATTGGCGCCCCATTATTCTTCATGCTCGTCTTCCAGCGGAAGGGAGTAGCGCTATGAATAGTCACCGCAATTCTGTCCCCGGTCGCCCCGCCTTCCGCATTGGTACAAAACTATTAGAGCTCTCAACTGTTTGGCGCCCGTGGCAGCTATCTACAACTTTCATCCTCGCTATATTGGCCCTACTTCTTGTGCCTTTTTCTATCATGCTGGGAGATTATCCAATCTCTTTCGGTCGAATACTGGAAGTTATTGTAAGCGGCCAAGGCACTCGACTGGAGAAACTAGTCGTCTTCGAATGGCGAATGCCCCGTGCTCTCACTGCGTTTACAGTAGGATGTGCACTTGGTCTCGCTGGGGCTCTAACACAATCGATAACCAGAAACCCGCTCGCCAGTCCTGACATTTTAGGCATGACCGCTGGCGCCTCAGCAATGGCGGTTACGGTTATCGTCTTCGGCTCGGGTAGCGGCTTCATAGGTTGGTTAGCCGGCATCGGCGTCCCACTAGCCGCTTTTATCGGAGCTGTCAGTACAAGCGTCGTCGTGTGGGTTCTTTCCTGGAAAGGAGGCGCAAACCCATTCAGGCTCTTGCTTTCGGGCATAGTCTTGACGTCGCTGTTGTCTGGCTACATCAGCTTCGCTATGATTCGTGCGCAATTGCACGATGCCTCCGTCGCCCAATTTTGGCTGACCGGCTCACTAGATCGAGCTAATTGGACTACTACTTTCCCAGTAGCTATCACAATAATAATGTCTGCACCATTGCTCGGATGGGTTAGTTACCAATTACTTCCCACGGCGCTTGGCCCAGACATGGCACGAGCACTCGGTTCTCGTTTCAATGCGGTGCAATTCTCTGTACTCATACTCGCCGTAGCATTAACTGCCGTTGCGGTCTCCGCAGCAGGCCCCATTGGTTTTGTAGCCTTTGTTGCTCCTCAATTAGCACTTCGTATTTGTCGAACCTCAACACCTCCGCTGCTAGCCTCTACCTTCACTGGAGCGATTCTCTTACTCGGTGCAGACGTCATCATACATGTTCTGCTGGGAATCGAGCTTCCTGTTGGAATCGTTACTTCGATAATTGGGGGCCTGTTTTTACTCTATTTACTCGTTCAGCAAAATCGGAAGGTCCAATCAGCTTAATGTCTGACCCATTAATCACTTCGCGCACAGCAATTACGGCATCAAACCTCACTGTAGGATACGCGCGCAATACTCCGATCCTTGAAAATATTGATGTAGAGCTCCCGAAAGGCAAAGTCACTACGATTGTTGGCCCCAACGGATGCGGAAAATCGACACTCTTACGCAGCCTCGCGAAGCTGTTACCCATAGAAAGTGGCACCGTAATGTTAGGTGAGCGCGATATCACCGAGCTTCGCCGAAAGGATGTGGCCACAAAAGTTAGTGTGCTGCCGCAGGCCCCTATTGCGCCAGAGGGTTTACTTGTATCCGATCTTGTCGCTCGCGGGCGCCATCCACATCAATCGTGGCTGCGCCAATGGTCAGCATCCGATGAGCAGGAGGTTTATTCCGCGCTCGCACAAACCGGCTCGCTGCAATTTGCCGAACGCTTCATTAATGAACTTTCCGGTGGCCAACGCCAACGAGTGTGGATTTCCATGGTTCTAGCTCAAGACACAGGGGTTATGTTCCTTGACGAACCCACAACATACTTAGATTTGGCGACGTCCATCGAAATTCTCGAGCTCATTCATTCGCTACGAACAAGACTGGGGCGCACCATCGTTATGGTTCTACATGACCTCAACTTAGCTATTAGATATAGCGACCATTTGATTGCAATGAATCAAGGAAGAATTCTTGCAACTGGGGCTCCCAAGGAGATTATTTCCCCTCAATTACTTCTCACCGCATTCAACTTAAAAGCCTTGGTTATTGAAGATCCAGTTACAGGAGGCCCGCTCGTTGTCCCCTCCGGCGCCAATACATAGTGACGGCACCGCTCTTTGCATGTCCGAGACCCCCAGTGGGTTAAGGGTGAGAATAAAAAATGACCTTCACCAGTGGAAAGCACGGGTGAAGGTCTAAAAATTGGCGGCAAGAGCAGAATTGTAAACCACTACCCCCAATTAAAGGAGCTTCGAATACTTATACGTGAGCCAAAAGAGTGTTGGCCATGTACTCGGAGCCTGCGTCCGACGGATGAAAGTTCATGTTGTAGTTCGGCGTCGTGGTATCAATCAAGCCAGCAACCCAGCGCTGGGCATCTGGAGCACACGTATCATGGCCGCGAGCGCCATCAATCATGTCAACGTAGGTTGCCCCAATTGAATTAGCGGCCTCGATTTGGTTAGCGCGGTTCCAATTTTCGACATCCCGCACGATTGGGACATAAATACCGCCCGGGTGGTTCGGAATCACATTGACTGCACAGAACGTTGCGTGTTCACGGTCCACCGTGGGCAGCGCGCCCGATACAACGATCTTTGCTCCCGGTGCTGCGCGGTGAATCTTGTCGCCAGCTTCCCGCAAACGGTTCACATAGTTGTCGTGGACGTTTTTCGGGACATCCGGAGAACTCTTCAACACATCGAAGTTAAATGGACCGTAGTCATTCATTCCTACAGCGATGACGACGGTGGAGTCATTGCGGACGTCACCATTGGCAATAGCCCGGTCCAAGCGTTGATTCATGGTGTTGGAAGTCTGAGCGGTGCAGGACCAATCGGCCAGTGGTCGATTCGTCTTTGCGGCAAGCTTCCGCGGCCAGTTATTAGGCGCCTGAAGACACCCCTCGCGCTGGGGATAGTTATCGGTTGCGCCAGGAACCCCACGGAAGGTATTTCGGACTTGGTCAGGGTTGGCGGAGTAGGAGTCACCGAGCGTGACGAGATTACCGGTCGGTGCGGCTGACGCGACACCGGAAAGACCAGTAGCGAGCATGACTGCTCCGCAAGCTGCAGCAATGTATTTGCTCACAAGGCGCATATTTGCGTTTCCTTTCAATCAATATTGAGTTGCTTTTCTAGCCTTCCGATAGATGACTACTCACATTGAAAGTGTCATCAGCATCGATATAAACAATTTATAGATGGTATCCATCGGTGGCTATGATTACCGCTATCACTATAGCGAACTCTCCCAGTGGGTGCAGGGATTTTTACTTTTATCTCAAAGCCCTAGTATTTTCACTCACATTTCTTACGTAACCCCAGAATGAGTATTTTATTTTCAATATAAGCGCAATCTATTACTTCTGGGTCTTGCGGTATCAAACTCGGAAGTTTCCGGTGGGGAAGGTACCCCACTTTGATTCTCATTTTGATTCCCAAATCCAGCCGGGGGATACAAATCTTACGCATCGGTCCCACATACACCTATATCCCGCCGAAAAGGCTGATGCAGTATACGGTGGCTTCCAAGGAATCCGCAGACCCGTCCTCGACCCTCTCAAGGATGCGCTCACCGAAGAACATGAGCCCCAGATATCACTCTAGGGGTTCAATAAGATCGGCACGAATGACAGCAAGTTCTCAGGGCGCCAAGCGTTGCTAGAACTCATCATTTCCAATTTCGCCTGGCAAAAGAGCGTAAGGCAGGGTGACGTCAGCCTTGATGTGGCTTTTATAACTGAAGCGACTATTGAGCCACTTCGTACGCGTCTCGATATTGCCGCCTCCACGTGCATTTCTTACATCAATATGGAAGTAGACCAGCCTTCTACAACAACGCTATCCCAACCGCATACTCACACTCCATAGGAATCAGAAAAGGACCCATGAAATGACAAAAAGTGCCCAGCCGACGACACGCCAACCAGACACACATTTTACTACTTAACCCTCAATCTAGACGGCTACCCATAATTGGCCTTACAACGGTTCTATATCTCTAGGCTATGCGAAGTTTCCATAGCCAGAAATGGTACTCACCCATAAGAACGCTGATACGACAAAAACCGTGGCGAATGTGAAGGCAAAACCACGCCATGATCGGTCGCTAAGCCGATCCTTTTTCAACATGTAGACAGACATGGCTAATACACCCAAAACCACCAATGAAGGTAAAGGTAGCCCATAGAAAACGAAGGGGATTGGAAGCCATGTGGACAGTAGCACTCCGCCATAAAGAGTTGCGACGCCCAAGACTATTCCAAAAAGTATTCCCGGAATGATCGTCCCTTCCTTCACAACAAATTCCTTACCAATCAGTTTATTTTGATCAGACCACCGTTTCTAGCCTGCTCAGGGCCTGACCCCCGGAAAGTAGACACGTCGGGGGTTAGCTATGCTGCTTGGGTCAGTGTAGCCGATGTGAGTGCTTCGAAGTCGTCGGGGGCTAGAAGGTTGCACCAGGAGTGCCGTCTGCGCGTGTTGTAGCGCATACACCACCGGAAGACTTCTTGGCGGCAGACAATGGGATTGTCAAAGACTTTCCGATCACGCAAAACTTCACGCTTTAAGGCGGCATTAAAGGATTCTGCCAGGGCATTATCGGCACTTGTACCCACTGCTCCCATGGACTGGCGCACACCAAGATGGGCACAGTGGTCCCTAAATGCCTGTGAGGTGTACACACTGCCGTGATCAGAATGGAAAATTGCCCCTGTAAGGCTTCCGCGGACTTTCCTGGCATGGGACAAAGCTTCGATAACCAGCGATACCCGCATGTGATCGGCCAGAGCATGGCCAACGAGTCTGCGCGAGTAGACGTCGATGACCGTAGCTAGGTACATATTCTTGCCGCCCTTACACGGCAGGTACGTAATGTCGCCTACGTACACGTGGTTCGGCCTGTCAGCGCTGAATTTACGGCCTACTAAATCTGGCATGACGCGGTGGCCAGGCTTGCGCCTGGTGGTGATACACCGACGCCGCTTAGTAAAGCCTTTCAGCCCCATGGATTTCATGATGCGTGCGACCTTCTTGTGATTGATCGGAGGAAAGCCCGTATCGTCGTTGAGGCTTGCAGCGATGCGTTTAGCACCATAAAGCCCGTGCTCATCATCAAAAATGGTCTTAATTCTTGCACCAATAAGAGCATCGGAACACGTCTTTAACCTGCGATTTTCGCGGGTGTTGAGCCATTTGTAGAATGAGGATCGATTGAGCTTTAACACGTGGCACATCCGTGTGAGCCGAGTACTCGGTTCGGTGGTCATAGACAAACTGGAAGCGGATTACCAGCGTGTCTCTTCGGCAAAATATTTCGCGGCCTTGCGCAGGATATCGCGTTCTTCGCGCAGCTTAGAGACTTCTTTTTCTAGCTGGCGGATCCGTTCGGAATCAGTCGTCGCCTGGGCCTTGTCACGCAGGGTCTTCGTGCGGGCGCGTTTGCCGGTGCCGTACTGCTTGATCCAGGAATAAAGTGAGGAACGATTGACTCCAAGCTCTGCTGAAGCCGCGTGAAGTGAAAGGTCCTCATTGTTTTCGTAGAGGGCCACAGCATCACGTTTGAACTGTTCGGAGTACCTAGGCATGATGGTAGATTACCTTTCTTCCCAACCCAACCGGGCTGGATATCAGGTGTCTACCAAACAGGGGTCAGGTCCTTCTAAACTTCAGGTGTAACTGGCTCCTGTAGGTGACTGATGATGGTGGCAGCAACTACGAGCGCTGCGGCACCGAAGACTCCACCGGCGACCGCGACGGCTGTGTGGAAGCCTGTGAGGAACGCTCCACTGGCGACCATTCCGCCGAGGACTGCGACGCCGACGACGCTGCCGGTCTGGCGGGCGGCATTGATGACTCCTCCTGCGATGCCGACATGTTCCGGCGGGGCCGAGGCCACTGCGGCCGAGGTCGCGGCCGGCATCGCGAAGGCCATCCCGAATCCAGCCGTGAAGGTCAACACCGCGACCACCACGTAAGGAGTTTCTGCGGTGAGCAGCACGAGGCTGCTGAAGCCGATCGTGCCGACTACCAGGCCGGTGAGCATGGTGGGGAACGCGCCCCACCGGGCGACGGCACGGCCGCCCAGCGGTGACGCGACCACGGCGCTGCACGCCTGTGGTGCCAGCGCGAGGCCTGCCAGCCACGGCTCGTATCCCAGGTACTGCTGGAAGAAGAGGGAGAGCACGAAGAGTTGTCCGAAGAAGCTGATGTTGAGCGCGAGCCCTACCATTGCGGCCACGGAGAACCGGGCACGAGTGAACAAGGCCATCGGCAGCATCGGGTCCGGGTGTCGTCGCTCTGCGATGATGAACAGGGCGAGGAAGACGCCCCCGGCGATCAGCACGGCTACCTGCCAGGGTGACCATCCGTGTTCGCCTGCGGTGATGACTGCATAGGTTACTGCCACCAGCGTGAGCACGGAGAGCACCTGTCCGGGTAGGTCCACCCGTCTCGCGCGACTGCCCTTGAGCGCGGGAATTGCCCACAAGGTGAGCAGACAGCCGATAGCGACGATGGGGAGGTTGACCCAGAACACCGCCCGCCACCCGATCGTCGACACCAGCGCTCCGCCCAGGACCGGTCCGATCGCGGCGGCAACACCTCCTGCGCCGCCCCACAGCCCGATGGCGCGTGCTCGTTCCTTCGGATCGTCGTACACAGCCGACAGCAATGCCAGAGAGCCCGGCACGATCGCTGCCGCGCCCACGCCCTGGACGGCGCGACCAGCGACGAGGAACCCGCCTGTGGGAGCGAGGGCGCACACGGCCGAGAGCACAGCAAAGACCACCAGGCCAGCGAGGTAGACCCTGCGAGCCCCGAGACGGTCGCATGCGGCCCCAGCTGTGAGAAGGAGCGCGGCGAACACGAGGGTGTAAGCGTCGACGACCCACTGCAGTGAGCTCACCGTCGTGTCGAGGTCAGTGCCGATCTCGGCGAGGGCGACATTGACGATGGTCGTATCGAGCATGACGATGAAGAAACCGAGGAGGGTCGCGACCAGTGCCGTGCGCCGATGCGCGGTCATACGCGAGACTCCAGCGAAGCCTCGGCGGGCGGGTGGCCGAAGTAGGTGCGCTTGCTCAGGTCTTGATCCCAGGTCCGGTAGGACCGGTCCAGCAGTGTCGGCAGCACCAGATCGAACAGGCGCCAGGACGCGGCGAAGTGCATGTCCCGGATCTCCCTGGCCGTCTCTCCCCCGGTGAGCGCGAGGAGTTGCTGGGCGACGACTTCGGCCTTGTTGCGGCCGATCGTGTCTCGCCCGGCGCCGTACTGGCGTTGCACGTTAGTCAGGTCGAAGTGGTCGGGATCGGCCAGTTTCAGGTTGAGTGCGCCCATGCGCACCAGGCGGGCGGCTGCGGCACCGCCGATGCCCCCGGTGCCGACGATGCCGATCACGGCATCGCGCAACCGTGCTTGGCGTTCACGCTGTTCCTCGGTGGTGTCGCCGAGCCAACCCAGGTTGCGGTCAACGCGTTCCCAGTAGAAGTCCTCATCGTAGTGCTCGCGTAGCCGTTGGCGGTCCCCGTTCATCGCGATCGCTCCCTTCGTCTCCTGATGCAATGAATCTGGTGAGTTCAGACTACGCCTGCGATTGTTCGGTCGTCACCGAACAGTTCCGGGTGCATACTGGAGGCATGGTTGCGCGCGTGTTTCCTGAAGCGGTCCCGGATATCTCGACAGTCGCGTCGGCTCTGGCTGACTCGTCGCGGGCGGCCATGTGTGCTGCGCTCATGGACGGGCGGGCCTGGACGGTTGGTGAACTGGGCAGGTACGCGGGCCTGGCCCGGTCGACGGCGAGCGAGCATGTTGACGTGCTCGTCACCCACGGTCTCGTCCACGACATTCGGCAGGGCCGGCACCGCTACATTCGCCTGGCCGGGGAAGACATCGCACGAGTGGTCGAGAGCCTTGGCGTGGTCGCCCGCTCGCCCCTGCCCACTCCTCACAGCCTCAGCGCGTCACGGGCGAATGCGAACCTACGTGAAGGCCGCACCTGTTATCAGCACCTCGCCGGTAAGCTCGGGGTGCGCCTGGCTGAACAACTAGAAGAGCACGAGTTCATCGACTCGCACTGTCAGGTCACTAATCAAGGTCATCGCTTGTTCATACAGTGGGGTGTGCCCCTGAAGATGCTCGACACGGGCAGGTCGTGCATGGACTCCACCGAACGCCGCTTCCACCTCGCCGGCCCTCTCGGCACGGGAATCTGCAAGACTCTGCTGGATAAGGAATGGCTTTCCCGCAGGGGTCGTACCCGGGCCGTGCGTCTCACTCCCGCCGGGCGGGCAGCGCTCAACGACGCGGGGATCTCCCTCAATTGCCCGACAGCCGTCCCTGAGGGCTTCAGTCGTTCTTCGGCACCGACGTGACCTTTCGGACGATCGAAAGCCGGTCGGAACAGGATGAGAGGTGCTGTTGCAAAGTTGGGGCAGTAAGAAGAGCGACGTGAAATAATCACAGCCATGAGTATCTTCTCCGGTCGTCATTTCCCCCGTGACATCATTCTGTGGGCAGTGCGGTGGTACTGCCGCTACGGGGTGAGCTACCGCGCTGTGGAGGAAATGATGACTTCAGCGGGGCGTGCCGGTCGATCACACCACGATCTACCGCTGGGTCCAGAAATACGCGCCTGAGCTGGACAAGCAAACACGGTGGTACCGGCAGGTACCTGACTGGCAGGCCAGTTCCTGGCGGGTGGATGAGACCTATATCCGCGTCGGCGGCAGATGATGCTACCTCTATCGGGCGATCACCGCCGGTGGCCAGACCCTGGAGTTTTACCTCTCTTCGAAGCAGAACGTGGCTGCAGCGAAGCGTTTCCTGGCCAAGGCCTTCAAATCCAATGCGTCAGCCGGGTACACCTTACTTGTATCACCTGCGGCTAGCCGTGAGCGTTTTTAGGAGTATTAATTTTTTGGCGCTTTAGAACGACGGTTATAGCCACTATCAAAAAAATAACTGCTGTAACACAGCGAGTAAAGGTACTTGGATGCCAAACTGCTGCGCCAAAGGAGAGGAGGCTAAGCAGAATCCCGTAGGCGTAGGAAGTTACGACCTCGTGTTTTACGGTGCAATATATCAGCCCTAATCCCCCCAAGGACGGAAGGTGCCGCCCATATAACGAAGTTCTCTGGAGAAAGAGCCGAACTCTCTTCATGAAACTTCGACAACAGGACGGATCCGCTTAAGATTAGCGCAAGCGAAAGGATACTGGGCCAAGTAATGTTCTGTCTTGTCAAGATTCCCTCTTTTGTTAACAGTAGTCTGCGTATACTGGCGGATAATCCGCATGTACACCAATTTTCAAGCCTTGCCCTGATACTGCAGCCTTAGCTGCTCGTCCTCCTATCTCAATTAGAGAAACTGATAAGGCAATGCGCCGGCGCATTGCCTGACGCAAGCGACCTGCTATCTGGGCACCAGTGTTCACACCCTCTGACCATGACCTATAGTCGCTGGTGCACCTAGTTTCATGGAACAAAGAGCAGGTCGATGAGTAGATTGAAATATACTGGGACGACATAGCTGAGCTGCGTAACGAATTTTCTGAACTAAAAGAGGAAAATAGTCTTCTAAAGAAAAAGGTAGATTAGTCGAGTTAGTATTAGCTTTGTTTGTGACTTCATTCGGGATGTGATATGTGTCTTCTATAGTGAATAGAAGGTTTCGTATATCTTTTGGTCCTTGGAAGGCGTGATGATATCTGCGCTGCGCCTGGGAGGTTGACTATGAATTATAACCTTGAAACCTTAATTGTTGCCATACCGATGATGATAGCAATGGTTGCAATGATAAATGATATGCGGATTGAGTTTGATAACAGTACTCCAATGGCCGCCGGGCCGACGACTTGTCCTAGGCTATACCAAGTCGTTAGACGTGCAGCTCCTCCGTTTATTCTATAAGCGACTCCCGTTGAAATAGTAAGCATCGTAATTCCCATGAAAGTAGCACCAAAAAGAATGGCAGCAACCATCAGTAAAACAGTCGAATTGCCAAAAGTGGCGGCAATTGCTCCAGCTACTTGGAGTGTATAGCAGCCAAGTAATGCACGACGTCGGCCAAAACGCTCTGCAAGTGCTGACCAGAAATAGGGAGAGGGGATTGCTGCGACGCCAGCTACGGCCCATGTGATGGCAGCTGCTGATGAGCCGAAAACAGGGTCGGCCAGCACAACGAGATATGTGCCAATAATAATGTATCCGAAACCTTGAAAAAAGTATCCCGCATTCAGTAATCGAAAAGCTTGATGAAGTTCTGGGGTGGATCGTTCCGTAGAACTGGCCAGTACCTTGCGATCCTTAGTCTTCTCTTCAGAGCCAATGGGCCAAGTCCAGGCGATGATGCTAAATAACGCACTGATTAGGGTAGCGATACCCCACAAGTGTGTCCATGCCAAGGTTTGACCTAGTGACCACACCGTTAGTCCAGAAACGGTAATGCCTAAGCCAACACCACCATAAACAAAGCCAACTAGAGAGGAGGACTGTACATTCTGGGTAACAAACTGGGTGATGCATACAAAAATGAATGCAGACGCTATGCCGGCTAAGAACCGTAGTAAAACATGCATTCCTGGACTATCTGTCAACGCCATTGCAGCAAGCAGTAGAGTTGAAAATATTAAGGAACTGCGATAAAGGGTTCTCGTTTTAGATAGCCAGTTTTTAGAAAGGGTCAAAGACCCGAGCAGATAGCCGAGATAATTTGATACTGCAATCCAGGACGAGATGGAACTTGACCAGTTTAAAGCTGCCATCATGAGGGGAAGCAGTGGCGTATAGAAGAACCTGCCGATCCCCATTGCCACTGCAAGTCCAAGTGTGCCTTGAATGCTTGAAGACGTTGCTCTCATCTATCTGAATCCGGTTACTTATGAAGTTACTTGTTGCTCTTCCGTAGCGATGCGTTGGGCAATTTTAGCTCCCTCCACTGCTGTAGGCATTCCTGAATAAACACCAGAATGAAGGATCGCTTCGATAATCTCTTCGAAGCTACACCCATTTCTTCTAGCTCCGCGAATATGCGTTTCTAGCTCTTGATGCCGGTCAAGGGCTGCCAGAATAGCTACTGTGATTAGACTGCGAGATTGCAAAGACAATTGTTCGCGCGGCCAAAGAAAACCCCAGGGAGTATTTTCCAAAAGTTCCAGAACGGGCCGTGCGGGTTCCCAACCGTTGAGCGTATTGTTGACGTAGTTGTCGCCTAGAACCTGTCGACGGATTTGATCGGCGTTATTGTTTCTTTCGCTCATGAAGGTCCTCCTGAATGCTTGAAGCGATTGCGTCTGCATCGTGAATAATTACAGAGTTTACAAACGGACGTATAGTGGCAGCGGTTCCCCACTGTAGGCCCTCGAGGGGAATCCCGTATGCATAGAGAGAAACGCTTTGTTCGCTATCAGACTGCACCCTGAAACTGTGTGGATCCACATCAATTGCCCCGGATACACAGGGGGTATTTTTAAAATAGTGCGGCCTGATAAGGCCAAGTGATGCAGCTGAAACGATGAGCGGATCTGCTGTATTTTGAATAGATGATGTTGGTAATCTTGCTTCCACTAGAGCCGTTGCTTCTCCTTTCTCTTGCGGCATCGATGGATTGAAATAGTCAACTTTTCCGTTTGACTCATCTAGGGAGATGATTGGATCAGCAGGGAGCACAGTTAAGATACCCGCTTTGATTAGAGCTTGCATTTGTTCCAGTCTTTGGATCGGGGGGCCGATAGAAAGGAAAGCGTTAGTAGGGCTATACCTAGCTAGGAGTTCTTCCTTGAAGGACTCTCCCGTTATACGCCCGTATTGAACGCATTCGCGAACCTCGTTTCTAATGTCTCTAAGTACGTCTAGTGCAGCTTTGAGTGGCCCGGATTTATTTCCCTTTTCTGCCTCGGCGATGTCATTTTCAATCTTCGAAGCGACCGTGTCCTGGTAGTCGCGGAGCTTCTCTCCAGGGGAGTTGGTCCATTTTGCCTGAAAAAGCTCACCCCAATCCAAGGTCTCTGTATATCCTTGGTTGTGTCGCCATTCAACTAGACTGTGGCCTCCTTGCTTTGCAAGGCTAACAAGAGATTCTTCATCGTAATCGGCGTTGTTTGCTTCGAGGAGCGAAATTGTGAAAGCTAGTTCAACTTCCTGAGCGATTCGGGGCCAGACGTCTACAGAGAATGTAGCGTTCGAAAGAGTAGCAGCGTAATCTTCGGTTAGGATTCGTGGAACCCATCGTTCGTCAGGACGTTTTTGGTTTTTTCCACGGGCATGGTGGGGTGCTCCCTTTCGAGAACATGCGATGATATGTGGTTCTTTCCCGGAAGGTATGTAGTGCTTTCCGTGTGCATTTTCTCTAAATTGCCCACCTCTTCCTTCCGTTAGGAGGATCATATAGTCGAAGAAGGTGAGGCCCATGCCTCGGAGGATGATTGATTCTCTTGTGGGGAGCTTTGCAGCTTTTTGGATAGATGCGTCCCCACTGGGAAGATAAGTTACTGTCGATTCCTTAGCTTTTTTAGAAAGGCTCTCTTCCTTTCCGGAGAGATTCTGCGAAGTGTGGCCTAGAGACAGCACTACAGATTTAGCTTCTACACACCCTCCGAGACTGTCGTGTATGAGAAGTGAATCCTCCCTCTTTTCAAAGGATACTGCTCGCCTAGCGACCAGTTCGATTGGGGAATATTCCCTTGAGTCCTTAAGTAGTTGATTCACTGACCATTGAAGATAAGCACCATAGAGAGCGCGAGAACTATAAGTATCCTCGGTGGCGGAGCTTGCTTCTGCTAGCAGTACGGGGTCGGAAGATAAGAATTCTCGAGCATCGTTTGATTTAAGCCAGTCATAAAATGTTGGTCCAGTGGCATGTTGGCCGGAAAGTCCCGCAGATTCGTCGGGAAAAGCTGACAATTGTGCTGTAACAGTATTCATGAGCAGCAATTGACACTGGTAGGGGCTCCAAACTTTACCCGATCCAAAGCCGTTATCGTCATACCAGACAATATGGATTGGCTTGTTTAAGTTTTTGTCCTTGATGCGTGAACTGAGTCTTTCAATGACGGCCATTCCTCGTGGTCCACCACCGATTACAGCTACGTCTGTATGTGAAAAACTTACTTTGGACGATTCTTGCGCTTGTGAGTATGGTAAGAGTTCGTCAATGATTTGTTTGGCGGTTGCTTCTCGGCAATTAGCGAATCCTTCGCCTGCCCAAAGGTTAAGATATTCGGGATCCTTTGCGTTATTGGCCTCAGCTCTCATTCCCGCAGTTAAGTAGTGGATTTCGGGGTAGATATAGGGCGCCTGTGGTGTGAATGTTTTGGTGAATGTATTGGAAATTGCTCGAGCCGGTTTCCCGGAGAAGGCATGGGTAATAACAGTGTTTCGGTTAGTTAGCTCCAGAAGTGCATGCCGGTGTGTGTCTTTTGTGCCTGCTTCCTGTGCAGTGAGAAAACGAGTCCCTACGATTACTGCGGTTGCGCCGGATCTGAGTAGGTCTAGTGTATCTTCTGCTGTACCTACGCCCCCGCCGGCAAATACAGGTTTTTCTGTCTTCGCTACTGCATGGTGCAGGAGAGTTTTTGCATCGTAGGAAGATCCCTCTATGTTATTGTCTAGGACTGTTGCCCGGTGACCGCCAGCAGCCTTTCCTTGAAGAGACAGAATATCGCAGTCGAGCTGGATGATGTGATCGATTTCTCGTGGAGTTGTGGCATTGAGAACTACTTTCTTGCCTGCTCGACGAATCGTTTTTAGCGTATTTGCGTCAGGGTATCCGAAAGTTAAGGAAATGAACTTAGCGTTGGACTTCAGCGCAATATCGAGCTTTCGATCGTAATGATCATCTGACCACTTAGGGCGTGAAGGAAAATCGGAGTAGCTTACGCACTTTTTAGTCAGTGCCTGATGATACTTAGAGTATTCGGCGTGCTGGTCAGAATTGGGATGGGAAGGGTAAAATAGATTGATCCCGAACGGCTGAGTGGTTAAAGACTCAACAGTGCTTACTTGTTCTTCAAGCTTTTCTGGAGTGAGGTAACCGCCGGCGAGAAAGCCTAACCCGCCCGCATTGGTTACTGCTGCGCATAGCTCAGGAGTTGACGGCCCTCCTGCCATAGGCGCAAGAACGATAGGTTTTTCGAACAGAGTCACTGGAGATCCTTTCCAAGTGAATGTGGTGTGATGTGCATGGGATAAAAGCGAGCAGTGGTGGTGCTTTGAGCGCTTCTAGCGGTTTGCTATCTTGCTTGGATAGGGGGTTGGCTTTTGGATGTAAAGTTTTCACGTTGGCCTGACGGCGGAATGGTGTTAGTTCCCTGTGAGAGGGTTTCGACATCCGCTGTAATCAAGGCGCTGTTACTATCTTTACCATAGATCCATGTTCTTAGCAGAGAGTGAGAGAAATGGGCTCTCTGCTGTGTCTCGTTTGGGCCTGGTGCACGTTTAGGCGGCAGATGCTTTAGGCAATGTATATTGCCTCATTGGCCCTCATGTACTGCTATGAGTTTTAAGTTAGCTATAGCTCGTCGGGTCGGTTATGTTGGTCTAAGTGGGCTTGAATTGCTTGTACTTGAATTTTGAGTTGCTTCCTTTGTTCGAGAGGATTATCAGCTAAAAGAAGTAGTTCTTCAGCGAATCCGCGTGCTTGGCTGGGGGGTAAGTACCGTTTCGACAGGGGTGCCTTCATCCGAAGTGAAATACATGTAGACAAGACGTGTTCCGTCGGGAAGCTCCCCAATTCCCGTGAGTACACCTTCTAAGTCTTCTAGGACATTTGTTACTTCAAATCCTGGGGGGTAAATGGTCGACGTTACCCAGGAGGGGAGTAACTAGGGAACGCAGAGTACCCGCGATTTCTGATATCTCTATCTTTTTGTTGGCTATCTTTAAAACGAGGCGTTCAGCGGCGTCTGCATCAACTTCTCCAAGCAAGGGGCCTACTGCCAAGTTCAGTCTGAGGAATAACCAGCAAGCAGCCCAGCCGGTCCGCTTATTGCCGTCAAGGAGACTTTGGGTAGTATAGAAGGAATGCAGTAATGCTGCGGCCTTATCCCAAGCGGTCGGGTGCGGCCTTATCCCAATAAGTGCATCGCTTCCGTTACTTTCAGTGTCCGATAGGCAAACGTCTTGCTGATGATGAACGAAGCTACCAATCTCAGTCAGGCTGGGAGGGGTGATTTCCAGCTTTCAAGCTGAGCGATGACGGTGGGAGCGTTGCGCACGAGAGTGGTTTTCCACGACAGGTTACCCTCTTTTTGAAGCCTTCCAATCAGGGTGATGGGATGAACCCCTAGGTGGTCGGCTTGTTCTTTAATCCAGGATGAGTGCACACGATCAGGAACCGCCGGTAAAGGGCTAGAGATCACGAGTTCGCTGGCCAGCTGGTCTGCCTGGGCTTCATTATTGGCACTGTCATCTGATAGGTCATCTAGGATGACCTCGCCATTGTCGACAAGGTGACCCAATAATATATGGGCTGTCTCATGCAGGATGGTAAATAGTATCTTATCGAGCCGTTTCCCTCGTCCCGATATGCCAATTACGGGGTGCCCGTCGACCATCATGGCGCAGCCGTCGAGTTTTCCTCCCGGAAAAGCCTCCACATAAACAAGTTTCACCCCTACCTCGGCGAACAGAGTCTGGAACTCAGCAAACGCCTGCGGGTCACATGCTCTACTCGACAGCGTCCGGGCGAGGTCTTCTAGTGCCTTCCGGGAGTAGGGGGCAGTCTCGAGAACTCTGGCAGTTGCTCTAACGCAAGCTGCCCACGCTTCCTGCAGGACGGTGACATTTTCCTCGCAGTTACTACGGCGGGCGGCGAAGCTTATTCCCAAGGGATCTTCAAAGGATTTCTTGCCAAATAAGTTCAGCACCTCGCATGCCTGACTTTGTACGTCGGTGGCGGTGATGTATCCCCGCTTGACGAGCAGAGGGACGGGGGCTAACTCTCGTAACTGTGCGCGGGTCTTCACGATGTTGAGGTTGTTCTGCGTCTGGTCGTCCTGGGACTGCTTCCATAGCAGGTAGGAGTCCTGGAGGTTAAGCCAGAATTCCGCGGAGGTGCCCAGGGCGGCACCGATCTGGGCTGCGGATTCGCGCGTGATCTCCTTTTTTCCGGAAATAATCTCCGAGACAAACTGTGCCGGACGTCCGAGCACCTCGGCAAAGTCGGCCTGGGTCCATCCGCGTGTGTCTAGCTCGTCAGCGAGGATCTCTCCGGCCGGGAATAGCTCCGCCGCAATTGGAGTATTCATGAGTTCACCTTCTCTCAGTGGTAATCCACCATTTCAATAACGATGACCACGCGGCCGTCGCTGTTGGTTGCGAATTTGAGGATGAGCCGAAACTGCTTGTTCAGGCGGATCGAAGAGGTCCCGGCTCGGTCACCTTTCAGTTGTTCCAGATGTAACGACCGCATGGCCCGCAGGTCGCGTTCATCCACGGCTCCCTTCAGGATCTGGATCTTCTTGCGATACGCCTTGATGATGTCCGAACCCCATCGTTTGGGGATGTAGGAGGCATCCTCGGCCACTCGTTGAAGTTCGTCGTCCTCGAAGAGGATGCGCACCAAGTCCACCTCGTCCAGTTCACTAGTGCCGCGCCCAAATGACGTGACCCTTTCTTCTCTACTTATCTAAGGCTCATCACCCTTCGCGTGAAGTACGCTATCTTAAATGTGCCGGTTCCGCAAGGTGGAACCAGGTATAAAGAGGGGCGCCTCGCTGCAACGAGGTGCCCCACCGGCAAGTCCTGAGAGCTGTCAGAACCCATGCACCTTCTGGTAGTAGCGGAGTATTTCCCCCTCGGACTGATTGACTCGAGAGGAGAAAATGGCTCGTAACTCCAAGCAGACCAGCAGGTCTGCGGCGAAGGCAGCCAGTAAGGTACTGCGCAGCAAAAACTATAGTGCCGCTGCGAAGAAGGCCGCCGGCAGCACACTGTCTCAAGCGCCGAAGCGTCGCGAAAAGTAGCTGCACCAGTGTTGTGTCTCGAGAGAGATACTCCGAGGCGCAACACTCTGCCATTCACTAGAAGCGTGTCTATACTTGTGAATATAGGGTACGGGCAACCGAACCCGGACGCGGTGATCGTCAACCGGGTCTTCGAGACGGCCTAACAACGCCCACACGCAGCGGCCGTCAGGGAATGAGAAACTGAGTCTTCGCTGCTCTCCGCCCAACTTTGCAACAGCACCTATTAAGTTAACTTTACGGATTTTGAGGGTAAGGTTTTATGATCCAGTCCAATAAAGCAGGTGTAGGGGCGGTTATCGTAGCCCTAGCTGTCCTATGGCAAGGAATCGGCACTGCGATAGTCGGAGCCCAAGTAGACCCAGAGCTATCTACTTTTACTACGTTTTCAGCGTTTCTTATCGCGGCGATTATCTCCACAGTGGTCTATTTAGCGTTTTATCGTAGAAAATACCGAGCTACGGAAACACCGCATCCCCCCATGAAAATGACAACTGCAGCAAGCCTCAATCTGTTTACTGCGGGCGCTTTCTGCTTATTCTATGTGTCCACTACTTTGATGCAGCCCACTGCAGCAAGTGTCATCGAAACAGGAGTCGGCCCTTTTATTGTCGCAGTAATAATGACTTGGTCGGCCAGAAGGCTCAGCAGTTCATTGGTGTCAGCAACTGCAGTAGTGGTTCTGGCTCTATGTTTTTTCTTCCTAGGAACGGGAAGCAGTTCACCCCAGTCTTATCTGGGTTTCGCTCTAGCTGTAGGCGCAGGAATTTCTGCGGTAGGAGTGCTTTACTCCTCGCGCTGGGCCACTGAACAAGGGAACAGCGTTCTCACGATTGCAGCAGTGAGGTTTCACTTAGCTTGGATTATTAGCGGTCTCGTGGCTTTCTTTTCCGTGGAAGCGGAGATGCTTCGAGGCTCTACTCTGTCAATCGTCCTGCTATCGGTGATGTGCATTACTTTTCCTATCCTGCTCTTGCAGTGGGGAATTACCTTAGCGCCGCCTTTGATCTCGGCACTGATCATCGCGGCCCTTCCGGCCGTGGTGATGGCTACCGAGGTAGCATTGGGCTCTCAAGTTGAACCAATTCAGTTAACTTTGTTGATGCTCATTGTGGCAATAACCATAAGCCAAGCAATGTGGGGAACACGGAAAAATGAAAATATTAGTAGTTGATGATTCTTCAAGTGGCGCCGATCTGGTGGCAACCCTGCGCCAAAAAAGGGACGTAGAGGTTGCTACTGCTAACCCGCCGTATGCCATCTCAGCTAACGAAGACGGGAGCATTTCCGATCCATGGGCCCTGGCCCTACTCCGGGAATGTAGCCAAGAAAAATTTGACCTTGTTGTGCCGGGAAGCGAATCAGGAGTATCCATAGCTGAGTGGGTTTCAGCTGAGTTAGGACTACCGCATAACGGTAGAGAGAAGATCTGGCACCGTCGCCATAAGCAAGGAATGATTGAAGTTGCTCACCAATATGGACTGCGTGCCCCAAGGTCTGTTACCCTATCCCCCGCTTCTGCACAAGACAGCCTTTATCTAGACCCGTCCCTGGTCAAGGATTGTGTTGTCAAGCCTGTGGGAAGCGGGGGCAGTGACCATGTCTATTTCTGCAAAACAGAGCCCGAGACTCTTCAAGCGATTACTACCATTCAAAATTCTACGACTTTGCTAGGAGAAAAATCACCCTCCGTGGTTCTTCAGGAGTACGTAGACGGACCTCAATATTTTGTGAACACGGTGACAGCCGAAGGGCGTCATGTTGTGACCGAAGTTTTCCGATACGGACTTACGGAGGAATCTGGAGCTCCCCACATATATTCAGCTATCACAGTAGGACCGGAGGACAACCACTATTCCGGTGCCGTGGAATATGCCTTATCGCTCCTTGACGCTCTGGAAGTAAACTTCGGAGCCTCCCACGTGGAACTGAGGTGGTCTAAGGGGCAGTGGGTACTTATTGAATACAACGGTCGCTGTATGGGCCCCGAAGTACCCGACGAGGTCTATTTCCCGACTCGCGGTTTCAGCCAGATCAGCGTTCTCGCCACGATGCTAGTGGATGGTTTACAAGCTGCCGAACAGGAAGTACTCGCCGGAAATCTTGACGGGTGTGTCGCCTGGCTCATGCCTACCCCGCAGTCAAACGGTGTGCTTCAACAGTGCCACTGGGATCTTGTCCAAACTCGCCCGACCGTTCAGAGAATCTCGCGGCGACCAAAGATCGGCACTTATATCGATAACTCGAATCGGGTAACAACTGGTGCGTTTGGCATGGTTTTCTTGGCTCTTCTGACCGTGCTGCTGTTGAGACCGATCTTCAATCTCTTGAGTCTTTCGACGCCCATGGTGATCTGTTTACTGTTGTCCCCGGAAAGGATGCGTGATGACGACCCGAATTGCTGTTATCGGCGCAGGGGTCGCTGCTGCAGCGGTCGCACGACGGGTATCTTCTACTTTCCCGCATATTGAACTCACTATTTTTGACGCGACACCTCCTCAGAAGCACCTTGCTTTTGGCCATGTTGATAAACGCTTGCTATGTAACACAAGTACTTCAGTAATGTCGCTGGATGTCGAGGAACCACATGATTTTGCGGAGTTCCTGGGATACAATAGGCGAGAGTCCAGTTCTGTATTCTCTTCAAGAAAAAAGTACGGATCTTACCTGCAACAGGCTCTACCCTCTGAGAGCGGCAGCTGCGATGACCGTCTTCAGTACGTACTCGATTCGGTCATTTGTGTAGAAGATTCTGCACCCCCTGTCCTCATTCATACTGCGCGTCACGGGCTCTTTAAAGCCGATTTCGTCATCATCACAGGTGGCCGAAAAACAGCACGGGTCCCTTCATCTTGCCAGTCATACCGTGATACGGTCCCAGTTTTCCCCAGCCCCTATGACCCCAGTTTTTCACACTGGCTAGAAAACCATCCCACTTCCCGCATCGGTATTTTAGGGACTGGCCTCTCTGCCGTGGACGCTGCACGATTAGCGTTATTTGAGGGGGTGGAGGCAGTTATGCTTAGCCCCAGCGGCCAGCTTCCCGGGGTACGTACTTCGCTTCAGTTAAGCGCCCCAAAGGAAATACCAGCAGAGGAGTTCCGTGCACACTCCCGCAGCGTAGAGGATTTTAGACAATACGCCATTCAGCACGCCACCTCCCTCGGCTGGTATCCGGGACGTCTTAGGGAGCCCCTCCCCAGGAATGGCACTGATCGTTTTCTGCTGGACTATGAATTAGCTGAAAATGGTTATTCTGTATGGGAAAAAATGATCGGTCGCATGGTGGACCTAGCCAATCAGACCTGGTCACCTCTAAAAGTCTCCCTAAGGCAGACTCTCCTCAATGGGATATCAGATTGGATACATCGTTACGTGACCGCCATGCCTGTGCAAGGCGCGAAAAACCTACGAGAAGGTTTTCAAGCAGGGAGCCTTGTCCTAGCTCGCGGCCAGGGATCAGGGGAACAAGCTCGAAACGCTGTGGACCTAAAAGATGCTTCGGGTAATTCTCACCGAGTCGAAGCGGTAGTTTGCGCCTGTGGCTATGAGGACCCCGGATGGATCAAACACAACAAAGGAATTTTCCCTGGTCAAATAAAGCCAAACGCTTCTCGCTGGGTCGGTGCCCCTTTAAATAATGGTTGGGGCACTGCGCAGGCCGGTAACAGAGTTCTATTTGCGGGGGAAGCAGCAGCACCGACCACCGCCATTCCAAGCTACGCCCGCACTTCAATCATGCAAGCCAATTTTGCCCTTGATTGGATTAACTCCCACGCATAGGTTGATGCCCCGGGGAGATCGGTCACATCCTCGGGGTGAAAACTGCCTATTAGCAGGCTCCGTGCCTTTCCCCGAAAGACAAAGGTGCTGTTGCAAAGTTGGGGCAGTAGGAAGGGCGACGTGAAATAGTCACAGCCATGGGTATCTTCTCCGGTTGTCATTTTTCCCGTGGCATCATTCTGTGGGCAGTGGGTGGTACTGCCGCTACGGGGTGAGCTACCGCGATCTGGAGGAAATGAGGACCGAGCGGGGCGTGCCGGTCGATCACACCAGGATCTACCGCTGGGTCCAGAAATGCGCGCCTGAGCTGGACCAGCAAACACGGTGGTACCGGCAGGTACCTGACTGGCAGGCCAGTTCCTGGCGGGCGGATGGGACCTATATCCGGATCGGCGGCAGGTGGTGCTGCCTCTATCGGGCGATCACCGCCGGTGGCCAGACCTTGGAGTTTTACCTCTCTTCGAAGCAGAACGTGGCTGCAGCGAAGTGTTTCCTGGCCAAGGCCGTCAGATCCAATGCATCAGCCGGGTATCTCAGAGTGATCAACGCCGATAAAGCACCCTCCCTTGCCAGGGCAATCGCCGAGTTGAAGTCAGAGGGAATCTGCCCGCCAACAGTGGAACACCGGTAGGTGAAATACCTCAACAACATCCTGGAAGGCGACCATGGTCGGCTGAAGCGGATCCTCGGGCCGAAAGGCGCGTTTAAGAACCGGACATCTGCATATCGGACGTTGAAAGGGATGGAGGCGATGCACTCATTGCGGAAAGGGCAAGGCGCGATGTTTGCCAACAGGCAACCGAACCCGGACGCGGTGATCGTCAACCAGGTCTTCGAGACGGCCTAACAACGCCCACACGCAGCGGCCATCAGGGAATGAGAAACTGAGTCTTCACTGCTCTCCACCCAACTTTACACCAGTACGACGATTTGTATACCTATAGCACCTTCAATGCCCGATACACGGTAGGTTTGGGACGGAATCTATGTGGGCACAATCAGGAACTATAAAAGATCATATTACTTGCATCCAAGCCTATACTTTCAGAGAATCTCCTTGGCTTGGCGGCAACAGGTGCTAGGTGTGTGTTAGTAAAATTGGCGCGGGTTAATGTCGCGATCGGGGGACATCGATTTATACATCCTTAATGCGGGTCGATTTACTTCGATTGCGGGACTGGCCTATGGCCAACAATATAAACGTGTTTAAAAATACGTTTACTAGAGACAACAAATCGATGGAATCATGTCCTAGACCTAAAAATCCTGATAGGCCTAGGACAAACGCTAGGCAGGTATTTAAAGAGGCTGCAATAAAACCCATTTAGCGGTAGTTTTTCTGTACCTGTATAGCGCGCACCAAATAATTAGGGTGATTCCAATTAAAACTAGAACTCGGCTATTTTCCATGTCTACTTACGGTGAAATGCGCAACTGTATTTCTTGATTCTAGATTCTAGCATCGAGTTGCATACGGGAATACGATGTTTGGGGAGTACTTTCCTCCGAGGGCTCGGATGGTAAGGCATCGACCTGTATTAGTGGCGTGACCTGCTACTGCGGAAACGCCTGCGCACGCACCTTTGGCTAGCCAAGAGCCTAGGCCAACTCCTGCTAATTTACCGGCGCAGTAAGCAGTTCCTATGACGATCCCGCTCGTCTCGTCCTTGGAAAAGACTAGCTCTTGTCCGATTTTCTTTCCCCAGCCATGAACGTCTCGGATATAGGGATCTGAAATAACCGGCTTGCCGGCAGGGCTCGACGAGATGTGCTGGATTATCTTATCTCCATCAACTGAAAAATGAGTATTTACCTGGTTTCCATCTACGTCTTTGGCCCAGGCAGGTTCAATGTATGCGCTAGGTTCCTCACCTTCTGCTGGACGTACTAGAATGTGTCCGCTTGGAAGCTTTTCAAGAAAGGAATCTGAGAACTCAAAAGAAAGTTCCAAAGGGGCGTCTCCATCACTAGTGCTAACTAGCTGGTTGCCATCTTCGCGCTCTATTAACTTTGTCTTTGTTCCTGCGTTCTTCGATGGCGCCGGAGTGGTTATGCTGTCCTGCTGTGGAAGCAAGGATCCTTCGTTTATTTTTAAGCTTCCACAGCAGGGCAGCATCACTTCCAAACCGGCTTAAGTGACAAAATGCCATCGCTAAAGTCCCGATTTGAGTCCCAGGACGTGCTCCTTAAGAGAAATAACTAAAGCCCCTACCAGCGTTTCTACTGGTAGGGGCTTGGAAGTTGGTAGCGGGGGCAGGATTCGAACCTACGACCTCTGGGTTATGAGCCCAGCGAGCTACCGAGCTGCTCCACCCCGCGTCGAGATGACTTCCATCATCTGCGCTTGAACAGTGCGTTAATACTTAATGTATTCGCTCTGTCCCGGCGACTTCTGTAACTATACAGACAGGAAGGCACCTACCCAAATCCCCTGGGTAGGTGCCTTATTTCCTGAGTTTCGAGTGCGAGAAGTTGGAGGTTTTAGCCCTCGGACTTCTGGTAGGACTCAACTGCCTTGTCCAACTCATCTAGGGCGCGGCCGTACTCTTCGAAGGAACCGTCGCGGGCATCTTCCAGGCCCTTCAGGGCCTTGTTGATGTCATCGATAGCGCCTGCTTCATCGGAGGAACGAGGGGCCGAAGCCGGAGTGGATTCCTCAGAAGACTCCTTCTTCTCGTCCTTCTTATCGGTAGAGGCTTCGGATTTATCGGCATCATCGTCGCCGGAATCGCCCTCAATCTCTTCGATGTCTTGCGCGGACTTTGCGTCGATTCCCACCTGCTCAAGGGCATCACCGATAGTCGGTGCATACCCCACGCGGCCCTTGTAGGACACGAGCACGCGCAGGAGCTTCGGGAAGGCGGAGGCCTGATCCTTGCGCTGCGAATAAATCGGCTCGAGGTAGAGGATCTCGCCGCCACCGACCGGCAAGGCAAGCAAGTTACCGTTGTGCAGGTCGTTGGTGCCCTCCCACAGGGTGCGGTCTCGGGCAACCTGGTCAGAAGACATCATGGCGTCCTGCGCCTGCTTCGGACCCTGGGTCTGCGTATTGGTTGGCAGCACGCGAACGGTGATATCGCCGTAGGTATCCGGATCGGAAGATACCGCCATGTGCGCGGACAGGAACTCACGGTTCAAACCACGGTACGAGGTGGTCAGCTGGAAGCTCGGATCGCCGGTTTCCGGATCAGCAGCCATCACGTAGTACGGCGGCTGGTTCAGATCACGGGATTCCTCCGCGGTCGGGTCGTTCGGCACGGACCAGAAGGCGTCGTTATTGAAGAAGACGTTCGGGTCATCGACGTGGTAGCGCGCTAGCAGGTCGCGCTGCACCTTGAACATGTCCTCTGGGTAACGGAAGTGATCGCGTAGCTCATCGGAGATTTCAGATTCCGACTTGACCACATCCGGGAAGACGCCTTCCCATGCCTTGAGCACGGGGTCTTCCTTATCGAACTCGTAAAGATCCACGCTGCCGTCATAGGCATCCACGGTCGCCTTCACGGAGTTGCGGATATAGCCCACCTGGTCATTGACCAAGCGCTGGGTGGTGCCATCGGGGTTGAGGGCGTCCTGGGTGGCATCGGAAAGCGAAGCACGCTGCGAATACGGCAGGGAGTCCAGGGTGGTGTAGCCATCAACGATCCACTTCAGGTGGCCATCAATAACGGCCGGGTAGGTAGCGGAATCAGTGGTCAACCATGGGGCAACCTTTTCCACACGCTCGCGAGGATCGCGGTCATAGAGCAGCTTGGATTCGCTGCCCACGCGATCCGAAAGCAGGAAGTTCAGCTCGCGGTACTTGGCGGCGTACATGGTGCGGTCAAAGATACTGCCAATCTCAACGCCACCGTCACCGTCATAGGTGTAGTTGGTGCTATCGGTGTCGTATTCCACCGGATTCTCACCAGTGGTACCGGTAATGGCGTAGTCCAGGTTATCGGCGGCGCTTGCGATGACCGGGCCGTAGTAAATACGGGGCTGGTCTACCTTAATGCCCAAGGACTTCTCTGCGTCTTGAGTCTCGCCCTCACCCTCGGACTCGCCGGCTTGGGTCTGCAGGTCAGAAACGGTGAAGATGGGGTAACCACCGCGGGCGGAACCAGCATCGCGGGCGACCTCATCCACGGTATTGGCCTGCGCAGCTACGAAGCCATTGCCGTGAGTATAAACGGTGTGGCGGTTAATCCAGTCGGACTGGTTTTCGCGCAGCTCGTTCGGATCCAGCTCGCGGGCCGCAACGACAAAGTCGCGCAACTTGCCATCGATTTCGTAGCGGTCCATGGACAGCGTTTCTGGGAAACCGTAGAAGTTCTTCAGCTGCTGCATCTGGGTGAACGTCGGTGACAGAATCTCTGGATCCAGCAGGCGCAGGTTATTGATGGTGGCGTTATCGGAGGCAACCTTGTCATCCGATACGTCATCGCCGCCCCAGTTTTCCTTGTAGGTCACGTGGTCATCGGTAAGCCCATAGGCAAATCGCGTGGACTCAATATTGCGGGCAATGGACTCGTTTTCCTTGGCCTGGCGGTTTGGCTGTACCGAGAAGCGCTCCATCAGCAGCGGCCATGCCTGGCCGATAATCAGGGAGGACGCGAGCATCAACACAACGGCGAGGCCAGGGATGCGCAGGTCTTTAATGACGATGGCCATAAACAACGCAATGGCGACGAAAACGCCGATGATCATCAAAATGATCTTGGCAGGCAGGTAGGCGTGGATATCCGTGTAGGAACCACCGGTAAATAGGTCGTGCTCGGAATACAGCAGCCCGTAGCGCTCCAGCCAGTAGCCGGCGACTTGGGCCACCATCCACAGACCAGCCGTAATGGCTAGCTGCAGGCGTGCCGCGCGAGAGATGGAGCCGCGCACCCCAGCGGCTTTATTGCCAATGCGGATTCCTCCCAAGATGTAGTGGCCGAACAGGGCAATGAGGAAAGCGAGCACGAGCAGGATGGACAGGGTGCTGACCACCATCTGCAATACGGGCAGGCTAAAGGCATAAAAGCCCAAGTCGTGGTGGAATTGGGGGTCCTGCACGCCAAAGTCCTGGCCGTTGAGGAATAGCATCACATCGCGCCAGTGGGACTGGCCGATGAATCCGGCGATGATACCCACGATGGCCGGGATGACCTTGAACAGCACACCCATGGACTTCTCAATGGACTGGCGGTACTGATAGACCGGCGAATTCAAATCCCCCATATCCAGGGAGTCGGGGCGGCCGCGCCAAGCAAAGAACCCGGCTGCCCACACTACCGCGGCAGCGACGAGCCCGAAGATGATAAAGAGGACTATGCGCGCAATAATTGCGGTAGTGAAAACGCTGCGGTAATCAATGGAGCCAAACCACCTCCAATCCGTGTACATGCCCACGAGCATGGGGCCGAAGAACAAGAGGACGGCAATGATGGCCGCAATAATTGCCGCGACCTTGGGAGGCCGCTTCAATGGGGCGGCTGGTGTGGATGACCCTAGGGACAACGCCAGCTCCAATCAAATAGTGCGAATATTAAACATGTAGACTTTTCCCAGTTTAAGGAATCAATACACAGATAACGAATAAGGATGCCTATGAGTTCCCCCGAATTATCACAGCCAGCATTAAACCGCGCTATGACGGAGGCCGTGGATTTCGTCCATGCTGAAGGTTGGGACGCCCGCCCCACCATCTTTGCCCTGGTTCCCACCCACCTGGTGGCGGATCAGCTAGCGGCGATGGATGAGGACACCGCGTCCCCGCTAACTCTTATCGTCCAAGACAATGTCCCCGAAAACATCGAGCCGGGGTCCGAAGAATTGGCTGATTACGTCTCCCGCTTGGCCTGGCCGCGCGAGGTCGCGGGCGCCATCTTGGCCCAGGAGATCAAGTTCCGGGATACTTCTAGCGAGGACCCCTCCCCTCGCCCGGCGCGCCTGTATTCGGGTGCCCTGCGCGAGGAAGGAATTGAAACTACCTTGCTGCAGCTGCGGCCCACTGAAGAAGAGCTTGAGGCAGCGGGTCCCTTTGCTGAGGACGATATTCAGCTCCGCGGCGGCCCGCAGGTGGCCCCTGGTGTTATCGCCGCGCTGCGCTATGGCCTTAACCAGGACCCGGATGAACTAGACTAGGTAGCAATTAAGCCCGCAACCAAGGAGTTCTATACAGTGCGACGCCTTCCTTCTTCCCGCCGATCGTCTGCCCGTACCGCTACCGCGGCGGTGCTGCTGGGCCTGAGCGTGACTGCGGCAAGTTGTTCCTCCGATGCTGATGCGCCTGACGATGCCCCCGTGGAGACCACCTCTGCGTCCGCCACAACCTCTGAAAACGATGAGGAGTCCACAGCATCTAACACCGAGTCCTCCACGGAATCAGAATCGGCAGATAAGGATGCGGACGAGGCTTCCGAAGAAAACACCACCAGCGAGCCGAGTACTAGCGGCGAGTTGGATAAGTCAGTGGCCAAAGTCTATGACGTGTATAAGTCGCTCGCGCCCAAGGACCTATTTGCCCAGTTTGAGCGTTGCGATTCCACCGGCGGGGATTCTTCCTACAATTGCTCCGGCCCTAAGGTGGGGCAGTTCCAATTCTTCAAGTCCCACTCCAAGGCCTCCCAAACCACCCAAGTCCTTACGGAGCTGCGCAGCTCCCATGCCATCGAGGATGATGGCGATCGCGTCGTCGGCTGGTCCACGTTGGGCACCACTGCGGTTATCACCGTGGTAGATAATAAGCAAGGCTTGGTCATGCAGCAGATGATCTCTTCTGACCAGGTAGATCCGGAAGAAAAGATTAAGGAATTGGGCTTAGTCCAGGACTAGGCCGCGGCCTCATGAGCGTTTATTAGCTGCATTCTTTTACGTCTTTGCCCGCCGCAAAGTCTTTCATAGCCGCCACGGCATCGTCGAGGTCTTCTACCTGCGCAATGGTCATATCACCGTGGTCGCTGCCGGCCGCGGCCGCGCAGTTGTCCTTGGGTGCCAAGAAAAGCTCGGCGCCTGCCTCGTGCGCAGCGGCGATTTTATGCTCGATGCCACCAATTGGCCCGACCTCGCTATCGGCCTGAATGGTGCCGGTGCCGGCCACAAAGGTGCCACCGGTTAGGTCTTCATCGCTGAGCTTGTCGATGACCGCCAGGGTAAACATCATTCCCGCTGACGGCCCGCCGATATCCTGCAGGTTGTAGTTCACCGAAATATCGTCCTTGGGCTGAGATAGCATGGCGATTCCCAGCAACGCCTTGCCCTTATCGTGCGGGTTTTCGCCCAATTCAAATTCTTCGCTGAGCTCTTTATCCCCGCGCGTGACGCTGACTTTCACCTTATCGCCGGGGCTTTTGTCCTTGATGATGTCTTGAACCTCGCTCGGCTCGGTGACTTCGGTGCCATCGACGGCGGTGATGACATCGTCTTTTTTAAGGTGCTCCGAAGCGGCGCCGTCCTCGATGACCTCCGCCACGGTGATTTTGACCGGCAGCTGCAAATAGTCCATCGCCGCGATGGTGGCCGCAGACTCCGATTGGGTAAAGGCCTGCTTATTGGATTCTTGGACCTCTTCATCGGTCATGTTTTGCGGAATGACGGTATCGATGGGCACCAGGGTGTCATCGGTAAGCGCCCAGCGCCCCAGTGCCTGAGCCAAGGTCATATTGGTGCGCACGGACACGGTGGTCATATTGAGGTGCCCACTGGGCTCATAGGTCTTCGGCGCCTGCACATCAACGACTTGGGTGCCATCAACCTCGCCCAGCGTATCCACGGTGGGGCCAGGGCCTTCGGCGGCATAGGGAACGGTCAGCGAGACATCGGTGCCCGGGATATGGTCAAGCGATACCAACGCACCGGTAAGCACAACGGGGATAGCCCCCCAGGCGATGGTGCGGACGCGACGGCTAGCAGGAGAATTCACGAAGCAATAGCCTACAACCTTTGGCGTACTGTTCGCTGTCAGCGTTGCTGTGATCATGGAAACTTTCCGCACGGTGCCGGTAGATTGGAGCACATGAGCAACGGATTCGGTTTTTCTTTCCCAAATAACGATGACGACGATAATGACGGCCGTCGTGACCAGAACCCGTTCGGCGCATTCGGCGGCGGTAATGGTGGCGGCCTCGGAGACATGCTGAACCAGTTCGGTCAGATGCTCTCCGGCATGGGTTCGTCCATGAACTCGCCCCAGAACTCCGGGCCGGTCAATTACGACATGGCCAAGCGCATCGCCCTGCAGCAGATCCCCAAGTCAAAAAATATCAGCGCAGAAGATTCCAAGGCAGTAGAGGAATCGGTGCGCCTAGCGGAGCTGTGGCTTGACGATGCCTCCATTCTCCCCACCGCTTCCGGCGCCACGCAGGCGTGGAATTCCAAGCAGTGGCTGGAAGAAACCATGCCCGCCTGGAAGCGCATGGTCACCCCGGTAGCCCAGCACATGAACGATGCCCAGCTGGAGTCCATGCCGGAAGAGGCCCGTGAAATGATGGGTCCAATGACCAAGATGATGGGCCAAATGTCCAGCATGAATTTCGGCATGCAGCTAGGCCACGCCTTGGGCGATCTGGCCAGCCAGGCACTAACCGGCTCCGACTTTGGCCTGCCCATCGCCCCGGCCAATACGGTGGCGCTTTTGCCGCATACCATTCAGAAGGTCGCGCGCGAGCTCAACGTTCCTGGCCAGGAGGTTTTGGTCTACATCGCCGCGCGCGAGGCCGCCCGCCAGCGCCTGTTTAAGCACGTGCCGTGGCTGGTAGAGCGCATCGTCTCCTCCGTGGAGGAATACGCCATCGGCTTGGTCATTGATACCTCCCACATTGAAGAGCTCGCCCGCGAGCTGAACCTGGAATCCGGCGACCCGCAGGCCATCCAGGAAGCCATGAGCAAGTTGCAGGGAATGGATCTCTCCCCGCGCATTACCTCCAAGAACACCGCCGCCGCCTCCAGGCTGGAAACCCTGCTGGCCTTGGTTGAGGGCTGGGCCGAGCACGTCGTAAGCGAGGCCTTGGGCGAGCGCATCCCCTCTACCTCCAAGCTCACTGAGGCCTGGGCGCACCGCCGCAGCACCGGTGGATCTGCCGAGCAGGCCTTCAGCAAGGTCGTCGGCATCGAGCTCAACGCCCCCAAGGTGACCGAGGCCGCCGAGCTATGGCGCCGCGCCACCGTAGCCGTGGGTGTAGAGAAGCGCGATAAGGCTTGGGACCACCCAGACTTCCTGCCCACCGCAGAGCACCTCGATAACCCGGCCGCCTTCATCGATTCCCTCTTGGATGACGAGCCGGATGAGGGCTTCGAGGAAGAATTTGCAAAGCTCGAGGAGATGCTCAAAAACGGCGAGGACTCCGAAAAGAATTCCGAAGAGCACAAAGATTCTGCAGAGGACCAGGATTCCAAGGGCAGCGACGACGGTGACGACAGCGACGAGAGCACCGATAAGGACAACGGCGGCGAGGATAAATAGCTCGCTCTAACCGCCCCAGCGCTGGTAGGCCTCAAGGTAGCCCTTGGCCCGCTCGGCGTGGGGCGCCCTATCGGCCCACTGCCAGAATTCGCGCCCATGGCGCGGGATGAAGGTATGGGTGAGCTCATGGATGATGACCGAATCCAATACATAATCCGGCACCTGCTGTAGGCGGTTGCTCAGCCGGATATCCGCGGTGGAGGTAGTACAACTACCCCACCGCGTATTTTGATTACTCACCCACCGGATGGACCCAATCCACGCGCGGCCTTCCAGGTACTGCGCGTTGAGCTGTTTGGCGCGCTGAAGAAGCGCCGCATCGGTCTTCGCCGCACCACCGGTTTTCTTCTCCAAGCGCGCGAGCATATCCTGTACCGCCTCGTTTTCCTCGCGGGCGGACATCCAGGCCGGAATGCGCACTTCCAATACCCCGGCCACCATGCGCGCCTGCACCGACTTTCGCCGCCGCGCAGAGCGGATAACCTTGACCTCAGGGTGGGTACGTCCTGGTGGTTGCGTGCTCGACATGACAGGCCATTGTACCTGTGGTGCAATGGACGCACATGCGGCACATGTGCCGTATTCGGGGTGATAAAAGGGGATTCGAGGGGGAGAACCAGTGACTGGCTCACAAGGCACGGCTCAACGTGTGACATTGGCGCCAGGGTGTGGCGTATTTTGCCGCGAGGATTCCGTGGTGCAATTTGGGATGGACGCCACCCGGGTGGCGGTGGCGGATACGGGCAATGCGCAAGGCGTGGCTCGCGCCTTTGCCACGGCCCATCAGCCCGTCGATTCCGGGGAATTGGCGGCGCGGTTGGAAGCGGCCGGCTTGGATAGCGCCGCCGCCAGCAGCCTCATCGATGATGCCTTGGACTATGGCATCCTCTGGCCTCAGCCGCCACATCCCGAGCAGCGTGAAACCATCATCATGCTAGGCGAATCCCCGCTTGCTCTGGAGTTGCGCGCCCGCTTGGCAGCAGATGGATATACGGTGCGCATCCCCCTTGATGAGGATAATATCTTTTCCTATATCCACGACCTCGATGGGCTTTTTACAGTACTTGGCATAGACCAGCTCCACTGCCCCATCGATTGCGCCAATGCGCTTGCCGGAACCCCGACGACGTGGCTCCCCATCTCCCTCCTAGATAACCGCGGCATCATCGGGCCCTTGCGCGTGGAAGGGCAAGGCCCCTGCCCGCTGTGCATTCACTTATTCCACGTGGATGCGGATCCGCAGTGGAGCGCCATCGCCTCCCAGCTCACCAGCGTGCGCAGACAGCCAGAAAACCTGGTCATCGATGCGGTAGCGGCCCAAGCACAGGTGGTGATCCGCCGCCTAAGCAAGCGCCCCCTCCCGCCAGGCGCGCCAACCTCATTTCCGCGCCCGGGCCAACAATGGGAGGTAGACGTCTACGGCCGCCACCAGCAGCGCACGGCCATCGCCCATCCGCGCTGCCCGGTGTGTTACGGCGGCAAGGTCAATCTGGCTACATCCGCACCGAGCGAATGACCTCCAGGATTTGCTCGCCGTAGCGCTCCAACTTATTGGGCCCAATTCCAGATATGGACAGCAGCTCCGCCTCATCTACCGGCAGCTCTTCCGAGATGGCCTGCAGAGTGGAATCCGTAAAGATGACATAGGCCGGAACCTTTTCTTCCCGGGCAACCTGCGCGCGCCACGAACGCAGGGCGGAAAAGACCTCGTCATCGCCATTGCCCTCGCAGTCTTCGTGCCGGCCAATGACCTTTTCCGCCGGGGTCTCTAGTACCCCGCTGCACACGCGGCAGCGTTTCGGGCGACGGGAGCGGCCACTTCCCGCAGCCGATTCCACGCCTGGCGCGATGCCGTCGAGGAAGCGGGTGCGCTCCCGGGAGGCCCTGGAACCGGCGGTCTTCGCCAATGCCCACGACAGGGCTAGGTGTTCACGGGCGCGGGTAATGCCTACATAAAACAGGCGGCGTTCTTCCTCGATCTGCTCGTTACCCGCCTTAATGGCGTGGTTGATGGGCATGAGCTTTTCGCTCAGCCCGACGAGGAAGACAGCGTCCCACTCCAAGCCCTTTGCCGCGTGCACCGTAGCAAGGGTAACGCCCTCCATAGCGGGGGCTTGCTTATCGGTGGAGCGGCGGCGCAGCTCGCCCAGCACCCCGTTGAGATCGATACCCGGGGTGGATTCCACGATCTTCTCAATCAATCCCACCAGCGCGTTCAGCGATTGCCAGCGCTCGCGGGCCTGCGCGCCCTGCGGTTCGGTGGCGCTGAGCCCAAGCTCAACGAAGGCAGCACGCGCAATCGCCACCGGGTCTTCCGGCAAATCATCGCGGCGTGTAGCGGCAATGAGCACGCGAATGGCCTCCAGAATCTCCGGGCGGCGGAAGAAACCTTCACCGCCGCGGACTTGGTAGACCACTCCGGCATCGGCAAGCGCCTGCTCAAACTGCTCCGACTGGGCGTTAATGCGGTACAAGATGGCAATCTCTGAGGCCGGCACGCCCTGGTTGAGCAGGGTGAGCACCTGCCCAGCCACCTCCTGCGCCTCATTTTCCTCAGACTCGTAGGCCTTAAACGTCGGCTCCGGCCCAGGCTCGCGCATGCCCTGCAGCTCCAGGCGAGTACCCGCCGCGCGCCCCGTAGCCTTGCCGATGACCCGGTTAGCCAAATCCGTTACCTGCGGCGTGGAACGATAGTCGCGCTGCAGCTTGACGATGGTCCCATCCGGATAGCTGCGCGAAAAATTCAGCAGGTACTCCGGTGATGCGCCATTGAAGGAATAGATGGTCTGGTTGGCATCGCCCACCACGGTGAGATCATCGCGATCACCCAGCCAAGCATTCAGCACGCGCTGCTGCAGGGGCGTGACGTCCTGGTACTCGTCAACGACGAAGGTGCGGTACTGCTCGCGGAAGGTCTCCGCAATGGCAGGGACGTTCTCGATGGCGCCGGCGATGTGCATGAGCAGGTCATCGAAGTCCAAGTGCATCATATCCGGGGTAGCTTTGGCCTTCTCGTAGCGACGGAAGGCTTCTGCCACCTTGGCTGCATCTGCCGGGGCACTGCGATCCGTTTCCACGATCACGCTCTCATAATCCTCGGCGCTTACCAGCGCGGATTTCGCCCATTCGATTTCCGCCAGCACGTCCCGGATCATGTCTTTGGAATTATCCAGCCCAACCGAGCGCACCGCGCGGGCTACCAGCGGGAATTTATTGTCCAATAGCGTCCACGGCAGATCGCCTGCAACCTGCGGCCAGAAATACTTCAACTGGCGCCGCGCGGCTGCGTGAAAGGTTTGGGCCTGCACGCCAGCCACGCCCATCATGCGCAGGCGATCCCGCATCTCTCCTGCCGCACGCGCGGTGAAGGTCACGGCCAAAACGCGCTGTGGGTTTACGAACCCTTGATCCACCATGTTGGCGATGCGATAGGTAATGGTGCGGGTCTTACCAGTGCCCGCGCCCGCCAAAATGCACACCGGTCCGCGCGGGGCCGTAGCCGCGCGGCGTTGATCTTCATCCAGCAAGGACAAATCCGGCTTATTCACCGTGATACCACTCCATAATCATCGTGTGTGCGATAGAACCCGCGGTGGCCAGCGGAAGCTTAGGCAGCTCGGCGCGGGTCACCCAACGAATTTCTTCCAGTTCCCCATCAGTATGGCAGGTGGCCTGGACATCCGATGTCTCTGCGTGAAAGCCCAGCATAAGCGAGCCACTCGGCGGCCACGGCTGGGATCCCCAGTAACGAAGATTCTCAATGCGCCGCCCAGTTTCCTCCATGGTTTCGCGGGCAAAGGCGGCCTCAATGGTCTCGCCTGGTTCCACGTAACCAGCGATCAAGGAGAAGAAGCCATTGCGCCTGCGATTGCGGGCCAACAAAATCTTCTCCTCACCCTTTAGCTCAATGAGCCCAATGACGGCTGGGTCCAGGCGCGGGAATACCAAGCGGCGCGAATCCTGCGAATCGCGGCCAACGATACCCGGCGTTGGGTAGTCCAACGGGTGGCCCGTGCGCGGATCGAAGCGCTGCTCCAACCGGTTGCGGATCAGGGCAATGGCCTGCATAACCAGGGAATTAGAGGCGAAAAAAGTTGCGGGTTGCAATTGCCCCATCCGCCGCGCAATACCTTCCGGGCAGGCAAAAACGTGTAGCGCGCCGATGTCCACCATCTCTGGTTCTCCCACGCCTTCCGGCAATTCCTCCACCACCGCGGCGTCCCCACTCGCGGTAGCAGGCACTAGTCCCGTCTCCGTTACGGGCAAATACAATTAATCCTCCTCGTCTTCATCTTGCACTTCCACGGGTTGTTCCAGATCGTGCTTGATATACAGCAGGCGATCGCCCGGTTTCAGTGCGGAGGCATCGGCCGTATCCACGCGGTGGAGTTCGTTATTGCGCAGCACCGCGAGCACGATATCCGCCAAGTGGCGCGGGTTAGAACCGACTTCAAACTCGCGTACGGCGCGCTCAGATACCGAAAATCCCTCGTTGGGAGAAAGCAGATCCTCCATCATTTCCACCACGGTGGGGGTCACGGTAGCAAGCCCCAGGAGGCGGCCGGCGGTCTCTGCAGAGGTAACCACGGAATCGGCACCAGATTGGCGCAAGAGGTGACGGTTTTCAGACTCGCGCACCGAGGCCACAATCTTGGCCTTCGGGGCAAGCTCGCGCACGGATAGGCAGCACAGCACCGCGGTATCGTCCGAGGATGGGGTGACCACCACGGAGTCTGCGTGCTCCACCCCGGCGACCTTGAGCACGTCCTGTTTGGTGCCCGAACCAAAGATGGTGACCAGCCCGTGGTGTTCCGCATGCGCCAGCGAGGCGCGGTTGTTATCGATGACCACGATCTGAGAGGTGGGTACGTCGTCTGCCAAGAGCGCGGCGACTGCCCCAGCACCCTTCGTTCCATAGCCAATAACGACGGTGTGGTTACGCAATTGCTTTCTCCAGTTCTGGATTTCAAAGGTGCGGCGGGCCTTATCCGTGAGCACGGATAGCGTCGCACCGACCAACAACACAAGGAAGACGAGGCGGGCTGGGGTGATAAGTACAAGGTTGATAAACCGCGATTGCTCCGTGACCGGAACGATATCGCCATACCCCACGGTGGTCAGCGTGACGGCGGCATAGTAGGAGGAATCCAAAAGCGACATGTCCTCGCTATAGCCATCGCCGTCTAAGTACACCACGATGGTGACGAAGATGAGGATGCCAAATGCCCAGAGCGCGCGTTTGGCCAACTGCCGCCACGGGCTGGCATTGTGATCCTTGGGCACAGTGATGACATCAAGGAGCGCGTGATCAGGTTGCGAGGACAACTCGACTTGCGGCAAAAAGCGCTGTTTAATACGCCCTTTGAATGCCTTCGCACGTTTTTTGGCCACTGGCCCAGCCTTCTTTTCTGGATCGAATTTTCATTTCGCCGGTTATACGGGGACGCAACTATCCATTCACCGTCCGCGTTCCGTCCCCATACCTTAGCCTTAATGGCCTGCTACTGACGATTCAAGCAGGCTACGTAGCTCCTCGCCTTGGGCTAAAGTATCTGGCTCAAAAGTATAACCATCGTGAACGTAATGGAAAGCCGCGCGGATTTTATCGCCACCGTGGATGCGCCGCCAGGCTTCGGCATAGACCGCCAACTGAATCTTCGCCGCGTCCATGGCCGCACCCTTCGGCGGCCGACCAGTCTTCCAATCCACCACCATCCAGGTACCATCTGCCAAGCGGAAGACGGCATCCATTCGCCCGCGCACCACCGCGCTGCCGATGGTGATTTCAAACGGCGCCTCCACAAAGTCCGGCTGGCGCTGCGCCCACTCGGAGTTCAAGAAGGATTCCTTGAGCTCTTCTAGGTCGAAGTCCTCCGGCTCATCGATGCCCGGCAATTCCTCTTCCCCTAGCAGCGCGGGGCTGCCAAAGCGCTCTTCCAACCACGCGTGGAAGGCGGTGCCTCGCTTGGCATAGGAATTGGGCTTAAACGGCACCGGGCGGCGTTGCCGGCGCGCAAACTGTAGCGGATCGCTGCCCAAGGCCACCATGTCAGAAGCGGTAAGTTCACTGGGAAGTTCCACATCCACAACCGGTTGCTGCAGGGACTTGTATTCCTCAATGAGCGCGCCCGCATCCTGTTCCCACAGCTCGAAGGTCTCGCCGTGGCTTAACTCAGGAAGGTCCTCCATGGCGGCTAGCACCGCATCCGCGCCGGCTAGGGAATCCGGATCGGCTTCAAGGGCTGGGAAGAGCCCGCTTTCTGCCGCATGTGCCGAGGTGTCCACCGGCTCTTCGGGCACCGTCCACTCCCCTACGTACTGGGGGAAGGTTTCTTTTAGCCTTTCGAGGTACTCGTACGGGCCCTTCTTAGCCTTGCCCGTCCGGTTATTCGTGCCGGAGCCGGTAACGGTCAGCGTGGACTCGGTTCTGGTCAAGGCCACATAAAAGAGGCGGGCTGCCTCCTCCGCGTTATGCGCGCGGTCATCATCCAGGAATGCCTTGCAGGCCTTTTCGAATTCGGAGCGATTGACCGCATCTGGCGAAACTTCAATGTAGTCATCTTCACCGGGCACCTTTTCGATCTTGGTCAAAAAGGTCTCTGCTTGGGCCTTATAACTCGAAGAATCCGCGTGCACCACATAGACATGCTCCCACTCCAAGCCTTTGGCCTTATGCGCGGTCATGATTTGTACGCGATCCGTGGAAGCTGGAACCTCCCCAAGCCCAAGGTCATCTTCATGCTCGCGGGCTAGCTCCAAATAATCTAGGAGCGCATACAAGGAGTCTCCGTGGAAGCCCGCGACGATATCAGCGAATTTATCTAGGTGTGTGGCTCCGCCAGCGCTGCCGCGGGCAAGAACCTCGGTACGGATATTGAAGATGGCCTCAATGTCTGCGAAGAGATCGCTTAAAGGCTTAGACAGGCAGTAGGTGCGCAGGTAGCGCAGCTTGGCAGATACCTCTTCCATACGCGCCAAGCCCTGCGGGGTATAGCGATCGCGCTCGCCGAGATCTGCCAGGGCATCGGCAAGCCCCACCGTCTGGTCTGGGCCTTCGGCCGTAAGTTGCTCTAATTGGGCGCGCAGGTATTCCTCTGGATCCATGCCCTCTTCCCACTGCAGGCGCTCTTGTTTTGCCCCCGCCAGGTTCTTTTGGCGCGCGGCAAGGGCTTGAATATCGCCCATTCCCAGCCCGCAAATGGGCCCGGCGAAAATGCGGAGGGCCGCTTGCGCGTCTTCCGGCCGCACCAGCATGGTCGCCAGCGCTACGAGGTCCTGGATTTCCGGTTGCCACAGCAGTCCCCCCAGGCCATTGATTTCATTGGGGACATCGACGGCATCCAAGGCTGCTGCAATGGCCGCGGTTTGCCGGTTGGTACGCACCAGCACCGCTGCGCAAAAGCCTTCGCCCTCGCGCGCATCCCACTGCTGCCTTAATTTCTGCGCAATAAACTCGTGTTCCTCGTCTTCGCTGGCGAAATAGGCCAGCTCAATCTCGCCTTCGCCCTTGTGCGGGGCCGCGTGCAGCTCATCGACGGGCCGCGGGCCGCCCCCAAAGACCCCGGCCGCCACCGAGTTGGCCAGCTCCAAGGCACCCGACGGGTTGCGCCACGAGGTAGTGAGCTGATCCTTGGGAGCAGGCGTGCCATCGGCTTGCGGGAAATCCTCCACAAACGCGGTGAGGTTTTCTGAGGTAGCCCCGCGCCAGCCATAAATGGCCTGCATGGGATCGCCCACCGCGGTCACGGAAATGTCCTTGTGTTCCCCACCAAAGAGGCTGCGCAGGAGTACGCGCTGGGCATAAGACGTATCTTGATATTCATCCAGCATGACCACGCGGTAGCGCTGCGCCTGTTGCTTGCCCACCGCCGGGTGCTCTTGCGCAAGGCGCGCTGCCACAGACATCTGCTCGCCAAAAGTGATGACCTGCTGCTCTGCCTGCGTGCGCTTGAGTTCCTCGATCAAAGGCACGTACTGCACGCGTAGATCCTGGACATTGATGTACTTCTGCAGGTCCTTGGAATACTCGCCCTTCGTCCTCGGGGCCTTTTCCAGGTTGTCTATATCGGCGCGGAAATCCCGTGCGAATTCGGCGATATCATCCGGATCCTTCAAGGAATTGTCCATATCGGAGGTGATCTTGAGCAGGACTTCCGTAATGGAACCCAAGGTCTTTTCATCCGATAATTTGCCGCCGTAGTTTTTCACCACGTCGTAGGCAATAGCGAAGCGCTCTGCCTCCGTGATGATTCGCGCTGAGGGCTCTACTGGGACCAAAAGGCCGTATTCACGCACGAGCTCGCCGGCATAAGAGTCATAGGTGGCCACGGTGGGCGCGATATTGTTAAGTGCCTCCGCTGCGGGGCTGCCGGGAACGATGAGGCCGGAATCGCGCAGCTGAATGAGCTGGCGGCGAATGCGCTGTTCTAGCTGCTGCGCCGCCTTGCGCGTAAAGGTCAGCCCCAGCACTTCCTCTGGGCGCACGTAGCCATTGGCTACCAAATAGACCACGCGGGAGGCCATGGTTTCCGTCTTACCGGCACCCGCGCCGGCCACCACAAGCTTGGGGCCAAAAGGACCCTCGATGACGTGGGCTTGTTCCTCAGTGGGTGGGTAGTCCTTGCCCAGTGCTTTCGCTATTTGTTCCGGGAAAAAATCCTGCTTAGGCATGGATGGTCATCTTTCCTTCCTCCTGCACTGGGCAGATGGTACGAATGGGGCACTTATCGCAATCCTTATTGGTGCGCGCGGTCAGTTGCGGACCGCGCAGTTCCGCTGCCAGGGGTGGCAGTAATGTGGAAAACTCTTCCAGCGCCTCCGCGGTGAGCTGACTCTGAGTGCGGGTGGTAATTTTGCTGGAATCTTTTCCGGGATAAACAAGCACCCCGCCCGCGCGCGGCATACCTTCGCCATCGCGCACGCGTTGCCCGTCGAAGCTGCCCCGGGACAAGGCCAATTGGTAGGTCATTAGCTGACGGTTTTCTTCTGCCTCTGCCTGCGTCGCTGCAGATTTGCCGGTCTTGAGGTCCACGACCAGGTAATTTCCGTCTCCATCCTGCATCAAGCGGTCCATGAATCCACCTACCCGAATATCCGGGGCGACCTCGACGTAGACGGGTACTTCCACCCCGGCGAGTTCATTTTTAACCTCGGACTGCTGTGCCCATTGCTGCGTGCGCTCTAACAGGCGGGAGAATTCTTCCAACTTGCTCTGTAGTTGCCACTGCGGAACGTCCAGGATGAGCTCATAGGCCTCCATGACGAGCAGGCGGGCCTTTTCCGCATCCATGCCGCGGCCGATGGCCTCCAAGAAGGAGTGGGCCATGGTGCCGCGCAGGAGGTGCTCGGCACCGCTGGGATCTTCAGCGAGGTTTCCCACAATCGCCTTGAGCGGGCAGTTAAGCAGGGCTTCGACCCGGGACGGCGAAAGGCTCTTGCTGCCGCGCAGCGGCGTATGCGATGCCACAGAGCGTGCGGAGAACCATTGATCTGGATGGGCGCCTGGGATTCCCGCCTGTGCTAAACGCGCCAGCTGCCGGGCTGCCTGACGCCGCTCCACTTCGCCGGCATCTGGGTTCGTGACCACGCGGCGCAATTGCGCCACAAAGGAGGGCACAGAAAGCACCGCCACGTCGAGGGGATCGACCTCGAGCCCATCGCGCAGGGACACGGGTGCTGGCTCGGGAACGTCCAAACCCAGCTCGCGGGGAAATTGGGCGGCGCGCAAGGCGCGGCTGGCTTCCCGGCGCGCCTTCGTCCCCGGCACATCAACTCCGCGCCCCGCAAATTCCGAGATGAAGCGGGAGGGCTCTGCAAAGGCGTCCTCATTGGGGTTTTCCACCGCGGCGATCAGCAACCGGTTTCGGTGGCGCGTGGTGGCAACGTGGAAGAGTCGGCGCTCTTCTGCCAGACGGGAGGCAATGTGACTGACGGGGGTATCGGGGTCAATATCGCGGTCTAGGAGATCGATGAGATCTTCTTGGCCAAAAATGGATCCGGTCTCCCCCAGCGAGGGCCACGCGCCTTCTTGGGCTCCGGCGACGATGACGGTGTCCCATTCGCGGCCGACGGCACCGTGGGCGGTGATGATCTCCACGGCCTGCGGGGTGGCGGTGCGGCGGTCACGCACGCCGGTGGGGAGTTCTTGTTCGGTGATGTGGGTTAAAAAGGACTGCAGCGAGGAACCGGGGCGGCGCTCAGAGTAATCACCGGCGGCATCAAACAGTGCCATCATGGCATCGAGGTCACGGTCCGCCTGTGAGCCGGTGGCTCCGCCGCGCAAAGCTGATGCCTGCAGGCGCATGTCCAGCTCGGTGGCGCTCCATACTTCCCACAAGACCTCTTCCACGGAAGCTTGGGTTTGTACAGCCTGCCGGCCCGCGGCAAGTACCGCGCGCACACGCTCCAAGATGGAAAATTCGCGTTCTGTCAGTTGCCCGTTGAAGTCCGGCAGCTCACCCTGCAAGAGCTCGCGCAGGCTATCCATTCCGCGTGTATCGGGCGCCCACCGGCGCAGGCCACGAATCAGGCGACGCAAGGTGACGGGATCCGCCCCTCCCACCGGCCCGGTAAGCAACTCCTCGAGTTCCGCATTGCTGAGGTCTTCTTCCAAGGCGCGCAGGGCAAGGAGCATGGCAGATACTAGGCGCTGTTCTGCCAAAATGACATCGGTCGGGCTGATATGCACGGGTACCCCGGCGGCCAGCAAGGTGCGGCGCATCTGGCCAATATCCGCCGTCGAGCGCACGATGACGGCGATATCGCGCCACTGCACGCCATCGTCCAAATGCCGGCGACGCACGGTATCGGCCACCACATCGCGCAGGCGGCCCTCAGAATCCACGATGGAAATGCAGGCCGGGGAGCCGCTGCGGTGCGGATGTGAAAGCTCGACGGAGTGTTCCACGGGAAATTCCTCAAGGAACTGCGAGTTGGCACCGCGGAAGGCAAAGACGGATTGATCTGCATCGCCGCCTATGACCAGCAATTGTGCATCCGGGGCCAAGCGGGATATGAGCTTGCCTGCGGTGGGATCCAATAGCTGGGCATCATCGACCACGATGGTGTGCCACGGGTGCGAATTCGTAAGTTCTGGGCGCAGCAAGACTTGGTTGACTAGCTCTGCCGCGGAATAAGAATGCGCCCCGGACAGGGCTTGGACGCGTTCGTATTCGCGCAGGAATGTACCGGCCGCGCTCCACATTCCACGGCCGTACTTGGCGCCAAGGTTTTCCAGATCCGCGGGGCTGAGGCCGCGTTCGATGGAGCGCAAAAGAAAATCGCGCAATTGGCGGGCAAAACCTACATACTCTAAGGCGGGGCGAACTTCCTCCGGCCATTCGCCGTGGCCGGATTCAGCGTGGCCTTCTAGCAATTCCCGGATAACGGCGTCTTGTTCCGCGCCGGTGATAAGGCGCAATTCCTCGTCGCTGGCGCTGCGCAAGAGGGCGAAGGCCAAGGAGTGGATGGAGCGGACCATGGAAGATTGCGCCGCATAATCTTCGAGGCGCTCCGAAAGCTCGCGGCGCAGGCGAGCGCCGGATTCCTTGGAGGCAGCGACAACGAGGATGCCAGAGGGATCTGCCCCCGTGACCTGAGCGCGGTCGAGGGCATGAATGACAGTATCGATAAGAAAACTGGATACGCCGGTTCCGGCGGTGCCGGTTACCTTCCAGGTACCGGTCTCCGGCAGTTCAACGGGCCAGGAACGGGCATGTGCGGACGGGGTGCGGGCGATGAGTCGTACCTGTGGCGACGGCGGTAAGACCACTCCCGCGCGGGCGGTGGAATGGGGATTGTAACTCACCGCCCCAGTATCGCAGATCCCCTAGACACAAGAAACTGTTCCACCCTCTCAATATTAGAACGCACATTCGAGCGCGACCGTGGATTAAGATCATTGATATGACGGCGGTAAGACACCGCCCGCAGCAAAAGCTCTTGCATGCCCGGCACGTGGCCAAACCGCTGGCAGATATCATCATCTACCACTTGCGCGATCAAACCATCCACGATCACGAGCGCGGCGCTCCACCCGGCCGGGCGCGCGGATTGGCTTGGCACGATATCCACAATCCCTGGTGGGTGCGCCCCATAAAAGACCGTGGTGGTCAGCAGGGCGGTATGGGCGGTGACCAAGGGGACATCAGCAAGCGCGGCCTTATCGTAGGCCTCCCCCGTCTCCGCCCAGGCGGTGCGCTCCGCGCGGGCGAAGGCATCATCGCGGTGCGTGCTCGGCGGCGCAGGCGCATTGGCCATGGCATCGTCCAAGCGCAAGGCCGTCTGCGCTGCTTCATCGATGCGCCCGGCGACCTCGCCGGGAAGGAACTGCGTCGCCTTCCATCCGGCGGCGGTGTGGCGGCCGTCGCTCGCGAGAACCGGCCGCGATACCCGCGCGCCCGGCACGCTTAGTTTTTCACGCACCTTGGCAGACCATGCCGCGAAGGGGCCGGCCTGGGAGTAAACCACGTCGCCCACCTTGATGCCGTTATCCCATACTGGGCCCAGCTGATCGCCTTGGGCCCGGCGCGACCCAGTCGCACCGGTTTCTGCGTGGAAGGCGCTTAAAACATGCTCTGGGGGAAGCGGCATCCAGTACTCCTTATTGGGGTTGGTGGGGATCCCTTTGCTCCGGATTGGGATATGGCCACGGGTTAGGCTCGCAGGTCACATCCTCATCAGGATAGACCTCCTTGGGATTGCGGTCATGCAATTGCTTATTGTTCAAACTCAGCGTCTGCTGCATCATCACTGGGGCCAATTTGCCCTCGCCGCCGCACTGCTGGTGGGAGGCATAGCCAATGGCATGGCCCAATTCGTGGTTGATGACGTACTGGCGGTAATTGCCCAAATCGCCCTCAAAGGGCGTGGCCCCGCGCACCCACCGCGCTTCATTAATGATGGTGGTGGATTCGCCGGTAAACTTGGTGTGGCAGGAGGTTTCCGTCTCGATCTTCTCGCCACAACGCTCAGCGGCCGTGGTCAGAGAGGTCAGCTGGATGCGGGTATCGGGATCGTCTGCGGAGGCGACGTGCTCGAATTCGAAGTCGCCTTGGGCGGTCCACCCGCGTGGATCCGCAAGGGTTGCCTCCACCATTGCGGCAAAGGCATCATCTCCGCCATAGGGAGCGGTATTGAGCCCATCTTCCACCTCGATGGAATAGCGCACCTTTTTCTCGCCACCCTCGCCGGCTACAGCGCCGGGGCGGCCGATTCCGTGGAAAGTGCCCTTGCCCTTTTTGGTGAAGTCACTTCCAGGGGGCATCTCACTGATCTCGCGCTCTACCGCCTCCGCATTCGCGGGGTCGGGGCCCGTGAGATCCTCGTGGGTAGGAGTGGCTGCGGTGGTTTCCGCGCTGGATGCATCGCCGTTGTCATCGGCCGAAGAGCCAGACGCGATATCCACAATCACCCAGACGGTAAGCAGCACCATCACGGGGATAGCCACCACACGCCACCAGCCGTACCGGCGGGCGAACCGGACCACCGGGTTCGGGTGATCCGGAATTCGCCCATGGCTCTGCTGAGCCTTGCGATTCTGCCTACTTTCCATAGGCATTGAGGGTACCCGGTTGTCTATTCAAAAACTGAATTAGCAAACCTTTAGAACGCCCCAAGCTTAGGCGCCGGCGAATCCGACGGACTGCTTCTTAGCGGCACCAACCTCGACGTACACCACACGCTCAGTGCGCACGAGGTACTTGCGGCCCTTGTCATCTTCTAGCTCCAACGTGGAGTTTTCTGCCAGGGCGCTATTAATCTTTTGCGTTAGCTCCGCCTGCTCACCACTGGTGCTAATGATCAGCTCGCGCGGGGTATCTGCAAAACCAAACTTGATATCCATAAAATTATCCTCCTCTAACTAGAGTTTTACATGCCAATGGCCCCACTATAACCATCCCGGCTACTATCAAGGTGTGTCTGTCATAAAACCCCAGCCACCGACCTTCGCGGAACTCGGCGTGGCCGCCGAAATCTGCGATGGGCTCGCTGACCGTGGCATCGCGCGAACCTTTGCAATCCAGGAATTAACCCTGCCCATTGCGCTCAATGGCCAAGACCTCATTGGCCAGGCGCGCACCGGCATGGGCAAGACCTTTGGCTTTGGCGTGCCGCTGCTCGATCGCGTTTTTGATGACGCGGATATTGCCCCACTGGATGGGACGCCGCGGGCGCTCATCGTCGTTCCCACCCGCGAGCTTGCCCAACAGGTCACCGCGGATTTGCAGGACGCGGCCGCGCACCTGCCGGTCCGCCTCGCCTCTATCTACGGCGGGCGCCCCTACGAGGAGCAGATTAAGCTCCTCCAGCGCGGCGTTGATGTGGTCATCGGAACGCCAGGCCGCCTGCTCGACCTGCACGAGCGCGGCGATCTGGTTCTGCGCCAAGTTGCCATCGTGGTACTCGATGAGGCCGATGAGATGCTGGACCTAGGCTTTTTGCCCTCCATAGAGGCCATTTTGGAAGCGCTCGATGGCAACGCGCACCAGACAATGCTGTTTTCTGCCACCATGCCAGGCGCCATTTTGAACTTATCGCGGCAGTTCATGAATAAGCCCGTACACATCCGGGCCGAATCGGAGGCGGATGAGGTCACGCACGAAACCACCCGCAAGGTCACCTTCCAGGCCCACCGCATGGATAAGGTGCCGGTCATCGCGCATATCCTACAGGCCCAAGGCCGGGGTCGCAGCATCATCTTTACCCGCACCAAGCGCTCCGCCGCGCAATTGGCCGATGACCTTGCTGCGCGCGGTTTCCACGTCGGCGCCGTGCACGGTGACTTGGGCCAAAAGTCCCGGGAGGCGTCCCTGCAGGCCTTCCGCTCGGGCGAGGTAGATATTCTCGTCGCCACCGATATCGCCGCCCGCGGCATCGATGTCGATGATGTCACCCATGTCATCAACTACCAGGTTCCCGATGATCCCATGACGTTTATCCACCGCATCGGGCGCACCGGCCGCGCTGGGCACACCGGCACCGCCGTCACCCTGGTGGGCTACGATGAGCTAGAAAAATGGCAGGTCATCAACGATGAACTAGGGCTTGATACCCCCGAGCCGCCGCAGTGGTTTTCCACCTCCCCGGAGCTTGCCCAGGCGCTTTCCATCCCCGCAGGCGTGCAGGAAAAGGTGGGGCCGACCACCAGCGTGATTGGCCAGCTTCCGGCGCGTAAACGGTCCGCGGCACAGCCCAAGCCACGTTCCCAGTCTCGGTCCCGGTCTCGGCGCGGTAATGGCAAGCCTCGAGGAGGGCGCCGATGACTAAGGCCCCCATCTTGCGGGCTACCGCAGCGGATTGGAAGGCTACCGGCATCATCGGCGCTGTCTGCGCCATTGCGGTGGGCGGCGCAGTCGCCACCGCCAATATCCACCAAGCGGACCTGCACCAAGAGGCGGTTCCTGGGAAAGGCGATGCGGCCGTGCTTGCCGATGTCCCCTCCTCGCTCACCCCCGCCTATAGCCTGCCCAACCAAGCCGTGCCCGGCCAATACCGCGCCATTTCCGCCCACGGCTTGAGCATTAGCCATGATGGCGATGTGCTTACCGCCACTAATGCCGATGGCTCCACAGCCTGGACCTACACCCGCAGCGATGCTGAGCTTTGCTCGCTATCGACTGCGTGGGGCAAGGTGGTTGCTACCTATCGCACGGGCGTGGGCTGCGGGGATACCGTTGCCATTGAAGCAGCGACGGGTGAATATGCCTCCACCCGCAGCGCTATCAATTCCCCGGAAGTTGTACCCGTGCAATCCAATGACCGGGTAGGTACCGTTTCTGCCGGGCGAATCGATCTGTGGCGCTCCGATCTCGTGCGCACCGTGGAATACGGCGAAGTGGAAGCCAAGCAAGAATCGCAGAAACAACCGCACGAGGATTGCACCATTTCTTCGGCGCTGACGCGTACTGAGAACCTGGCGCTGACGGAATCGTGCCCGGAGGACCCACATACCACCTGGTTAAGGTTTCAAGCCACCACCCCGGAGGATTCCCGGGAACCGGAAATGGACGCCGATGTCTCCTTGTCCCGCGATGGGGCGCGGCTTATCGCGGTGGGCCAGGACGCCGCCGCAGTCTATATCCCCGGCCCAGAACCCCACATCGAGTCTTATAACAACCAGGGCGAAAAGCTTTCTTCTACTCCCGTAAAGCCTTCCGCCGCCATCGAATCCGGTACAAGCCCTTTCGCCCCAGCCATAGCGGATCTCCCGCACCACATGACGTGGTTTGATGGGAAACGCCTCTACCTTTTAACCCCCAGTGATTTGCGGGTCGATCACGTCATTGACGGCGCCATCGGCACCCCAATCTCAGTGGCTGGGCACATGCTGATGCCCACCGAAAAGGGCATAGCTGTGGTGGACTGGTCTACCGGGAAGGTACTGCGCGAAATTGCCGTCGACCGCGGCGGCTACCGTGGTCCTGTCCACCTCACGTTGGCGGGCGAGACCATTGTAGAAACCCGGGGCGATACCGTGGTTGGCCTCAGCAGCGACTAAGCGAGTGCCACTCGCGCCTCCCGCGCGAATGGTCCCTTAGAAATTCGAGGCGGCCCACTCCGAGGACTCGCGCCTAAACATCAAGAGATAAAGCACCGCGACCGCGCTTAACAGGGTGATAGTTCCCAGCACCGGGGATCCACCGCTATACATTTGAAACGCGCTCGCGCCTAGGATGAGCTCTACGAGGACCACGGCGCCTCTTCCCCATCGCTTTCCTTTCACCATGGCCCAGGCGCCTGCGATGACGAAGCCAAAGACGATGAAGATAAAGATGGCGGTGCCAAGCCCCACAAAGCTTCCCGATCCGGAATCAGAAACCATCGAGTCATTTTCCGCGCCCACCGCTTCGCGCACGATGAGGAAAATACCAAAACAAATAACCGCGATGGATTGCACCGTGGCAATGCCTGCGCCTATAAGCACCGACTGCGGGGCACTATCCGGTGCTGCCGCTGGCGCTGCCGACTTATCTCGCTGCTGCTTATTTACCTGGCGTTTGTTCTGCTTAGACACAAATCCCCAGTCTACTAATGCGGCGCGGATTTTTTCTGTGCCACCCACGGCGGGGCCTCGATGTTGCCTGCAGTAGCGCGGGGGGCAGGGGGATGAACTGGGAGATTTGACGGTCTCTTCCTCACCACACTCACCGCATAGCACCTATAGCTGCAGCTCACAGCGATTCTCACAGGATTCTTTAAAATTTGATTTTGGCATTTATGGCCCCCACACCGCGCCTATTTACGTGATGTTAACCACAATTTAGCCCGTACCCCTAGCGGCGATCGGGTAAACATGTCATGATTCTCTAGTAGCAAAAAGAAAGAGGGCGTAAACCTCTTCTTAACCTGGAGGAAACTTCAGGTAACAACACCGTGAACCATAGGCGGCGGCGACGCTGGCCCGACCTCGAGACCGGGCCCCACTGCTAGCAGACCAGTTCACACACCACCTAAAAATCAAGGTGCTTTCCTGCCTCGCACGGATTGCGCTCGTATTTACTGCTGTCAAAAATTTGTTAGGAGATATCAATCATGGATTGGCGCCACGAAGCCGTTTGCCGCGACGAAGACCCAGAGCTGTTCTTCCCAGTAGGTAACTCCGGTCCTGCCCTTACCCAGATCGCTAAGGCCAAGCTGGTCTGCAACCGCTGCCCCGTTGCTTCTTCCTGCCTCAACTGGGCACTCGAGTCCGGCCTCGACGCCGGCGTCTGGGGCGGCCTGTCTGAAGAGGAGCGCCGCGCCCTCAAGCGTCGCCGCAATCGCGGCCGCGGCCGCTCCCGCGTGTCCGCCTAATAGCGCGGACCCGGGGAACCTAACACTCACCCCAATTTTCGTTTCGGCGCCCTTAGCCGCTACAGTTGAATAAAGTTCAGAAACCCTCAACGAAGGAGTGCGCAATGAGCAAGCGTGGTCGCAAGCGCAAGGATCGCCGCAAGAAGGCCGCTAATCACGGCAAGCGTCCTGGCGCATAACGTACAGCAAACATAAAGCCCGGCTTAGTTGGCAGTGCATTTCAGCACTACCCAGCCGGGCTTTTGCTATATCTACGTTAAGGTCTAAACAAGAAATTTCTGCATCCCAAAAACCCCAGAAGCCTCCAGAGGGTTTCGCAGCTCTGAAGGACGCTTCTTACCAGCGGGATTCGATCTCCGTAATTTCTACCGAGATACGGCGGCGCAGCGATTGCGGTGCCTTAGCTTGGCCGGCACAGCAATTGCGCACGAGGGAGCGGACGAGCTCTTCGCGCTCTAGGCGTTGCTGGCAAAAATCGCATTGGGCGATGTGCTCGCGGATGGCTAAAGCGCGGGCGTAGGTTGTGGATTCATCAAGAAGCTCGCAAAATAGGTTGTGTACCTCAGTGGAGCTGCACGCACCACAGTTCTTTCCGGTTGCGCCTTCCATTACTTGTCCTCCATGTCCGGGTGTTCTAATCCAATTCCTTGTTCACGTGCTACGTCCTTCAACGCCTTCCGGAGCATTTTTCTTCCACGGTGTAGGCGGGACATCACCGTTCCCAATGGAGTATCCATGATTTCGGCGATTTCTTTGTACGCTAAGCCCTCTACATCGGAGTAGTAGACCACCATCCGGTAATCCTCCGGCAGGTCATTAATGGCCTGCGAAATGGACCTATCTGGCATCTCTTTAAGCGCTGCCACCTCGGCGGATTCCAAGCCGGTGGAATCGTGTCCCGCGGTGGTATAGAGCTGAAAATCACTCAGATCATCGGCAGAAGACTCGGTAGGACGGCGCTTCGCCTTGCGATAGGAGTTGATGTAGTTATTGGTCATGATGCGATAAAGCCATGCCTTCAGATTCGTTCCCTGCTTAAAGGAATGGAAGGACTTATAGGCCTTCAGATAGGTCTCTTGCACCAAGTCTTCCGCGTCTTGCGGGTTTCGCGTCATGCGCAGCGCGCCGCCATAGAGCTGATCGAGCAGCGGGAGCGCTTCCTTTTCAAAGCGGCGCTGCAGCTCCTTTTCGCTCACTGTTTCTTTAACCACACAATCTATCCTAACGTCTCACGCTAAAATTCCTATATGGCCAAAAAGTCCCCGCATGCCGCTACCCCGGCGCTGAAAGTCATCGAAGATGCCGGAGTGAAACACTTCGTATCCACCTTCGAGGCAGGCAAAAATCACTTCGGTGACCACGCCGCGGCGGCCTTAGACGTAGAACCCGAGCGCGTGCTGAAAACGCTCATCATTGATCTCACCGCGGGCAAAGGTCCGCGCCGCGAGTTGGCGGTGTGCGTGATTCCCACCACGCACCATTTAAGCCTCAAGAAGGCGGCCGCCGCCCTTGGCGTATCTAAGGCCGCCATGGCGCAGGTGCACGATGCCGAGAAATCCTCAGGCTACGTGCATGGCGGTATTTCCCCGCTCGGACAAAAGAACCCGCTGCCCACGGTGATCGAGGAATCCGCGGTGCTTTTCGATACCGTCTTTATCTCCGGCGGCCGCCGCGGCTTGGACATCGAGCTCAACGCAGAAGACCTCGCATACTTGTGCGGGGCCGACTTTGCCGATCTACTGGCGGATGAGTAGCTCCGGGTAGTCATTAGAGACCGTCCCCACGGCCTTATCCACCGCGTGATACTCAAATCCCCGCAGGCCCGTGGGCGCTAGCAGCTCCTTGGCCTCCTCGGCGCTGCCCTCGAGCCAGGTGCGCATCTCTTCCGGTGCCAAAAATCGCGGCAACCGGTGGTGCAGCCACTCCATCTCTTCGGTAGCCGCAGTAGTCACGATGGTGGCAGAGAGTCGGTCCAACCCGGTATCCCAAAGCCCCGCGGCCCACAGCAGACCGTGTTCTAAGTGAACGTAATACGGCGTCTTGGTGGAGCCATCCTTATTCCACTCGTAATAGCCGTTCATGGGGATAAGGCAGCGCTGGGATTTAAAGGCGGTGCGAAAAGATGGTTTGCTTGCCACCGTTTCTGCTCGGGCATTAAAAAGCGGCGGGCCTTCCATGTCTTTCTTCCACTGCGGCAACAGCGCCCACCGCGCGGGATCGACTTCGGCCAGTTCTTCGCGCACGCGCACGATGGGAATGGGCTGGGTCGGGGCAATGTTATATCGCGGCCCAGGCGTGCCCTGTGGGGCGTGGACTTCCTGGACACCTGGGAGGTTTCCCACCTCATCGAGGAGGGACTCGGTAAAAAGAACGAATCTTCCGCACATGGCCTCTATTATGGACACTATGTCTCAACCTTGGACCGCCCCGCTGGCTACCAGCCCCGTTACGGGGGAACACCAGGTGCCAGGATCGAAATCGATTACCAATCGCGCCTTCATCCTGGCCGCGCTGGCTGATTCCCCGTCCATCCTGCACGCCCCACTGGTATCGCGCGATACGCAACTGATGGAGGACGCGCTCAGTGCCATGGGGGTTCGCTTCACCCATGACGGCGCCGATATCCACGTCCAACCTGGGAAGCTGCACGGTGCCACGGTGGATTGCGGGCTGGCCGGCACGGTGATGCGCTTTGTGCCGCCGGTCGCGGCGCTGGCGGATGGCCCGGTGCGCGTCGATGGCGATAAGCAGGCCTATAACCGCCCCATGTCCACGACTCTGGATGCACTGCGCAGCCTCAGCGTTGATGTGGAAGGAGGTAGCCTACCCTTTACGGTGTCCGCCAACGGCGTGCCAGAAGGCGGCAAAGTCACCATCGATGCTTCTGGTTCTTCCCAGTTCGTCTCCGGCCTGCTGCTGAGCGGGGCGCGCTTTTCCCAGGGCATCCAGCTCACCCACGAGGGCGGCCAGCTGCCATCTATGCCGCACGTGGAAATGACGGTGGGCATGCTGCGCCAGGCGGGCGTGCGCGTGGATTCTGACGGCACGACGTGGACGGTGCACCCCGGCCCCATCGCCGGCCGCGAATGGTTCATCGAGCCAGATCTCTCCAATGCCACGCCGTTCCTCGCCGCCGCGGCGGTCAGCGGCGGGCGCCTGACCATCAAGAATTGGCCGGCGAATACCACCCAGCCGGGCGATGCCATCCGCCATATCCTGCTGGATATGGGCGTGATGGTAACCCAGGAGCACAACAGCGTCACGGCAGAGGGCAACCCGGCAGGCAAGCTGCAGGGCATCGAGCGCAATATGGGCGATATCGGGGAGCTTACCCCCACCGTTGCGGCCCTGTGCGCGCTCGCGGAAACGCCGTCGCGGCTCACGGGCATTGCCCACCTGCGCGGCCACGAGACCGACCGCTTGCAGGCGCTCGCGGCGAATATCAATGCGCTGGGCGGTAGGGTCTCCGAGCTTGACGATGGCCTGGTGATCGAACCCGCCGAACTCCACGGCGGCGACTGGCCCTGCTACGCCGATCACCGCATGGCCACCGCCGGTGCCATTCTGGGTTTGCAGGTCCCAGGGATCCAGATTGAGGATATTTCCACCACCTCCAAGACCTTGCCCGGTTTCGCCCGCATGTGGGAGACGATGCTACACCCCGACCAACAGGATATACATGGCTAGACGTTTCGGTTCCTTTGATGAATCTGATGTGCGCGTGCGCCCCGGCAAGGGCTCGCGCCCGCGCACCAAGGATCGGCCCAAGCACAAAAATGCCAAATACGGCATGGTAATCACCAAGGACCGCGGGCGGTGGGGCGTTGCGCTTGACGATGGCCCCCAGGTCACCGCCATGCGCGCCCGCGAGCTGGGCCGCACCGCCATCGAGGTCGGTGACCGCGTCGGCGTGGTTGGTGATACCTCTGGTGCGAAGGACACACTGGCGCGCATCGTCAAGCTGGCGGATCGCACCTCCGTACTGCGCCGCACGGCCGATGACACGGATCCGTATGAGCGCATCGTGGTGGCCAATGCCGATCAATTGCTGATCGTTTCCGCCGTGGCCGACCCGCCCCCGCGATCCGGCTTTGTCGAGCGCGCCTTGATTGCCGCATTCGTGGGCAACCTCCACCCCATCTTGTGCCTTACCAAGACCGATCTCGCGGACCCGACGCCGTTTGCAGAAGAGTTCGCCGATTTGGATGTCACCGTGGTCGAGGCCGGGGTCGAAGACGGCCTCGATGCCGTGCGCGCGCAGGTAGATGACCATATCACCGCGCTCATCGGACATTCCGGGGTGGGCAAATCCACGCTAGTTAACCGGCTGGTCCCAGATGCGGAAAGGGAAACGGGGGAAGTATCGGGCATCGGCAAGGGCCGGCATACCTCGACGCAATCGGTGGCACTCCCCTTGCCCACCGATGCTGCTGGCACCGACTCCCAGGGCGGCTGGATCATCGATACGCCGGGCATTCGCTCCTTTGGGCTGGCGCACGTGGACGCGGATACCGTCCTCGGCGTCTTCGAAGACCTCGCTGCGGCTATTGAGGAATGCCCGCGCGGCTGTACGCACGCGGGTCCACCGGCGGATCCCGAATGCGGGCTCGATGATCCAGAAATCATTCCCGAGGGCACCGCTACCGCCCGCCGGCGCGATGCGGTACGCGGGCTGCTACAAGCCCTGCGCACCAACGTGGAGTGGGAAAACTAGCGCGGCTTAGAGCAATTCCACGAGGAAGGGCAACTCCGTGGGGTGGTAGAAGGCCATGAAGTTATCAAGGGCATCTCCCACCGCGAGCTCCGCGTCCTCATCGCCCAGGTCCGCGGAATCAATGGCCTCGATGGCCTTGGCGGTTGCCTCTTCGGATTCTTCAATATCCACGTGAATGGCGGCGAGATTATCAGTGCCAAACTGCGCCGGCTGAAGCTCCACCACCGGCTCGCCCATATCTGGGCGCGGGGTGACTGCAGTTTCATCAACATCGATGGAAATGACCACGCGCCGGTGCGGGAACTTCTCCTCGTCCCCAATGGTCAACAGGCGCAGCGAAGCCATGGAGGCCTCGAGGAAGGCCGAGTAGGCAATCTCTTCTTCATCGCCTGCGGTATAAAAATCCCGCAGCGCTGGGGTGACCATGAATCCCCACCCAGAGCGCGCCGCGAGCGTTCCGGTCTCAGCGAGCTCCGCCAGCATGGCATAGGTCGCCGGAATATAGACGCGGGCTTGAGCCACTAAAATTCCCCTTCAATATCGAATACGGCTTGAATTTCTACAGACACGCGGTCGAAGCTGGTGTACAAGAAACCGATCATCCCGGCATCGACGGCGGCGCGCACGTTGAGGATCGAATCATCGACCATGACGCAATCGCTCAAGGGCAGCTCGAGGGCATCGGCAGCCGCTTGGAAGGCCGCAACCTCCGGCTTTTCCGCCCCGATTTCGCCAGACAGCACCACGGCATCGACGTTGCCGCGGTATTCCCACTCGCGAATGTGCTCAGCGCCGGAACCGCCCGGGTCATTAGACAAGATAGCGGTTGCGGCACCATTTGCCTTCGCCGCAGATAGCAGAGCCTTCCAGCGGCGATTGTCCTCTTCAGCGCCATCGAGGACGCCGACATAGTCAACGATGAGACCACGCATATTTTTAATCCTTCAGTACACGAATACTTTGTAACTCCCGAAAGTATAGCGAACTGCGCTTATATTCTCGCCCGCCTCATACAGGAAACTGCCAGAAATAGCGCGCGCAGCGCCTCCATGAGATAATTATCACGCGTTCGCCTCCTGCCCTTTTTCGCAGGAGCACTCATTTCACCATGTATGAGCCCATTCCCGGCTACTCTCACCTCAAGCTATATATCGCCCCGCACCGCATCCATTACGGCCGCCTACCCACAACGGCCGAGGTTGCCACCCAGCACCATATCCAAGCCTGGGTCGTCTTTATCCTTGAGGTCGCCGCCGGCTACCGCCCCATTGCTCACCTCAATTCCCCGCGCTTTTCGGATTCCATCCGCCTGCATATAGGTTCTTGGGTGCACCGCCGAAAAAGCCCCTATGACAGCGATGCCATGCGCCTTACCAGCCTGCACGCGCGGCCCAACGGCGAGTACTTCGGTTCCGCGGTCATCGGCACCCAGCGCCACGCCTTTACCGGCTCCGCCACGGACCAGGGCCTGCGCTCGTTTCGGCTGCTCTAAAACTGACAGCACCCCTCCCTCTTCCCCACCGCCCGAGGGCGGGGAGGAAGGGGAAGGGGAAGGGGCGCAAAAGAGCGCGAGGGTTTATGCCTCTACGGTTTCTTGGCCTGCAGGTCCAGAGCCCGAGTCGCCACCGGATTCTTGGTTTTCTTCCTGCTGCTTAAACTGCTTGCGCAGCATGAACAACTGGCGCACGGTTTCTTCCTTCACGCCCTCATTCATGGCGTTGAACATATCGCCACCCTCCTTCTGGTATTCCACCAGCGGGTCGCGCTGCGCCATCGCGCGCAGGCCGATGCCCTCTTTGAGATAGTCCATCTCATAGAGGTGCTCGCGCCATTTCTGGTCAATGATGGGCAGGATGACCATGCGCTCGGTATTGCGCATCTGCTTGTCTCCGCCGATAGCAGAAACGGCTTCCTCCAGTTTGTCGTACTCCCGGTTCGCATCGGTGACGAGGGCATCGCGCAGCTGCTCCGCGGTGAGCTCGCCTGGGGAACCGTACTCGGAGCCTTCCACCAATTCTTCTGGGGACATCGTGGGGCCGTACAGCGCCTCGAGGGCATTCCAGAGTTCCTCGAGGTTCCAGTCTTCGACATAACCGGTGGCGGTAGCGCCCGCGACGTAGGCAGAGACCGTGTCATCGATCATGGTGCGGATATCGTCCTTGATGTCATCGGCATCGAGGATGGAATAGCGCGTGGAGTAAACCACCTTGCGCTGTTCATTGAGAACCTCATCGTACTTCAGCACGTTCTTGCGCATCTCGAAGTTCTGGTTCTCCACCTGCGCCTGGGCACCCTTGATGGAGTTCGAGACCATCTTGGCCTCGATGGGGACATCATCAGGCACGTTGAGGCGGTTCATCATGTGCTCCATGGACTGGCCCACAAAGCGCACCATCAATTCATCGCGCATGGACAGGTAGAAGCGCGTCTCGCCCGGGTCACCCTGACGGCCGGTACGACCGCGCAGCTGGTTATCGATGCGGCGGGACTCGTGGCGCTCGGTGCCCAAGACATAGAGACCGCCCGATTCGCGCACCTCATCGCCCAAGCGATTCGAGCGCTCTTTCTCGCCGTCGATCTCGGCTTCCCAGGCCTCCTGGTATTTTTCCTCATCCTCAAAGGGGTCGAGACCGCGTTCGCGCAGCTTCTCATCGAGGATGACTTCCGGGTTACCGCCGAGCACGATATCGGTACCACGGCCGGCCATGTTGGTTGCCACGGTCACGGTGCCGGGGCGGCCCGCACGGGCAATGATCTGGCCCTCTTCTTCGTGGTGCTTGGCGTTGAGCACGTTGTGCTGCACGCCGCGCTTGGTCAGCAGCTGCGACAGGTATTCGGAGCGCTCCACGGAGGTGGTACCGACCAAGACCGGCTGGCCGTTTTCGACGTGTTCTGCAATATCATCAACCACCGCGGCGAATTTTGCCTCTTGCGTCTTGTAAATGCGGTCCGAATGGTCGGTGCGCTGGTTCGGCTTATTGGTAGGAATAGGAACCACATCCAGCCCATAGATGGAATGCAGCTCCGCGGCTTCCGTTTCCGCGGTACCGGTCATGCCGGAAATCTTTTCATAGAGGCGAAAGAAGTTCTGCAGGGTAACGGTCGCCAGCGTCTGGTTCTCGTTTTTGATCTCCACCTGCTCCTTGGCTTCAATGGCTTGGTGCATGCCCTCGTTGTAGCGGCGACCGGCCAAAACGCGGCCGGTAAAGCCATCCACGATCATGACTTCGCCGTTGCGGACGATGTAGTCCTTATCGCGGGTAAAGAGCTCCTTGGCCTTCAACGCGTTATTGAGGTAGGAAACCAACTGGGAGTGCTCCGGCGCGTAGAGGTTATCAATGCCGAGCTGATCTTCGACGTACTCCACGCCCTCTTCCAAGACACCGATGGTGCGCTTTTTGTGGTCCACTTCGTAGTGGATTCCCTCGCGCATGCGCGGGGCCAGCTGCGCAAAGACGCCGTAGAACTGGGAGGAGCCATCAACCGGGCCGGAAATAATAAGTGGGGTACGGGCTTCATCGATAAGAATCGAGTCCACCTCATCCACGATGCAGAAGTTGTGTCCGCGCTGAACTACATCATTGAGGGTGCGCACCATGTTATCGCGCAGGTAATCAAAGCCCAGCTCATTATTGGTGCCGTAAGTGATATCGCAATCGTAGGCTTCCTTGCGCTCTTGCGGGCGCATTTCTGCCAAGATAACGCCCACGGACAGGCCCAACCAGCGGTGCACACGCCCCATCATCTCGGCGTCGCGCTTGGCCAGGTAGTCATTGACCGTGACGATGTGTACGCCCTCGCCCTCCAAGGCGTTGAGGTAAGCGGGCAACAAGGAGGTCAGGGTCTTGCCCTCACCGGTGCGCATCTCTGCAACATTGCCAAAGTGCAGGGCGGCACCGCCCATGATCTGCACTGGGTAGTGCTTTTGCCCCAGGACGCGCCAAGCGGCTTCGCGGACGGTAGCAAAAGCATCGAGCAAGATGTCGTTCTTTTCTTCGCCATCCTTTAGGCGAGTTTTGAACTCGTCGGTCTTGGCCTTTAGCTCATCGTCCGAAAGCTCCGCGTACTGATCCTCGAGTGCAATTACATCGTCTGCTATCTTGCCCAGGCGCTTGACCGTACGGCCCTCGCCCGCGCGCAGCAGCTTGGAAAGTCCAAACACTATTCGTTAGTCCTTCTTTTCGCGACACATTCGTTAACTTCCCGCAATTGTACTCACGCCACTGCCCTTGTCGCGTTCTACCCGCCCTTAAACGATAGTGATTTCACACTAACGACACTAAGAAAACGGATGGCTCACAAGAGCATGACAAATCCCCCTTCCCCGCCTCATCGAGCAAAAACCCGATAGGTGGGAAGGGGGAAATAAAGAGGTTTAGCGCTCTAGGCGGGCGCCGGAGGCTCTAGCCCTCTGCATCCTCGGACAAGGAGATGATGCCGTAGTCGAAAGCGTGGCGGCGGTAAACCACGGATGGCTTGTTGTTTTCCTCGTTGACAAAGAGGAAGAAATCGTGACCAACCAGCTCCATTTCGCTCAAGGCATCGTCCACACTCATCGGGGTGGCCGGGTGCTCCTTGGTGCGCACGATCTGGCCGGGGCGAACATCCTCGACGGTCTCGGCATAAGGATCAACCAAGCGCTCTTCCTTGGCGCGCTGTGCTTCTGCCTCCGCAACCATCTCGGCGGCAATTTCGCCAGTTCCCTTCTGTGCGCGGTGGCCGCCCTTGACGTATTCACGGCGCACCTTCACCTTCCGCAGGGAGCGTTCCATCTTCCCCATCGCGGTTTCCAGCGCTGCGTAGAAGGAGTCTTCCTTAGCCTCTGCGCGGGCGATGTGACCCTTGCCGGTTGCGGTGATCTGGATGCGGTCGGACTCTGCTTCGCGGCGTGGGTTTGGCTCGTGCTGCAATTCCACGTGGAAGAAGGTCAATGTGGGATCAAGGCGTTCAATCTTTGCCAGCTTCTCGTTGACGCGCTCCTGGAAGTGTTCCGGTACATCAACGTTACGGCCCGTAATTGTTACCTGAGCTTTGTTTGGCTGGGACATTGAGATGCCTCCCTTTGGTAGTGGGGACTAGAAACAATCACAGTAACTGTTCCTCTGTGACACCTCTAATAATACCAGTGGTTATGACCTGATGGCATTAGGGGGTAACACCGTGCACCCCACCCTGTGATGTGCCTTAAGCATCGGCAAAAGCCAACGCCCCATAGACCGTGGCGCCGGCGGCGCGCAGGGCCGCCATGCTGGCCGCGAGGGTGGCACCGGTGGTTATAACGTCATCGACAAGCAGCGCCTGCTCACCGCCCACCGGGGTGCTAACCCCCACGCGCCCCTGCAGGTTCGCCCACCTATCCTGCGCATTGAGCTCGGATTGATCCGCCGTATCCGCGCCCATGGTAAGCGCCTCGCGCACACGCAGGCCCTGCTGTCGTCTCGCCGCACCCTGGCACATGGCCGTTACGGGATCGCCGCCGCGCATGCGCGCCGAGCGGCGACGAGTAGGTGCCGGCACCAGGCACAGCTCGCGGGGAATCTCGCCACGGGCGGCCAAGTGCGCCACGCCCGCGGCCACCACAGCACCGATATAATCGCGCACCTCCCTATTGCCCTGTTCCTTCATGCTGATGATGATATTGCGGCGAATATCGGAATAGGACCCTAGGGTAAATACCGGTGCCCCCAAAAGCCGCGGGCGGCTTACCAAGTAAGGAGGCTGGCGCAGGTGCTCACGGCACTGCGGACACAAGACATGTCCGGGCGCCCGGCACCCGGCGCACGCACGCGGAAAAATCAGCTCTCGCACGCTCACGGCGCGACACCACCCCATGCCCGAAAGGTCCTCTGCGGCAGCGCGGCCGCCTTCTAATCGGACACGATAGGCGAAGAACGCCGGCCCTGCAGGCCGGGCACCTCGCGCCAGTTCACCTCATCTACCACCGTGGCAGGAAGTTCCAGCATGGCATGGGAATCCGTAATATAAAGCTTCGAGGGCGAGGTAGCCACCGCAACTACCGGGGCGGTGATATTACCCGTCGGCATGGTAGAAGCCGAGGAACCATCTTGCTCGATGCGCCATACCGGCGACTGCCCAGAAGACGTGCCCACGATGAGCGAGCCATCGTTATTCCAATCCAGCGACAGTGCCGAGCCGGATACCTCAGGGCCCACCTCGCGGGCGTTGACAATGCGCTTTTCACCGCTGCTGGATTGGGCCACCGCGGCGATGTAGACGTGGCCATCAATGATCATCGCCGCACGTGCGCCGCTATGGGATAAGCGGATAACGGAGATTTCGCCCTCGATATCGTCGATGCTGCGGGCATCGACCTCGGATTCTGAGATCCGCCCGGTGGTCTTGGATCGCACGACGCGTACGATGCGGTCACCATCGACCACCGTCCAAGCGGCCTGCCCATTAAATTCGAAGGTGGGCCGCGCCAGCGTCTTCCCGTCGACCGAGTCCTGCATGGCGGAGCCGATTTCGCCCATTTGCAATTTGAAGTCACCATTAGACTTCCGGCTGACCGCCGCAATCATGCCGGACTCGGTGACATCGACCGACTGCACATTGCCGCTCGAGCCCAAGGCACCAGTGATCGGCTCGGCCACCCCACTATCGACTTCCAGCACGTTGCCCTCGTTCAAGGCGTACAGCGTGGACAGGGAATTGCTATTGATCTTGGGGTTATAGTCAGCAAAATCATCCACGCTGACGGTGTCCATGCCTTCTACCAGGTTGCTACCATCGGCCTTGACCTTAAAGGGGCCGATATGCCCGGCATCAGAAAGCGTCCAGACCAATTGCGCGGCAAAGCGGGTGCGGTCATTTTCATCCAGTTCTGACAACCCCTCGAACTGGTATCCGTTTTCATTGTCATAGCCGGCGAAGGTGACCTGTTCATCCGCTGCCCGGCGGGTGGCAGGGGCAATGCTGCTGGACGGGCCTTCCATCAAGAGGGTGATCAGCGTGGACTCGGATTCCTCGCTGCCTTTATAGAGCCACCGGCGATCCGGGACAAGGACGTCATCGGTTTGTTTATAAAAATAGAGCGATTGCGGGGTGTAATGATTGCGCAGCTCATTGCGCTCAATGACCAATCCTGCCGGCAACCCATTAATAAGCCACTGGTCATCCACCATTTTCATATCAATGGTAGCTTCGTAGCCTTCATTTTCCGGCACATATGCCCCACCGGATTTTAGCCGTCCGATGATGGTGCCCCGCACATTAAATGAGCGCACATCCTCCGCGGTATTTTGTTTCTTATCGGGCGCGGTCACGATATCCAGGCTATCGACCACCATGACATCGCCCGAGGAATCCCAGGCCCCGCGGGCGGAATCCGTAAGGAATCCACGGGCCGCATCGTGATCATTGGTGGGAATGGCCGCAGCGCGGTAAAAATCGCGCAGGGTAAGGTCCGGGTCCGCCCCCACCTCTGGGGTAATGACTTCTTCCGGACCATCGGGCTGATTGTGGTAGGTACCTACGACCTGGGGGCTCGTATCGTGCGGCAAGGTTGAACAACCGGTGACAAAGCACAGCGCCGCCACCGCGCCCACGGCGGTGTGCCGCCGCCATATTCCCTTCATAATGACCGAATTCATTTATTTATCCCCCTTAAAATCCGGCGCCTTATAGGAGCGCCTCTCTGGCGACGCGGCCCCGCGATTGCGCTCGCGTTCGGAGGGCCACAGGATGCCATCACCATCCGCCTCAGATGCCTCCGCCGAGTCATCGTCGATGCCGATTCCGCGGCCTACCACTGAGCTATTGCTTGGCGATGCCCCACCGGCACCACCCTCGTCCTCGTCATCTGCTGCACCAGCTTCCGCTGTACCAGCTTGCCCGGTGTCGGCACCGCTAGCTGCGTCGGCAGCGGCGCCAACAGCGGCGCCGGTTGCGCCGCTGGGGTCAGAGGAAGCAGGGGCATCGGCAAGCCCGTCGTGCGCGGCGTCTGAACCAGTGCCCGGGGCGCCTGGAATCTCTCGGGAGATGGGCTCTTCACCAATCTCGGTATTCGGCTCGCGCGGGATGATGAGGCGGAAGCGGGAGCCGTAGCCAAATATGCCAAATGCATCGAGCGTGCCGCCGTGCAGGGCCGCGTCCTCGCGGGCGATGGCAAGGCCCAGCCCAGTGCCGCCAGAGTGGCGCTTGCGGGAAGAATCCGCGCGCCAGAAACGGTTGAATACCAGTTCTTCTTGTCCAGGTTTCAGGCCCACGCCGTGGTCCGTAACGGCTACGCCCACGGCCTTATCTGTGGTGGCGATATCGATCACCACAGGATTGCCCTCAGAGTGGTCGATGGCATTGGCCAAGAGGTTGCGCAAAATGCGCTCGATGCGGCGCGAATCGGCCTGGATGGAAATCCGCTCATCCGGCATATTGCGAACGACCTCCACGTCGAGCTTCTGCGCCAAATGCTCGACCTGTCGGTAGGCGGCATCCACGCAGGAGCGCAGGTCAATGGCCGTGGTGGATAGGTCCGCCACGCCGGCATCGTGGCGGGAAATCTCCAGCAGATCCGCGAGCAGCTCCTCGAAGCGGTCCAGCTCCCTGGACATGAGCTTGGAGGCGCGCTGCGCGCCCGCGGGCAGGCTATCGGCCTCAGATTCGATGAGGTCTGCGGCCATGCGCACGGTGGTAATGGGGGTGCGCAGCTCGTGCGAGACATCGGAAGTAAATTGCCTCTGCAAATCGCCGTATTCCTCCAGCTGCGCAATCTGGGAGGACAATTTATCCGCCATATTATTAAAGGAGGCGGCAAGCCGGCCCATCTCATCGTCCCGGTCCACGGCCATGCGCTCCTTGAGGTGGCCGGCGGCCAGGCGCTGGGCGATGCGGGACGCGGACTTGATCGGGGTAATGACCTGCTGGGTAGCCAACCAGGCAATGCCCACCAGCAAGACCACGACCACCACGCCGGCGGCAGAGAGCAGGCCGCGCATAAGCGCCATCGTTGATTCTTCAGATTCCATGGACAGGGCAAGGTAGACCTGCAGATTCGGAATCTCGGCATCGGTGGGTGTGCCCACCATGAGCGCGTTATAGTAATCGCCATTGCCGCGCGGGACGGGGTAATACTGCTGCGCAATCTGGTCTTGGCCCACCATCTGCCGCATTTGTTCCGGCACCGGGAAATCCTCCGGCGAGGTGGTGATGGAACCATCCTGGTTTTCCACCACGATGACGGGTTCATACACGGCCTGCGCATCGCCTTGTTGCGCAGAGAGCTGATCCAAGGAAGCGCGGGCGGAATTGATGCGCACCTGCACCGAGTTGGCCGAGCTGGTGGCATCGATTTGCTGCTCCACCGCCGTGCGGGCACGCTCGAGTTCCTGCAGCGCCACGTCTTCTTTTTGGGATACCAACCGCTGGGTCAGCACGGAGACTAAGGCGTAGGCCAAGATGATCATGACCACTGAGGAGGCGACCACAATCATGCCGATAACGCGCGCCTGCAATGAGGTGCGCAGCGTATCTACTATGGCGTCACGAATGCGCCGCACGCGGTCCAGAATTCTGATGATTCCTTACTCCCCGGCACCGGCCTTGCCGGTCTTATACCCCACGCCACGCACGGTCAGCACGATCTGCGGATCTTCCGGATCGTGCTCGATCTTGGCGCGCAGGCGCTGGACGTGCACGTTAACCAAACGAGTATCGGAGGCATTGCGGTAGCCCCAGACGGACTCCAGGAGTGACTCGCGGGTATGCACCTGGCCTGGGTGGCGCGCCATTTCCAGCAGGAGATCGAACTCCAGCGGGGTCAGGTTTAATTCGGTGCCATCGGTGCGGCGCACCGTGTGTTCCGGCACGTCGATGATCAGGTCGGCGACCTCCAGAGTTTCTGGCTCCGCAGAATCGGTGCGGCGCAGGCGCGCCCGAATGCGGGCGATGAGCTCCTTCGGCTTAAAGGGCTTGGTGATGTAATCATCCGCGCCGGATTCAAGGCCCAAGACCACGTCCACGGTATCGGTCTTGGCGGTAAGCATTACAATGGGCACCGCGGATTCGCGCCGGATGGTGCGGCAGATATCCACACCATTCATGCCCGGCAGCATAAGATCCAAAAGGATGAGATCCGGTTCGTGCTCGCGGAAGGCAGGAACGGCGTCGTTGCCATCCATGACGGGGACGGGATTGAGTCCCTCAGATTCAAGTACAATGGTCAGCATTTCCGAGATCGCTGGATCATCATCCACAACCAAAATCGTTGGCGCCACGTTTTAATCTCCTACAAGGTCATTTATTGCTGCCGTAATAGTATCCGCATCGGCGGTGGCGATCCAGCGCCCACCCCAACCGGATTCGACCAAGCGCCGGTAGGCGGCGGCGGTGCGCTCTTGCAATCCCCCATCGCGTTCATAGTGGTCGCGCTCGCGGGTGGAATCGGTGGCGGCCCGGGACTGTGCTCTTGCCGATGCCACCTCCACCGCCGTATCCACATACACCTGCAGGTCTGCGTGTGGCAGGCCCAAGGTGCCAAATTCTAGGTCATAGACCCACTGGAAGAGGCTATCGTCGCGCAACCGAGCCGCGGAATAGGCGGCGTTGGAGGCCACATAGCGATCCAAGATCACTACCTCGCGGGTTTCCTTCGCCGCCAGCAATTCCTCTTTTATCCCAAAGCGGTCGAGGGCGAAGAGCGTGGCCATACCGTAGGCCGAATCCGTAAGATCGCCCATCTTTCCGTAGAGCGCCTCGCGCGCGAGCTGCGCGTGGATGGAGGTCTCATAGCGCGGAAAGGCTATGGTCCTTACCGGGACTTCGAGGGCGTCTCGCACTGCGGTCGCAAGCGTATTTTTTCCGGCGCCGTCAATGCCTTCAATGCTTATGAGCATGGTGAGATACGCAGAATCCTTTCTGCTCTGTGGCGGCGCCTTTGGCACCGAGGGACATGGTTTTAAGAAAGCGCCTCGATAAACGGTTCCACGTCGTAGTCTTCTTCGACGGTGTCCAAGATCTCAAGGGCGTTTTCGGTCAAGGTATCGTCAACAGTCCCCACCAAGCCCCTAATATAGGGGTAGTCCTCGACGGTTTCGCTGGCGCTGAACGGCGCGCCTGCCCAAATGGCGGCGATCGTAGCCGCAGCGTGGGCATTGAGTTGCTCTTCCTCGGTTAAATCGTTCTTGCTGCGAGCTACCTCGCAGGCGTCCTGTACTGCGCGGATTACCCCTTCTTCATCGAGGTTTGCCAATTCATCTAAAAAATCCACGTTGAGATCGGTGCTAAAAATCTCTTCGTCCCAGCTGCTCATTTCTCACTCCTTCGACGGGTTTAGCGCCATTTATACACGCTTTTCCGTCGCAGAAAAATCGGGCATGAAAAGGATTGCATAGAAAATCCACTTTCCCATTTGTGCATTGTTTACATATCACGGATTTTGCAGGCTGTCGCGGAAATTCCAATGCATGATACTGTCGTTATCAACTTGTTACCCACCCTATGCAACTAAGAAAGGAGGGCACGATGAAGCCAGATTCACGTCGCGTGTACGTGTTCATCGTGCTCGGCCTTATCGCCGCCGTCGTCGTGGGAGTGGGCGTGTGGCGCATGAGCACTCCGAGCGCCCATTACTCCAATGCCGCGAATGAGTCCCCGACCTCTACTGTGGCACCAAAAAATACCTCCGCTGAAGAATCGACGACATCGTCGACACATAAAAAGCCTTCGACGGAAAACTCCGCCCCAGCAAAGTCCAATTCTGGCGCTGATGAATCAGACCATCAGCACCCGAAAACGACGGACCCATACTTGGCGCCCAATGCCGTCACGCATCCCCACGCGGCCACCCGCCCTACCAAGGTGTACCGCCCCGGAAATGTGTACTCTCCAGACGCTTCCGCTAATAACGCCCCGTCCACACAGGGCGGCCAGGCTCCGCAGAGTGGTAACGGTGCCGGCACTAGGCAGGCAGTCCCAGATACCCCCAGCAAGCCGGATAACCAAGCGCCGTCCTCCCCAGCACCAAGCTCATCTGCTCCCTCCCCTGCCCCAGGCGAAGAAAAGCCAGGTCAAGGCGATCAGGGTGGAGAGTCCGGAAAACCGGTAGAACCCGCCGGATCAGAAACCCCGGAGCCGCCATCGACGCAGACTCCACAAAAGTCATATACAAAGGGGAGCGCGCAGCGCACCCCAGCGGCTCCTGACGCCACCACAGAGGGGCACGGTGCCGGAGCGGGAGCGCCTTCTAGCGCACCGCAGGCGAAAAACAAATCACACGCCGAGCCGGCAGCAACCGGGAAGCCTGCCCCTACGCAACAGTCCGGCAACCAGGAGCCCACGGATCTCCCGGCAACGGGAAGCTCTGCCGCAGGATCTTCCGCCGCGCGTTAAGTCCTCTACGCGGCTAGCACAACTGGTATCAGGGAGTTAGCCTCAGCCAAACGCGGCCAAGACCTAAAAGGCCCCCTTGCTGGGATTTTCCAGCAAGGGGGTCACAGTTATAAGGTCCTTTAAACTCGGGCGACGAATAGTTGCGCCGCGCGGACCTCAGGAGTTGCCTCATTTACTGCGTGAGCTTGGGCGGTAACCACGCCATCGGCGGCCGGCAGCCATGCGGCTTGGCCAGGGGAAAGGATCAATTCCTCGCCCGCGGCATTGCGCAGGCTGAGGGAACCAGCGGTGCACAAGGCGATGGTGGGGCCGTCATAATCGAGGTCGACGGAAGAATCCGGCCCGAGCTCGGCACGGTCGAGCAAGAACTCATCGATGGGCACCGGATAGGACCAAGCCTCGGCGCCGTGGACGTTGTCTTGGTTCCGCTTATCTTTTTGCTGCACCCGCGGCTCATTGGCGGCCGCATAGGTCAAGACCTTCACCAACTCCGGCACATCCACGAATTTCGGGGTCAATCCGCCGCGCAAGACATTATCGGAATTGGCCATGATTTCTACGCCAAGACCGGAGACATACGCGTGGAGTTGTCCGGCGTCGAGGTAGACGGCCTCGCCCGGGGCAAGCTCGATGTGGTTAAGCAAGAGCGCACCAAGCACGCCAATATCGCCAGGATAACGGTCATTAAGGTCCACCACCGTAGCCATGACCCGCGCCTTCCAATCCGTCGGATCGGCAGCAATCAGGCGCTCGCCGGCGGCAACGATGGCCTTAATGAGCTCCTTGCGCTTGGCCGAAGGGATGGTAATCCACGTGGTAAAAAGCACCCGGAGGTTGGCGGACTCGGAGGATTCCGCGGGGTCATCGTCAAGCATGGCCAGGTAGCGCTCAAGCTCTGGGCACTGCAAGGCGGCAAAGAGCTCGCGGGTTTGTGCCAAGGGACGGAAACCCGCCATGGCGTAGAAATCCGAAAGAGCCACGATAAGTTCCGGCTTGTGGTTATCGTCCTTGTAATTGCGGTTTGCGGCCTGCAGGGCAATGCCTGCCTCGTTTTCGCGGGCGAAACCCTCCTCGGCCTGCTCCTTGGACGGGTGGGCCTGCAAAGACAGTGGATCTTCGGCGGCGAGAATCTTCAGCAGGAACGGCAGGTTCTCGCCGTATTCTTTATAAACTCGAGCACCCAGCTGGCCTTCTGGATCCTCCGCAATAACCTCGTTGAGAAGCTGGCCATCCACCGTGGAGGGATCGCCCGGGTGGGCACCAAACCAGAGTTCGGCCACCGGCTTTTCTGCGGCTTCTTCGCCCCGCAGCTCAGGGATGAGGGTGCGCGAGCCCCACGAGTAGTTGCGGGTAGCGCCTTCCAGTAATTGCATTTATTTCTATCCTTTAGAAATCTCGTAGGCGGTCGCGGCAAAACTCCGCGTAATAAGCTGCAGCGAGCGGGCAAGGTGCCCAAGGCCCGGTTCCGGGTCGGTGCTGCGGACTGCAAGCGAGTTGGGCAGGTTCGCCTCTTCCTGCCCCCAGAAAATCACTTTCAAGGGTATCAAAGGTGCATCCGCGCCAGCACCGTCGATGAAGGGATCGTAGAAAAGGTCATCGGCAGGCGCGGGCGCCGTACTCGATTCGGCACCCCGATCGAGTGCACCGCGCAGGTCAGCGGGCTCGACAAAGGTGCCGGGCAACCCGTGCACGGCCCAGATGGTTGCTGCCATGCGGGCGACCAAGGTATCGATGTGGACGCGCTCGCGGCGCTCGGCATACGCATAGGCATCGATGACGCAGGAGTGGATAATCCGCGCACCCTCGGCGTATTCGCGCAGCTGCCGACCCGGATTGATGGCATCATCGCGCTCTGGCGAAAGCTGCTCGATCTCGCGATCTACCGCGGCTGCTAGATCCTCTAGCTCCTCGCGCACCGCGTACGGGGAGGTATGCACGATGCTGCACAGCGCGTACAAGGCCGTGATAAACCGCGCCGGCGAGCAGCCCTCTGCGGTGGGAAGCGACGGGGCAATCAGGGTATCTTCTGGGCAATCCTCTACCAGGGGGCCGCTTGCCGGGCCCACCAGAATGGTGGTGGCGCCCCGCTGGCTCGCCGCAATGAGCGCGCGGGAGGCCCAATCGCATTCTGCGGGCTCGCCCACCGCCACGACGATATCGAGCGCGCCCACGTATTGCGGCAGCGATTCCGTCACCACCAGCGGAATGCGCAGCGGTTCGGCCAAGCCGACGCCAAGGTGCGCTGCCTCGCGGGCGATGGCATCGGTGGGCAGGATGACCAGGGAGCGCGGGTTGAGCCCGTTTAAGATTTCACCCCAGCGCTCCATTTGCCCGGCGAGCAGACGAATCTGCGCGCCCTCGTGGGCGACATCAAAAAATCGCACCGTTTCGGTGTCATAGGCGGAACCATCAGTGAAACCGTTATCCATATCGCTCCAGCATAGTCTGGCTCCCACTATGATGGTGCGGCATGATGTCAGCACAAATTCATCCCGTATCCCTTATCGGTGGCGGCCCCGGCGCGTGGGACCTGATTACGGTTCGCGGCATGCGCGCCCTACAGGAGGCCGAGGTCATCTTGACCGATCACCTAGGCCCTGCCCCGCAGTTGGATAAGCTCTGCGATATTTCCGCAAAGGAGCTTATCGATGTCTCCAAGCTGCCCTACAAGAAGTCGATTACGCAAGACAAGATCAACGAGCTGCTCATCGAACACGCCCAAGCCGGACGGAAGGTAGCGCGGCTCAAAGGAGGCGATCCTTTCGTGTTCGGCCGCGGCTTTGAAGAGGTACAGGCCCTAGCCAAGGCATCTATCCCCACCACCGTCATTCCAGGGGTGACCTCCGCCATTTCCGTACCCGCGGGCATTGGCATCCCCGTCACCCAGCGCGGAATGGTTCACGGCTTTACCGTCGTATCGGGCCACCTGCCTCCAAGACACGAGAAGTCCCTAGTGGATTGGCACGCCCTGGCCCAGTCCGGCGCGACCTTGTCCATCATCATGGGCGTGAAAAATGCCCCGGCGATTGCCAGGGCATTGCAAGACGGCGGGCTTGCTGGCTCGACACCGTGCGCGATTATCCAGGAGGGCACCCTGGACACGCAGCGGGAATTTCGCTGTGAACTAGCGCACCTTGCGCAGACGATGGAGGATAATAACGTCTCCTCCCCTGCCGTATATGTCATCGGCGAGGTTGCCGGCCTCGACCCGGCCAGCGATTAGGCTTTATCCGCCTGCGGTGCGGAGTCCTCCACGACGCTTTCGCCCTTGGAGGCACCGGCCGCGTTGTGTGCAAAGCCTGCGGCATGAAATTCCGCATGTGCCTTGGTCTCGGCGTTTTCGGCTTCCAGCTCCCGTGCGCGGGCTGCCCGGGTCGCCCGTGCGCCGTGGATGGTGGCGGAAATGCCCACGACGAGGATCATGACCATGAGCAGCGGGGAGACAAAGCCCGGCACCGTCAGCCCGAAGTAGGTTTCTAGCCCGCTTAAGACCTTGCCGATATTGAGAGCCACGATGGCCGTACCCACGAGGCCACCGAGGACGACCGGCTCAATCCGGGAAATCACCCATGCCGCAATCGGAGCGGCAATGGAACCACCGATGAGCAGGGCCAACACGGCGGAGAGGTTGGCGACGATATCCTGCCACAATCCAACGACGAAGCCGAGGGTTGCACCCAGGGTGACCAGGAATTCGGCGGTATTTACCGTGCCGACGATGCGGCGGGGCTGCTCGCGGCCAATCGCCATGAGCGTCGAGGTGGATACCGGACCCCAACCACCGCCACCGGTGGAGTCAACGAAGCCGCCGACGGAACCGAGCCCGATCAAAAATGGGGTGGAATGGCTGCGCGTCTGCACGAACTTCGCCCGGCGCGGGCGGGAAAAGCGCCAGATGAGGTTGCTGCCGATGGCAACCAAGATGAGCGCGGTAATGGGGGCTGCCGCATCGGTGGAGATATTGGAGAGCACGGTGGCGCCGATAAATGCCGCGATGGCACCGGGAACGCCCAGCCGGAAGACGGTTTTCCAATCCACATTGCCAAAGCGGGCGTGGCTCAGGCCCGACATTGCGGTGGTCCCCAGCTCAGCGGTGTGGACGACGGCGGAGGCTTGGGCGGGCCCAAGGCCCGCCAGGAGAAGGATGGTGGTTGAGGTGACGCCGAAGCCCATGCCGATGCCGCCATCGACAAGCTGGGCGGCCGCACCGGCCACGGCGATTAAAATAAGAGTTAGCATGGGACACCGACCTCCTGGGCGATGTGATAGTGGGCAGCAACGATGCCAGCGAGATCGGTACCAAGAACGGGATCGACGGTGACATTGCTGGGAGTAGATGACAGTGGTTTAAGGAGCAGTCCTGCGGTTACAAAGAGCGGGATAACCCGCATTCGCGCAGTGCTTCTTGCCAATGCATGAATGTCGTTGCTGCCACCCCGGGTGGCGAACGCGGCCGTGGCGGGTACACCGGTGAGCTGGGATACCCGAGCGGCGAGCCGGCGGATGGAGTCATTGGCCGCAGCATCGGAGGAACCAACGGAGTAGATGACGTGGTGGGTATCGGCGGGCCTGGCGCGCGCGGCGAGTACCGCCGCCAATTCCGCTTCTGCGGCTTCCCGCCTGTCCGCATCTCGTGCGGCGCGCCCTCCGCCTAAGCACTCGCCTTGCACCAAGCGCAGGCCTGAAGCCTGTTCGGCCGCCGCAATAACGCGGGGAACGTCAACGCGCTGGTGGTAACCCTGCGTAAAGAGCAATGGAATGACTACGGCCGTATCCTCCCCGCAACGAGCGAGATCGACTGCAGCTCCGGTGAGATCGGGAGTATTGAACTCCAGGTGCGCCGCACGATAAGCAGGTCGGCCTGGTATCGAGGCGGCAGCGGCCTGGGTGAGCCGTTCAATGCCGGCGGCGGCGCCCGGGTGGCGCGAGCCGTGGGACAAAGTAACGAGTGCGGTCATGGTCCATCCTTAATCCACTGGAGCCGTGGAGTGTCCGCGGCGAGCTAGGGAGCGCTGCAGGGCCTCGGTGGAAGAGACTGCTGGGGCCGGTGCTACGGGGGCATCGTCTTGTCCATGGAAGCGGACCGAAAATACGCGCAGGCATTCCTGGCAATTCCAGGCAAAGTCGTCTTCTTCATCCGGGAAGAGATCGGTGCCGGCGCAGTAAGGGCAAAAGGTGGGGTGATTGCGATTGGGATTAGGCTTACGGCGAAAATTCACTGCAGATCTTCCTCCTCGGCGCGCAGTACCCAGTGGCGGAACTGCTCGCCTTCTTCGCGTTGTTCCTTATATTTATTGACCAGCCGTATGACGTAGTCCGGTACCTCATCGGCAACAACCTTGTGCCCGCGGAGCTTGCGGCCCCAGTCAGGTGAAAGGCCTAGGGCACCGCCCAGGTGGACTTGGAAGCCCTCTACGCGGTTGCCATCGGCATCGGTGACGATCTGACCCTTGAGCCCGATATCGGATACCTGGGAGCGCGCGCACGCATTGGGGCAACCGTTCAATGCGATGGAAATGGGCACATCCAAATCCCCCAGGGTGTCTTCGAGGATGTCCACCAATTCGATGGCGCGGGCCTTTGTCGTCACGTGCGCCAACTTGCAAAATTCCAGACCAGTGCAGGAAATGACGCCGCGGCGGAACTCCGTGGGCTGGGAATACAGGCCCGTTTCATCTAGCGCGCGCGAGAGCGCCGGAATATCGTCTTCCTCCACATCAAGAAAGAGCAATTCCTTCATCGGGGTGGTACGGATGCGCGAGATGCCGAACTTTTCTGCGACATCGGCAATGGCAATGAGCTGTTCGCCCGTTGCATGGCCCACGGTAGGTTTCACGCCGACGTAGAATTTGCCGTCCTTTTGCCTGTGCACGCCCAGGTGATCGCGGCTGCCGGGATTGACCTCGAGCGGGATGCCATCGGCCAGCGGCTTCTCCAGATACTCCTCCTCGAGCACTTGGCGGAACTTTTCGATGCCCCATTTAGCCACCAAGAACTTCAGGCGCGCGCGGTTGCGGTTGCGGCGGAAGCCATAGTCGCGGAAGATGCTGACCACGCCGGCCCATACTTCCGGCACGCGCTCGAGTGGCACCCACGCGCCTAGAGACTGCGAGAGCATCGGGTTGGTGGACAGTCCCCCACCCACGAAGCAGTCAAAGCCGGGCCCGTATTCGGGGTGGTTGACGCCGACGAAGGCAACGTCTTGAATTTCGTGCGTAACGTCCTGGCGCGCATTGCCGGAAATAGCGGTTTTGAACTTGCGGGGAAGGTTATGGAACTCCTCGCGCGGTAAGTAATTATTCTTGATTTCCTCGATAGCTGGGGTGGCATCGATAATCTCATCTTCGGCAACTCCTGCGACCGGCGAGCCCAAGATAACGCGCGGCACATCGCCGCACCCCATCAAGGTACCCAGGCCCACAGATTCGAGTTTGTCCCAGATGGTGGGCACATCTTCGATCTGAATCCAGTGCAGCTGGATATTCTGCCGGTCAGTAAAGTCCGCGGTGGAGCGAGCATAATCGCGCGAGATTTCCCCTACCGCGCGCAACTTTGCTGGATCAGCGCGGCCGCCATCGAAGCGCACGCGCATCATGAAGTATTCATCTTGCAATTCTGCGTTGGATAGCTTGGCGGTCATCTCCCCGCCCAGGTTCTGATTGCGCTGCGTATACAGCCCTAACCACTTAAAGCGCGGTGCTAAATCCTCCGGTGGGATGGAGGAAAATCCCTGTTTGGAGTAGATGTCTATCACGCGCTGCCTGGCTGAGAGACCACCATCGTCCTGCTTGATGGCCTCATCGTTATTCAACGGTTTCTTACCGTCAATTTTCCATTGGCCCTCGGGCTTATTGGCCCGTGGCTTGCGTTTGGTCGTCGTTGCGGTAGCCATAATGTGGTGTAGACCTCCCTTTCAAAGCGTTGAAGGAAAACCTACCCGTCTATAGAGTACAGACAAAGCGGTCTGTTTTATTTTCACTTTTATTAATGCCGTGACCAGCACCTTAAAGAGATCTAATAAAGAATCTAAATATCCCACTTGTGCACAAACAGACCATACGGTTCACTCTCTTAAGAGAAATCCCGCACTCAACCGCCACTAATAGACCTATCGGTCTATTAGTGTATATCCGTTAAGGAACCCCGTTTCCCTTCACATCGCCGCGGGAGAATACGCATACAAGAAAGGCAGAATTACCGTGTCAGATAAACCCTTAAACGTAGCAGTCATCGGTGCCGGTCCCGCCGGCATTTATGCCTCCGACATCCTGGTAAAAAAGACCGGCGGAAACGTGCGCATCGATCTCATTGAACAGATGCCCGCCCCCTTCGGCCTCATCCGCTACGGCGTGGCCCCCGACCATCCACGCATTAAAGGAATCATTAAATCCCTGCACCGCGTCTTAGATACTGAGCAGATTCGCCTGCTTACCAACGTTCACATCGGCCGCGATATCACCGTGGACGAGCTGCAGCAGCACTACGATGCCGTCATCTTCGCCACCGGAGCAGTAGGCGATCGCCACCGCGAAATCCCCGGCGCGCAGCTACAGGGAGTGCACGGCGCCGGTGAGTTCGTGGGCTTCTATGATGGCAATCCACGCTTTGAGCGCGAGTGGGATCTCTCCGCCAGCGAGGTCGCCGTCATCGGCGTAGGCAATGTGGGCCTGGACGTCTCGCGCATCTTGGCTAAGACGGGCGATGAGCTTAAGGTGACCGAAATCGCCGATAATGTCTACGATTCGCTGGCACAAAATAAGGCAGAGACCGTGCGCGTCTTCGGGCGCCGCGGGCCCGCCCAAGCCAAGTTCACCCCGCAAGAGCTCAAAGAGCTCGACCATTCGGAGAACATCAATGTGGTCGTCTCCCCCGAAGATATTGATTACGACGAGGCCTCGCTAGAGGCGCGCGCTTCCAGCAAGTCTACGGATTTGGTGTGCCAGGTTCTTGAGCAATATGCCATTCGCGATCCCAAACAGGCCCCGCATACGCTGCAGATCCACCTCTTCGAGCAGCCGGTGGAAATTCTCGGTGAGAACGGCCAGGTCAGTGGGATTAAAACGGAGCGCACAGAGCTGACCGGCGATGGCAGCGTGCGCGGGACGGGTAAATTCACCACGTGGCCAGTGCAAGCGGTCTACTTTGCCACGGGCTATCGCTCGGACGCCGTGGATGGCGTGCCATTTAATAGCGAGAAAAACGTCATCAACAATGACGGCGGCCACGTCATCGACGAAGAGGGCGCCATCGTGCCCGGCCTCTACACCACCGGCTGGGTAAAACGCGGGCCCGTGGGCCTGATTGGCAATACCAAGTCCGATGCCAGTGAAACCATTGGCATGCTGCTTGATGATGCCGCCGCGGGCACCCTACCGTCCCCCACCGCCGACGATATCACCGAGGCCTTCGCAGATAAGGGCATCGACTACCTCACGTGGCAGGATTGGCAGCGCCTCGATGCCGCTGAGCGCGCTTTGGGCGAGCGCGAAGGCCGCGAGCGAAAGAAGTACGTGGAGTGGGAAGACATGGTCGCCCACTCCCGCGCGCAGTAATTCAGTAATTAGCGCCTGATGATGGCGAGGACCTCGTCTACGATCTGCTGAACCTCTTCGGAGGTCTTCGCCTCAACATTGAGTCGCAACAGCGGCTCGGTATTGGAAGCGCGCACATTGAACCAGGCATCCGTACCCTTGAGCTCGACCGTGACACCGTCGAGCTCATCGACGGATTCAATCTTATCCGCCAGCTCATCGAGTACCGCCTGGGTGGCGGCCTGTTGATCCGCCACGGTGGAGTTGATTTCCCCAGAGGCCTCGTAGCGGGAGTATTCCGCCATGAGCTCGCTGAGTGGCTTATCCGTCTGCCCCAACGCGGCCAGGACATGCATCGCGGCTAGCATGCCGGAATCGGCATTCCAGAATTCCTGGAAGTAGTAGTGCGCGGAGTGCTCGCCGCCAAAGGCCGCCTTGTGCTCGGCCATTTGGGCCTTGATGAAGGAGTGGCCCACGCGCGTGCGCACGGCGGTACCGCCCTTTTCCACGATGAGCTCCGGCACCGTCTTGGACGTAATCAAGTTGTGGATGATGGTCGCGCCAGTAAATTTATCCAAGTAGCGGCTTGCCACCAGCGCGCAGATGGCAGACGGCGATACCGGCTGGCCCTTTTCATCCACCACGAAGCAACGGTCCGCGTCGCCGTCAAAGGCAAGGCCGATATCGGCCTTTTGCTCTACGGTGAATTTCTGCAGATCCTCTAGGTTCTTGGGATCCAGTGGGTTCGCCTCATGGTTGGGGAAGGTACCGTCGAGCTCAAAGTAGAGATCGCGGACATCAAAGGGCAGGCCATCGAAAACGGCCGGGACCGTGTGCCCGCCCATGCCATTGGCGGCATCGACGGCGACGACCAGCGGCTTGGATTCTTCCAGCGGCACGAGGTGACGCAGGAAATCCGCGTAGCCGGTCAGGATTTCCTGCTCGGCGATGGCACCATTGGGGCCGTCGTAGTTTGGGGTGCCATCGATAAGCATCTGCTTAATCTCTTCTAACCCAGTTTGTTGCCCCACGGGGACGGCTCCGGCGCGGCAGAGCTTGATGCCGTTATACTTCGCCGGGTTGTGGGAGGCGGTAAACATAGCACCCGCGCACTCCATAGAACCCGCGGCATAGTAGAGCTCATCGGTGGAGGTAAGCCCCAAAAGCGTCACGTGGAGGCCTTGGCTCACCACGCCCTCAGCAAAGGCTTGCGCCAGTGCGGGTGAAGACGGGCGCATATCGTGACCTACAGCCACGGTGTTTTCGCCTTCTTCGCGCAGGATTGCGGCGAAGGCGGCGCCGGTATCGCGCACGAAGTCTTCATCGATATCTTCGCCCACCACGCCACGGACGTCATAGGCCTTAATCACTGCATCAAGATGCTCACGAGTTCGCATACCTCGCAATAATACTCCCCGCCTGCGGGCAACTAGCGCAGTGTTCCGTCCGTGTCTGCAGCTAGCTAGCGCAAACTTTCACGGGCGCTGTGCCCAGCGCCCGTGGTTTAGTCGGACTCGGTGTCCGTGTCCTGCTTCTCGGCAGGATCATCTTCGCTGTGCGCATCGGGAACGACGGACAGGTGAGCGCGGCGGGCCTTTTTGGCATAGGCCACGCGACGAGTGCGAAATACCGGGTGATTGGAATTGGCGGGGTCAGCACCATCGAAGGTGGCGGCGTAATCGATGGGGTCTGCCCCGGAGCCGGCACTGCGGTCATCGACAAGCCCCGTGGTCACCCTGCCGTCTTCCTTGACCGCCTGGGCCAGGGCCATAAGGTCATCGTCCTCATCTAGCTCGATGCGGTCTACGCGCACCAACTCCCACCCCACCGGCGCAGAGATGCGGTCGCGGTGGGTGCTGCACAGATCCCAGCTATGCGGGTTATCCTCTTCTGCCAGCGGTCCAACCACTGCGGTTTGATCCGCATATGCATAGGTCAACGTCGCCACGGCGGGTCGGCCGCAGCCTGGGCGGGAGCAATGGCGAGATTCAGTCACGGGCAATAGTCTAAACCCTTGGTTGAGATTTAGATAGTACTTCCCCGGCGTGGCTGCACTTATTGCGCAGCCATAGAGCTTTAGAATCAACGCCATGACCGCCGCTCGCCCCCGCCCGCATATTCGCCCCGCCCGCGACCGCCACGGGCGCGGGCTGCACGGGTCCTTGCTACCGCAGCAAACCCCGCGCTACCGCAGCACCCGCGAGCTTTTCGATGCCGCCGTCCTCGAGGCCTACGCACCCATTCAACACGCCTTCGCCCCGCAATTGCGCGGGCTCGATCTTGCGGTAGATACCATCCCGCGCATGCGCCTTTCTGCCGATATGACGGTGCTGCCGGATGAAATCATTGCCGATGGGCCAGTGCCGCTCGGTCGCATCGTGCCCGCCGGTGTCGATTCTGCTGGCACCCCTACCCGCGCCCGGCTCGTTATCTTCCGCATGCCCATTGAGCAGCGTGCTGTCACCTCCGCCGAGCGCGCGGAGCTCCTCGGCACGGTCATTACCGCCCTGGTGGCCAATTACTTAAACCTCGCTCCAGAGGAGGTAGACCCGCGCTATGGCTGGTAGGGAGGTTTCTCACCACAAAGAAAACTCTAGCCCTTGACCGCACCGCTCAGGGGGCGCAGCCAAGGGCTAGAGCACACAACTTAGTTAACCAATCTCGCGTTTGAGGCGGCGGCGTTCGCGGTCCGAAAGCCCGCCCCAAATTCCGAAGCGTTCATCGTGCTCCAGCGCGTATTCCAGGCACTCATCGCGCACCGCGCAGGCTTGGCAGATACGCTTTGCCTCACGGGTGGAACCTCCCTTTTCAGGGAAGAATGCCTCTGGATCCGTCTGCGCGCACAACGCTTGATCCTGCCACTCCTGCTCGACGGCACCGAAGAGTTCATCGAGCGATACCTCTGCAGCAGCACCGCCACGGAGAATGGCGTTGTTATTAGCCATCTTGTCCACGCCTTTTCCTTTCTCCGAGGTTGGGTAATCCTAATCAGTGCAACCGACTGTACACGAGGCTGAAGTGCGGCTGAATCGCGGTCAACCCGCGAGCCAATCCGTGAAAACAAGTGCGTCGGTCGCCGTTTCTTGCACTGATGTAATTTCACACCGGATCACTAAATATCGTCAACCTGAATTAGTGCCTTTTTCGCGCTTTATCGCAAAAACGCTGCACACGATCCCCATCCGTCACATTAGTAACACCCGGTGCTATCCGGGTGTATAGGTAGGGGGTACTAGATATAGTGGTTCCCGGTTTTTCTGTCAACAATTTTCAGGAAGTGTCGGCGTGTCTCCCAAAATCTCAGCCGGGCAAGGATCACAAAGCCCTCCGCACCGCGCAGCGTTACCGAGCTGCAGGAGGTGCGGAGGGTAGGTGGCGGGCGCTTTAGGCGTCGGAGCTAAAGCGAATGCCGGCATCGGGGATGGTCACACCAGGAAATACCCGCATGCCGTCCACGAGCTCGCAGCGGGCGCCTACGTGGGCGCCTTCGCCAATGACGCAGTTTTCGATGACCGCATTGGCGCCAATATGCGCGCCCGAGGCAATGATGGAGTTGTGGATGATGGCCCCTGGTTCGATGCGCACGCCATCAAAGACCACCGTTCCCTCGAGGCGGGAGCCGGCTCCCACCTCGGATCCGCGGCCCACCGCGGTGCCAGATAGCAGCAGCACGCCGCCGGCAATGCCCGCAGAGGATTCCACGAGGGACTCGCCGGTGCGGCCTTCCAACAGCGGCGATGGGGCGATGCCGCGCACCAAGTCAGAGGAGCCGCGGGTGAAATCATCTGGGCGGCCCATATCGCGCCAGTAGGAATTATCGACGTGGCCGACGACCAAGCGGCCATCGGCAAGCAAGCCTGGGAAGGTCTCGCGCTCAACCGAGACCACGCGGTCTGCAGGGATGGATTCGATGACGGAGCGGTCAAAGACGTAGCAACCGGCGTTGATCTGGTTGGTTGGTGGATCCTCGGTCTTTTCCAAAAAGGCCGTGACCCGGCCTTCAGAATCCGTGGGCACGCAACCAAAGGCGCGGGGATCCGCCACGTTGAGCAGGTGCATGGTGACATCGGCACCCTTGTTGTGGTGCGTGGTCAAGATGCCCTCTAGGTCCATGCCGGAAAGAACATCACCATTGAAAACCATAACGGTGTCATTGCGCAGCTTGTCATAGACATTGCGGATGCCGCCGCCGGTGCCCAGCGCGGTCTCTTCCACCACGTATTCAATGTCCAGGCCGAGCTCGGAGCCATCGCCAAAGTATTCCTCGAAAACCTCTGCCTTATACGAGGTGGACATCACCACGTGCTCAATGCCCGCGGCCTTGATGCGGGCGAGCAGGTGCTGCAGGAACGGGTAATTTGCCGTCGGCAGCATGGGCTTGGGCGTACCAATGGTCAGTGGGCGCAGGCGGGTACCGCGCCCGCCCACCAAAATCACTGCATCGGTGGTGGCACCGTGAGTGGTGGCTGCTTCAGTCATAGTCATCCTTTGTATGCAGACAATCTTATTCTGAGGTTTTTCGAAGGTCAGTGTATGCGGCCGCGGCCAGAAACCAGGTCAACGGCACGCGCTTCAGGCCTCCGAATCTTTGGCCGTACTGGCGCGAGCGGCCGTCACCGCTCCCCGCGCCTGCAATCCCAGCCACAGCGCGGCGCGCAGCGGGGCCTGCCACCACGCCGGGTGACGGTCCGCCTGGAAGCGGTACGCGGAACTGTGGTGCGCGCGCAGCATCGCCCCGGCGTGCGCCTGGGTGGAATGTCCCTTGGCGTGGCTGATGACGGCTTCTGGGCAGAAAATGTTTTGGTACCCGGCGCGGGCGAAGCGATCACCTAAGTCCACATCCTCCAAGTACATGAAGTAACGCTCATCAAAGCCGCCAATGGCATCGAAGGCATCCCAGCGCACCAAGAGGCAGGATCCGGATAACCACCCGGCGGGGCGTTGGACGGACATATCGGCATCGTTACGGTACGTGCGCGTCCATGGATTAGACGGCCATAGGTTGGAAAACAGCGCGTGCCCGATGCCCGTGGATATATTCGGCACCGACCGAGCGGACGGATAGTTGCTGCCGTCCGGTTCCACGATGCGCGGGCCCACCGCGGCGGCGTCCGGCCAGCGGCGCGCGCACGCAATCATCTGGTCAATTGCGCCTTTACTAAAGGTGACATCCGGGTTAGAGATAAGGAAGAACTCATCATCTACGCGTCGGTTCTCGCGCACCCACCGCGCGCCGGCATTCATGCCGGCGCCGTAACCAATATTGCCGCCGGTATCGAGGAAGTGTACGTCTTCTTTTTCTGCAGCGGCGGCTTCGGGGACGCCATCGGTCGAACCATTATCCGCCAGTATCACCTCGGTGCCGTTAACGCAGGCGTCCGGCAGGGAGCTTATAAAGCGCGCCAAGTACTCACCGGGATTATAAGTCACAGTGATAACGGCGAGCGGAGCTGTAGTTTCAGTAGTCACAATGGGCCCCAAGTTTAGTCACGCCAGAGGCTGTGTCCGGAGACAGACACTGTTCAATTGCGCGAAACTGGCCACGGATCCCTAATTTTGGCGAGATCTCCCCTAAACTGTCTCCAGATCCCCGGAAAGTAGAAAGCCTTCACTTGTGACTTCTGAGAACACTCGCCGGGCGCGCAATATCCAACCCGCGCCCTCTGCCGCTAGCGCGGTTAAGCAAAAGGGTTCCACGGCCACCAAAACCATCGTGGCTGTTATTTCTGCCCTCATCCTGGCTGTCTCCGGCGTGGGCTACGCCACGGTGGGGCGCCTGGATACGGGCATGTCCTCCGCCTCGGACTTATCTTTGGGCGAGGATGGTTTATCCGATCCTTCCTTGGACGGCGCCGCCGATATCTTGCTCGTGGGCAAGGACTCGCGTACCGATGCCCAGGGCAACCCGCTCTCCGAAAAGGAGTTGGCGGATCTCCACGCCGGCGTTGCCGAGGGCGAGGAAAATACCGACACCATCATGCTCGTGCGCATTCCGGAAGACGGCTCGCGTGCTACGGCTGTCTCCATTCCGCGCGATACCTATGTCAACGACCCGGACTACGGCAATATGAAGATCAATGCCGTCTACGCCTCGCACAAAAACGACAAAGTCCAGGAGCTCCAGCAGGAAAACGCCGAGGCGGAGGCGCAGGGTGAGAAGAAACCGTATTCGGATAAGGACATCGAAAAGCACGGCGTGGAAGCAGGCCGCGAAGGCCTGCTCAAGATGGTGCACTCCCTGACCGGCGTATCCATTGACCACTACGCCGAGGTGGGCTTGCTGGGCTTTACGCTGCTTACTGATGCCGTCGGTGGCGTCGACGTGTGCCTCAACGAAGATGTTGAGGACGAGATGTCCGGCGCCAAATTCCACAAGGGGACCCAGACCCTCGATGGCGCGAAGGCGCTGACCTTCGTGCGCCAGCGCTATAACCTGCCGCGCGGTGACCTCGACCGCATCGTGCGCCAGCAGGCGTATATGGCCTCGCTGGTTAAGAAGGTACTCGATAATGACACGCTGACCAGCCCGTCTAAGCTCTCCAAGATTGCTAAGGCCGTGGAGCGCTCCGTGGTCATCGATGATGGCTGGGACATCATGGGCTTCGTCACCCAGCTGGCCGGCCTGGCCGGCGGCAATGTCACCTTCACCACCATCCCGGTCACCTCCATCGATGGCCGCGGCGATTACGGCGAATCCATCGTCACCATCGATACCAATGAGGTTCACCGCTTTATGGAGGATCTGGCCAAGTCGCACGAGGAAGCCGAAGAAGAGGCGGCCGAGAAGGACGAGAAGACAGAAGACGCGCCGGAGCATGATGCTGATATCAACTCCGATAACGAGGTCCACGTCCTCAATGCCGGCAATATCGATGGCTTGGCCGCCGGCATCGGCACCTGGCTGGAAAACACCGGCTATACCGTCGAGCGCTCCGCCAACGCCCAGCCCGGCATCTACTCCGAGTCCCAGGTCGTGGCCGCGGACCCCGATAGCGAAGATGCCAAGAAGCTGGCGGAAAAGCTCGGTGGCCTGCCGGTGGTAGAAAACCCGCAGCTCGATGACAATACCTTGCTCGTCGTGGCCACCGATGATTACCAGGGCCCCTCCGATGAGGAAGCAAGCGCCGAGGAATCCGCGGCCGAGGAAGATACCGACCTGGTAGGCACCCCGGGCAATGACTTCGGCGCCAACAAGGTTTCCCCTGAAATCGACGCCGGCGGCGACGGACCGCGCTGCGTGAACTAAGCAGGCTGGCCTACGATGGGCGGGTATGGAACTACTCGCCCATCTTTTAAACGCCGATGCCGCCACCCCGCGGCTGACTGTTTATAACGAATCCACCGGCGCACGCATGGATTTTTCCGCGCAGACCCTAGATAACTGGGTGGCCAAGATCGCCAATATGTTGGAAGAAGAGCTCGACTTGGAGCCGGATTCCACCATCGCCATCGATGTGCCCACCTCGTGGCAGGCCGCCGTCATTGCCTTAGGCGCCCTCGCCGCTGGGCCCACCTTTGATTTCGGTGAGTCGGCCGCGCTTGCCGACGTCGTCTTTACCTCCCCCTCCCGCTACCTTTCAGCCCAAGAGCGGCAGCCGCAGGCCGATATCGTGCTCATCAGCGATGATCCCTTTGGCCGTGGCATCGTCGAATCCGGCGGGGATCTGCCCACCGGTGCCATTGACTTCGGCCCCACCGTCCGTTTTTATGGCGACCAATACTTCGGTGAAACCCAACCCCTGCCAGAGTTGGTGACCCCGCCCGCGAGTGCCGAGCGGTTGCTGTCTACTGGGTGGAGCGATAAATCTTCTTTCACCCGCGCCGTGCTCGAGCCCTTAGCAGTCGGCGGCTCCGCTGTCATCGTCGCTGGACTCTGCCCCGCGTCCCGCTTGTATGAAATTGCAGCGAATGAGAAAGTAACCGCCCGGCTGTAGGTTAAGTGCCCTATACTTGCCTTCCATCATGTTCTTGGGAATCTCTTCAGACGCGTGGGTCTACATCTTTATTGGTGTGCTCATCTTGGTCGGCACTATCACTCAGGGCTCGATCGGCTTTGGGCTCGGCACCATCGCCACCCCCATAGTCGCGCTCTTGCGCCCAGATTTAGTTCCCACACTCATCTTGCTCCTCGCGCTGTGCATTTCCATCTATACGCTGGCGCGAACCTACCGCGAAACCTCATGGCGCTTGGTCGGCATATCCGTCATCGCCCGCATTCCGGGCTCGTTCGCCGGTGCGTGGGCGATCGCATCCCTCTCACACGACGGCCTGTCCATCTTCATCGGCTGCGCCGTGCTCTTGGCGATGTCCCTCTCGAGCCTCGGCTGGAGCCCCGAGCCCACCAGGCGCAATACCGTCTTAGCCGGGCTTACCTCCGGATTCCTGGGAACCTCTACCTCCATCGGTGGGCCGCCGATGGCGCTGATTATGAAGCGCTTCGACCCACAGCGCACGCGCGGCAGCCTCGCCGGCACCTTTGTGATCGGTACCGTCATGTCCCTTATCATCCTGGGCTTCAACGGCCAGGTGACCCAGCCGCAGGTCTACGCCGCCGCTGCCTATAGCCCGTTGGTGGTCGTCGGTTTATTCATTGCCAACTACCTCAACCACTTCATCGATACCAAGCGCCTGAACCGCATCGTCACGGTGGTAGCTATTACCGCTGCCCTGGCACTTATCGGCCAAGTGCTGTTTTTCTAGGCCGCCAATAAGACCGGCATTACCTCGTGCTCACTGCCCCCGGTTTTGTCTCTAGCCTGTCCAGCTATTGTTTCGCGCTGAAAAAAGGTTGTACGCTAGAAGTGCATCATCAGCGCAGAGGAAGGACCAGAGAGTCTGTACCCTCCATCAATTTTCCCTGCGCCCTATTCTCTTTCTTTTAGGTGATGAAATGAACGAATTTATCGCTGCGCGCTGGCAGGACATCCTTTTCCGCAGTTACCAGCACGCAAGCCTTGTCATCCAATCGGTCGCCGTGGCCCTAGTCATCGCGTTGATTATTGCCATTTTTGTAGCCCAACGCCCGCGCGGTGCGGCTATCGCTAATGCCTTAACCTCCATCGGCCTGACCTTGCCTTCGCTGGCACTACTTGGCCTTGCCATCCCGCTCTTTGGCATCGGCACCATACCTTCCGTTGTCCTCGTGGTCTTTTATGCCGTCCTTCCCATCCTGCGCAATGCCATCGTCGGTTTGCACAATGTCAGCGACGATGTCATCGAATCCGCCCGTGGGCAGGGCATGAGCTCGACGGCCATCCTCTTCCGCATCCGGCTGCCGCTGGCCTGGCCGGTCATTATGACCGGCATCCGCGTCTCCACCCAAATGTCTATGGGTGTTGCCGCCATCGCCGCCTACGCGCTCGGCCCAGGGCTGGGTGGATATATCTACTCAGGGCTTAGCCAAATCGGCGGCACCAACGCACTTAATTTCACGCTGGTGGGCACCATCGGCGTCATCATCATTGCGCTCATCGTGGATGCGATTCTCGCCGGAATCCAAAAATTGACCACCCCGAAAGGTATCTAAGAATGTCTGATTCAACGCACGCTTCCTCCACGCACGCCGCGGACACGAGCAATAGCGGTGCCAGCATCGTCTTCGATCACGTCACCAAGGCCTATTCGGGCCAGGACTCCCCCGCCGTGGAGGACCTTTCCTTCGAAATTCCGGCGGGCGAGCTGGTCGCATTCGTCGGCCCGTCTGGTTGCGGTAAGACCACCTCGCTGAAGATGATTAACCGCTTGGTGGAGCCAACCAGCGGCACCATTTATATCGACGGCGAGGATGCCACCAAGAAAAACCCCACGCAGCTGCGCCGCGATATTGGCTACGTCATCCAAGGCGGCGGCCTCATCCCGCACATGTCCGTCGCGGATAATATCGCGCTTGTGCCCAAGCTGAAAAAGTGGAAGGCCGATAAGATTTCGCAGCGCACCGACGAGCTATTGGATATGGTCGGGCTCGATCCTGCCACCTACCGCGATCGTTTCCCCAGCGAGCTATCCGGTGGCCAGCAACAGCGCGTCGGCGTCGCCCGCGGCTTGGCTGCGGATCCTCCGGTTGTCTTGATGGACGAGCCCTTCGGCGCTGTCGACCCCATCACCCGCACCCGCCTGCAGGATGAATTGGTCAATATCCAATCCGAGTTGAAAAAGACCATCATCTGCGTCACGCACGATATCGATGAAGCCATCAAGCTGGGCCACCGCATCCTCATCTTTGAGCCGGGCGGAAAGATCAGCCAGTACGATACGCCCGAAAACATCCTGGCCGCGCCCGCGAATGACTTCGTGGCCGACTTCATTGGTTCCGGTTCCGCCCTAAAACAGCTCAACCTGCGCCGCGCGGATGAGCTGGAGCTAGCGGACCAGGCCACCGCGCGCATCGGCGAATCCACAAGCAAGGCGCTAGCGCGCCTGCGCGAAGCCGGTGAAGAAATGGTGGTCATCATCGATGACAAGGGCCATCCCCGCGACTGGATCTTCGCCCGCCAGCTCGAGCGCTACGAGACCATCCCAGAACCGCAGTTCGAGCTCAACTCCGTCGTGGATGCGCGCTCTACGCTTAGCGATGCCATGTCTGCCATGCTTGCTTCCTCCCACAGCGGGGCGCTTGTTACCCGCCGCGGTGAATTCGTGGGCGTTTTGTACTACGAAACGGTCACAGATTATATCCAGCAGATGAATGCCGCCGCCCAAGAGGCTTTAGATGACCAGGAGGTGGATTCCGGTGGAGAAATTTAAGCGCCTGACCGGTGAAGACCGCCTCCTTATCATCGGCATCCCCATCTTGGTGGTGCTCACGGTGGGCGGCTGGCTCATCTGGCACGCCACGGCCGAGCTGGATGATATTGAAGAGCGCACCCTACAGATTAGCTCCGTGCTCACCATGACCCGCGAGCACTTAGTCCTCGTGGTTATCTCCGCGCTGCTGGTCATCGCCACGGCCGTGCCGCTGGGCATTGTGCTAACGCGCAAGTCCACCAAGTTCATGGCGCCGATCATCACCAGCATCGCGAATATTGGCCAGGCCGCGCCCGTCGTCGGCGTCATCGTCTTATTGGCCATCTGGCTGGGCTTTGGTGAGCCGGTGGCCATCCTCGGCCTCTGGTTCTATGCCTTCTTGCCCGTGCTCGCCAACGTGATTGCGGGCTTGCGGGGCGTGGATAAGCAGCTTGTCGAGGCCGCCTACGGACTCAGCATGTCACCAATCCAGGTGCTCACCAAGGTCGAGCTGCCCATGGCCCTGCCGGTCATCATGACTGGTATCCGCACCTCCCTGGTGCTCTTGGTCGGCGCGGGTGCGTTTGCCACCTTTATCGATGCCGGCGGCCTCGGCGGGCTGATTACCACCGGTATCACCCTCTACCGCAATCCTATTCTCATCTCTGGCGCGGTCCTTATCGCCGCCTTAGCCTTAGCGGTCGAATGGGTGGGCCGCGTTCTTGAGGTTGTCTTCGCCCCGAAGGGAATGATCAAATGAAACGCCTCCTCGCAACCCTCGCCGCCGCAGGCACCTTCTTCCTCGCCGGGTGCGGCCTCGGCACCGCCGGTGGCCTCATCCCGAGCGGACAGTTAAAGGGCGACCTAGCCGATATCGACTTGGATGGCGCCAATATTTCCATCGGTTCCAAGAACTTCACCGAGCAGGTGATCCTGGGCAAGATTGGCGCCATCCTCTTGGAATCCGCCGGTGCCAACGTAAAGGACTTGACCAATATCCCCGGCTCCACCTCGGCGCGCCAAGCGCTGGAGGTCGGCGATATGGACTCCATGTTTGAATACACCGGTACCGCCTGGATTACCTACCTGGGCAACGCCGATCCGGTCCCCGGCTCGCAGGAGCAATACGAGGCGGTAAAAGAAGCCGATAAGGACCATGGACTTACCTGGCTGCCCCCTGCGCCGATGAATAATACGTACGCGCTGGCCATTAGCGAACAGTCCCGCGCACAGTACGACCTTGAGTCGCTGGCCGATATCAAGGGTATTCCCGCCAATGAACAGACCTATTGCACCGATAGCGAGTTCTTGGCCCGCAACGACGGCCTGCTTACCATGCTGGATAGCTATGGCATTGAACAACCACCGCGCGACCGCATCCGGATTATGGATTCCGGCGCCGTCTATGCCGCCTTGAATAAGGGCGAGTGCACCTTCGGTTCGATCTTTGCCACCGATGGCCGCATTAAGTCCTTAAACCTCACCGTGCTCGAGGATCCTGAGCTCTTCTTCCCTAAGTACAACCTCGCCCCAGTTGTACGCACCGAGGTCTTGGAAGAACATCCAGAGATCAAGGATCTCTTCGCGCCCCTCGCGGAGCTCCTGACGGATGAAAAGATGCAGGAGCTCAATGCCCGCGTGGACGTGGACGGTGAGGACTACACCGCCGTGGCCCGAGATTTCCTCATCGATGAAGGGCTGATAGAAGGATAATCTTTGCGGACCGCTTACCAGCACAAATGGATGTACAGGAAACTTTCAGTAATTTTCAGCAACCTATCAGATAGATTCCATTGCTGTTCCAGCCGCGTGCCCCATACTTAAATCATGCGTTTGAGAGAGCGCATACGAGAGAGATAGAGAGAACCCCTCAGTTTCCAGAGGGCGGTGAAAACCGATACATGGAAACACCCTTGTAGAGAGAGACGCCAGCGGCACTCGGAACCGAGAGGAACCGAGTGCCGCTGGCGTTTTGCTAGTTCCACAGGCATAACCCGCACGGGTTATGCCACCAGGTCGTTCTTGCGCGGCGCGAAGAGCACGGCGGTGCCCGTCGCGATCGCCGCGGCCACCAGGTAAAAGGCCGGGGCGAGTCTATTTCCGGTGGTACCAATCAGCCACGTCGCGATCATCGGGGCGGTACCGCCGAAGATGGCATTGGCCGTATTAAACGTCAGCGCGAAGCCAGACAGGCGCACGTGCGTAGGGAACTGCTCGGAAAGGAAGGAGGGCAAGACGCCATCGTTAAGCGCCAGCACCCCACCCAGGCACACCTGGATGATGATGACGAGCAGAATGCCTGCGCCATCGAGAAGCATGAATGCCGGAATAATGGCAAGGCCCATAAAGAGCGCGGCACACAGCATGGTGGTGCGCCGGCCCAGGCGATCAGAGAGCAGGCCGGTCAATAGCGCAAAGCCCACGTAGAACGCGGAGGCCACCGAGGACGCAATAAACGCCGGGGTTTCTGCCATGCCCAGTTCCTCCGAAAGATAGGTGGGCAGGTAGGTCAAGATGACATAGAAGCCAATCGCGTTGAGCACCGCGCCGGCAAAGGCAATGGCCAGGGCCTTAGGGTATTTCAGCACCTGACGCAGGGGCGAAAGCTCGGTGTCCGCGTGCTTTTCAAAGCGAGTGGATTCCTCTGTGTGGCGGCGGATCCACAGCCCGTACAAGCCCAGCGGCAGCGCCACTAGGAAGGGCACGCGCCAGCCCCAGGAATGCAGGGCACCATCATCCAGCACGCCGGTAAGGAAGGCCGCGATGAGCGAGCCCAAGAGCAGCCCGGATGCGGTTGCCGAGGGCACTACCGCAGCATAAATGCCGCGTTTTCCGGGTGGGGCAATCTCAGCCAGGTGCGTGGCGGCGCCGGCGTATTCACCGGCGGCGGAAAAGCCTTGCACCATGCGACACATAAGGAGCAAGAGCGTGGCGGCAAAGCCGATGGTGGCATACCCAGGCAATAAACCGATGCAGGCGGTCGCCATTGACATCAACACGATGGAATAGGTCAACGTGTGGATGCGGCCGTGCCTATCACCAATATGACCCCACACGATTCCCCCGATGGGGCGCACTAAGAATGACAGCGCGAAGAGCGCAAAGGTCAAAATCAGCGCGCGGCGGCCTTCCATTTCTGGGAAGAAGACGCGCGAGATAATCGCGGACATATAGATATAGGCCGCATAATCGAACCACTCAATAAACGTGCCGATGAATGCGGCCTTGATAGCGGAAACGCGCTGTTCGTGTGAAGTGCCAGGAACGTCCACATCCGCTGGGGCAGATTCATCGCTCGCTGGCGGTGGGGCTATCAGAGGAGCCATGCTCCTCACCTCGTTTCTGTTGAGCTTCATTCGCAAAAATGGCGCAGCATGGTCTGCACCCATAGCGACGAGCCTACAGAAATTTCTATGGTTTAGATCACTTTTACCTGCCTTTATAGACTCGTCTACAAGCTTTGCCTGCCGATGCCTCCCTTCCCCACCCAACTCACAGCACTTAGCAGCAACCTTTCAGGCAGATTCCATGGCGAGCCCAGCCGCGTGCCCCATACTTAAATCATGCGTTTGAGAGAGCGCATACGAGAGAGATAGAGAGAACCCCTCAGTTTCCAGAGGGCGGTGAAAACCGATACATGGAAACACCCTTGTAGAGAGAGACGCCAGCGGCACTCGGAACCGAAAGGAACCGGGTGCCGCTGGCGTTTTACTGGTTCTGCGTTGTGGGGTGCCGCTACTGCCTGCTGCCTCTGGCCGCCCCACTGCTAGACCACCCGAACTAAGAGGGCTTTTTCCGCGGGATTTCCTTATCGAAATCAATAAGGCGTCCCAGCGCCCAATCGCGGTCCGTCAGCAGCCGGGCAAATACCATTCCAGCACCGATGGCGCCTACCACCATCAAGCCCGTGGCTACATTCGCCACCGCTTGATCCATCTGGCTATCGTTGAGGTAGTAGACCGCGCGGAACATCGTCACCCCGGGGATCATGATGACGGCGGCCGGCACGGTGGTGGTAATGCGCGGCAACCGCGCCTTTTGCGAGGCCACCGCGCCCAAGAGCCCGATAATGAGCCCGCCGATAAACGCTGCAAAGTAGATGGTCGTGCCCAGCTCAAGGAGGCCAAGGCGCACCGCGTTGGCCACGGTTCCCACACTTGCAGCCACCAGCACCATGCGGCGCGAGGAATTAAAGAGGAAGGCAAAGCCGGCGATGCCGAAGAAACTGGCAACAAACGCCAGCAGGTACCACCGCGTATCCGGGGCGGGAACCGGCGGATCTGGGCTGAGATCCGTTAGCCAACTGACCATGGAGACGGTAAACGTAGCGGTAAAGATGACCGTGAACGCATAGCCCAGCCTGGCGATGCCCGCATCAAAATCAAAGCGCGCAATATCGATCAGGGCCGAAAAGAGCGGGAACCCCGGAATCAAAAAGAGCACCGCTGCGACATAGCCTGAGGACAGCTCGCTCGGCTCTACCACCCCAGCAAATCCGAGGAGCTCGATGAGGACAAAGAACGTGACGCTGGCTGCCGCGCCACCAGCGATGATCCCGCCGATTTGGTGCACGTGCTGGTGAAGCACCTCATAGCGCACAAATTGCCCCACGAATGCCGCCAGCGCCACGAGCCCTACCGCTTGCACTGGGAAGAAATTCAGGTAAGCGAACGCCGCGCACGCGACCGCGGCCGCCGTGGATAGGACCCAAACGCTCCAGCGCTTTTTCACATCGCTTTCAATGGAATCGAGCATCCCCGAAAGCTCTTCCGCGGTAATGCCGGAATACAGGTGATTATGGGTGAGGTCCTCCAATGCCTCAATGCGGGAAGCATCAACGGCCGGCGAATGCGTGCGCGCAATCACCGTGCGAAAGGAATCGCCCCGGTGAAAAGTACAGGTGATCTGCGTCAGGCCCACGTTTGCGTCCAAATGATCAAATCCCAGTGCCCGGGCGCTGCGCTTCATACCGCGCAGGACGCGATAGCCCGATGTGCCCGCCCCCATCAGCATCATTCCGACGCGCAAGACGACGTCAGCTTCCACGCCCATCTGCCGGTGAAAATTCGGATCATTCTGAGACGACAAATCTTCCACCTCTACCTCGCGGGAAAGCTGCGATCCAGGCCACTTCTCGGCGGCCATTGCCCCAGCTTCCACCCACATTTTGGCTATTTCTTCTACCTCCCAGACTAGCGCACCGTGCGCCTCCCTCGCGGCCTTCTTAGCCTCCACTAACTTCCAGGAAAATTTCAGCTTTCTTCAATGCCCATAACAGGGTCTAGCGCCATACTTTCCTTAGCGTTCGAGAGAGCGCAAGAGAGATAGAGAGAACCAGCTCCAGCGCCCTGCGGCCCTTCACTGAGGCCCGGGCGCTGGAGTTGTTTTCCATCGCGTTCGCAATAGCCCCCCAGCCTTTACGAACTCGACGCTTTTAATTCATCAAAAGTTTCCATTATGTGAAACACCCCGTAATCTACGCGGTTTACGTTGGCTGGGTGACTCTCAGGGATGACCACGCCGGCGCTAAGAACGGCATCGCGACTGCCACGGCCACCTGCCCGAGCAACGATAATTCATCGGAGCTCGTGCGAAAGGCTACAAAGAGCCGACATAAGGAATGGTTGCTGGCTGCCGTACTTTTGGCGCCCAACCTCATCTTGCTGGCCATTTTTACCTACCGGCCACTACTGGATAATATTCGGCTTTCCTTTTTTAACTGGAATATTTCTAGTTCAAGCTCCACTTTTGTTGGTTTTGATAATTACGTGGAGTGGTTCACGCGCGCCGATACAAAGACGATCGTCTTTAATACCGTCATTTTCACCTTTTTCGCGGTCATCGGCTCCATGGTTATTGGGCTCGCGCTTGCGCTACTTCTCAATCAAAAGATCAGGGGCCGCAACTTCGCACGCTCGGTGGTCTTCGCGCCCTACGCCATCTCCGGTGCCGCAATCGGTATCGCCTTCCAGTTCGTATTCGACCCCAACTTTGGGTTGATTCAAGAAATCCTCGGATGGTTTGGCATTAGTTCTCCAAACTTTTATGCCGTGCCTGGCTGGGCGTTGTTCATGGTGACATTTACATTCGTGTGGAAGAACTTGGGTTATACGTTTGTCATCTACTTGGCTGCCCTACAGGGCCTAGATAAGGAATTAGACGAAGCTGCCGCCATTGATGGAACAGGCCGTTGGCGCAAATTCTGGCGCGTGACAATGCCGCAACTGCGCAATACCACCTTCTTCCTTTCCATTACGGTACTGCTCAACTCTGTGCAGGTCTTCGACATCATCAACGTCATGACCCGGGGCGGCCCTCAAGGAAACGGCACCCAGACCCTGGTTTTTCAGATTTATAACGAAACCTTTGTCAACTTCCGTGCTGGTTACGGCGCCACTGCTGCGACAATCCTATTCCTCATCCTGCTCGTCGTTACGTTGATTCAGGTCCGCATCATGGATAAGCGAGGTTAACCCACCCTATGGCTGATTCAAATCTTCACATGATCACAGACTCTTCCCCTGTAGCAAGGCGTGCCAAACTCATCGGTGGGTACGTAGGAATTATCCTCGTCCTCCTACTCGTGGGACTGCCGTTGTTCTGGATCTTAATGACCTCATTCAAGGCCAGAGGTGATATTTACACCGACCCAGTTAACTGGCTACCGCCGACGTGGGAAACCAAAAATTACGCAGATGCCACAACGCGCGTCCCTTTCTGGACCTACCTGCGTAACTCAGTCTTCATTACCGCGGTGCTATCCGCTATAAAGATTGTGCTTGGTGTCGTCTCCGCCTACGCGTTATCTATCCTTCGCTTCCCAGGACGCAATCTAGTGTTCATCGTGGTGATTTCTTCCCTGATGGTCCCCGCAGAAATCACGGTGATTTCCAACTACGCCTTGGTCAATTCCTTGGGCTGGCGTAATACCTTTGTCGGCATCATCGTCCCGCTGGCTGGTGTTGCATTCGGCACCTTCCTCATGCGCAATCACTTCCTGTCCTTGCCTTATGAGCTTGTGGAAGCTGCTCGCATGGACGGCGCCGGCCCCATTCGCTTGCTCACCAAGGTGCTTCTTCCCGTTTCTTGGCCAACATTGACAGCTTTTTCCGTGATCACCCTAGTAAACGAATGGAATACCTACTTGTGGCCATTCCTGATGGCGGATACAGAACGGGTTGCTCCCCTGCAGGTGGGTCTGACCATGCTGCAAAACAACGATGGCGTTACTAACTGGGGACCAGTAATGGCCGCAACCGTTCTAACCATTCTCCCGATGGTCGTCATTTTCCTTGGCCTGCAGAAATACATGATTCAAGGTCTCACCACTGGCGCCGTAAAAGGTTAGAAGGCTTCTATCCTTATCACGCTCGCCGTTGTCGCCCTATTCTTCTCAATCTGACTTCAATTTAAGGAGATACCCATGCTTCGCCGTAAGTTTCTCGCGCTAGCCTCCACTGCTTCTACCGCTTCATTTCTTGCCGCTTGTGCTGGCACCTCATCTACCAGTTCCCAGGGCAGTAGCGACGGTGGCGATGGTGGCGAGGTCACGGAATTGACGTGGTGGTCCAACCACCCGGCTTCCTCAAAGGACATCGAAAAGGAAATCATCTCTCGCTTCGAGAAGGAAAACCCTGACATCAAGGTCAACCTTGTTGACGCTGGAAAGAACTACGAAGAGGCAGCGCAAAAGTTTAATGCTGCACTTACCGGCTCTGATCTTCCAGACATCGTGGTTCTGTCTGATGTGTGGTGGTACAACTTCGCTATCAATGGGCAGATTGCCAATGTTGATGATCTAGCCAAAGAAGCCGATATTGACCTCTCGACCTATGTCCAGCCGCTCTATGAGGACTATAACTACGACGGCGGCCACTTCGCGCTTCCCTTTGCCCGGTCAACTCCCCTGTTCTACTACAACAAGGACGCATGGAAGAAGGCTGGCTTGCCAGACCGTGGACCGGAGTCTTGGGACGAAATGGATGAGTGGTCTAAAAAGCTCGCCAGCGCGGATTCTAAGATGAAGCCCTTTGGCTGGGGCGATGCAGTCGGCTACTTGGGATGGATTTTCCAAGGCCCCTTGTGGTCTAAGGGCGGCGCCTACTCCGATGAATGGGATTTGAAGTTCACTGATGACAAAACCATCGAGGCTGTGGAATGGCTCAAGGATGTTACCGATAGCAAGAATGGCTACTCCTACATGGGCAATGACATGGCTATGGAATTCGGCACCGGACGCGCTGCAGCCACTGTCCTATCCACAGGCGATCTCGCAGGTATCTCTGATACCGCTGACTTCGAGTTAGGAACCGCATTCCTTCCCAATCCAAAGGAAGACGGCGCTTGCCCCACCGGAGGTGCAGGCCTCGCCATTCCTTCCGGTATTAGCAAGAACCGCCAGGTGGCAGCCATCAAGCTGATTGATTTCATCACGAACGAGGAAAACACCTCGTATTGGTCCCAAAATGTGGGTTATATGCCAGTCCGCTCTTCTGCTGCCGACAACGAGGATCAGAAGAAGTTCATGGAAGAGAACCCGAATTTCGAGACTGCTATCAAGCAGCTTCCAGAAACTCGCCCACAGGACAACGCCCGTGTATTCCTCCCTGGTGCAGATCAGGAGATTGGTGGTGCCTTTGAGAAGATCGTCACCAACCGCGACGATGTCACCAAGGTGCTCACGGATCTAGAAAAGACTCTGCAATCCATTTATGACAACCAGGTAAAGCCCGCCATTAACGGCTAATCTTGCCAATTCTCCTTAGTATCTGAAAGGTAACACCATGGCTACTGTCACATTTGATGGTGCAAGCCGCATCTATTCCAAAGACGCGGAGCGCCCCGCAGTTGACCGTCTTAATCTAGATATTTCCGATGGCGAGTTTTTGGTTCTCGTCGGGCCTTCTGGCTGCGGAAAATCCACCAGCCTACGAATGCTCGCTGGCCTTGAGCCGACAGACCGAGGTTCCATTCGGATCGGCGGAAAAGACGTCACTGGAGTCAGCCCATCAGATCGTGACGTAGCCATGGTCTTTCAAAACTACGCCCTGTACCCGAATATGTCGGTCGCGCAGAATATGTCCTTCGCTTTGGAGAACCGGAAAGTACCCAAGGACCAGATTAAGACACGGGTGCAAGAAGCCGCGAAAATTTTGCAGATGGAGGATTTGCTTGACCGAAAGCCCGCGAATCTGTCAGGCGGCCAGCGCCAGCGCGTAGCGATGGGCCGCGCCATCGTGCGCGAACCAGCTGTATTCTGCATGGACGAACCATTGTCCAACTTGGATGCAAAACTGCGCGTATCCACCCGCGCGCAGATTTCGAATTTGCAACGCCGCCTTGGCACTACCACGGTGTACGTGACCCACGACCAAACCGAAGCAATGACCATGGGTGACCGCGTCGCGGTGCTTAATGCAGGTGTCCTACAACAAGTAGATACCACTCGTGAAATCTACGACCGCCCCCAGAACGTCTTCGTTGCTGGGTTCATCGGCTCCCCTGCCATGAATATCTACAACCTCGCACACACCTCTAGCCGGCTTACCCTGGGGTCGACTCGCATCAACTTGGCGAATTACAACTTCGATGGTGCGCAATCCGTTACCGTTGGCGTTCGCCCCGAAGATTGGGTGCACACAGAGGAAGGTGCGGAATTCACCGTTAAACACGTTGAAGAACTCGGCAATCAAACCTACCTCTATGGTGACTTAGCGAACTCGGACGAAAATCTACAGTCGACGACCCGAATGGGCGGACAAACTGGCATGTTGGTAAGCGCTCGCCGTGATTACGCAATTGGTGATACTTTCCACGTCTCTCCTGATCCTGACCGTGTCCACCTATTTAGCTCTACTACTGGTGAGCGTCTAAATTAGAGTCGACAAAGCGAAGTTAACAATGTAAATTTCTACTTTGGCCGGTGTAGTAAAAATTGATTATTACTCGCTTGCCTGAGGCATCCACGCAATTCTTTTCCGCGGATATTGCTAAGGCAAACTGCACTCCACGAACGATAAGCCAATCGAAAGGTCACTAACTGCCGATGCGCTCTCTGAAGAAGCTATCTGTCACCGCCCTTGCCACCACCGCCATTCTCGGTACTATCGCCGCGCCGGCCGCGAACGCAAAGAGCGACCCAGTACGTTCCATCATCGATCCTGGAACCTGCAAGGCCATCACCAAACTGGCTAACGAAGGGAAACCGGTCCCAGATCCTTCCATCCTCCACGATGAGGACTCTGTAAAACCTTATTTCAGCGATGGCGTACTGAAGTACAAAGTGGCGGATAACTTCCCCTACCGCAAGCAGCTAGACGCCGCCGTTGCCGAGTGGAACGAGGCTCTCGAGGGGAAGGCTTCCCTTAAGGAAGTAAAGCCTTCCGAAGCTGATGATGACACCATTTCCATCATCTACAATCCAGATCCTCGCGGCTACGTCCAAGGCTCGGCTTACCCGGATCACAAATTAGTCTCCATCAAGATGCCCAATGCTACTTACCCTGAGGCTCTCCAAGGCACCATCGCTCACGAGCTAGGCCACATGATGGGCGCGGGACACTCCTGCGCCGGCGCACTTATGGCAGGTTCCAACCAGAACCCGATCTCCTATCACGTAACACCGCTTGATGCGGCCGCCATTATCCAAGGCCAGTTCGACTAAGCTCGCCTCGGCTCCTCCCCTGGTTCTCAACGAGGACCAGGGGATTTTTATATGTCCAGTTTCGGGGCGGTAGATAAGCCGCGTTGGTGAATGTGGACATCGGCTAGCAGAGCTACTGCTAACGTTGCCCATATTCAAAGGTTTGCACAAGAAAAGGAGCTTTTTCTATGGAGACGTGGGAACCCACATTGTCAACTGGTCCGCTGCTAGGGATTGCGGTCGCTGCGGTCGCTGTGATTTTGGTACTGGTCATATATTTCAAGCTCCACGCTTTTCTCACTCTGCTGGTGGTCTCCGCGCTGACAGCACTTGCGGCTGGCATACCACTGGAAGGCATCGTCCCTACGATGACGGAAAGCTTCAGCTCCACCCTTGGCTCGGTGGCGCTTCTGGTGGGCCTCGGCGCCATGATCGGCCGGCTCGTGGAGGCTTCCGGCGGTGCCCAGTCGCTTGCCGACGCCATGGTGCGCCGCTTCGGCGAAAATAAAGCGCCCCTTGCACTCGGCATTGCCTCGCTGATTATGGGCTTTCCAATCTTCTTCGATGCTGGGCTTATCGTGATGCTTCCGGTTATCTTTGCCGTCGCCCGCCGCTTGAATGGCCCGGTCCTTGCCTTTGGCCTGCCGGCCGCCGGCGCATTCTCTGTCATGCATGTCTACATGCCACCGCACCCCCGGTCCTGTCGCCGCCAGTGAATTCTACGGCGCCGACCTCGGCTTGGTGCTGCTCGTCGGCCTGCTACTGGCTCTGCCTACCTGGTACATCTCCGGCTACCGCTTCAGACTTTTTGCTGGAAAGAAGTTCCCTTTCAAGGTCACTGACGCCATCGCCGGGCCCATCGTTAATGAGGAAGAACAACCCTTAAAACCAGCCTCCGCCACCACAGTAGTTTCCATTTTGCTCATCCCGATGGTGCTCATTTTCTTCAATACCGGGCTCAACGCCCTAGCTTCCTACGGCACCATCGACGCCGATGCCACGTGGGTCAGGTTCTTCGTCATGCTCGGCCAAACTCCAATCGCATTGCTGATTACGGTGCTTATCGCACTGGTAGTCCTCGGTCTGCGCCGCGGCGTGGAAAAGACGGCGCTGGAAAAGCTCGTTGACTCCTCGCTTGGCCCTATCTGTTCCGTCGTGCTCATCACCGGCGCGGGCGGCATGTTCGGCGGCGTGCTCCGCACTTCCGGCATTGGCGATGCGCTTGCCGATTCCCTCTCCGGCCTCGGCATCCCTGTCATCCTGGCCTGCTATCTCATCGCCGTAGCCCTCCGCCTGGCACAAGGTTCAGCCACCGTAGCGCTCACCACGGCTGCTGCACTGATGGTCCCCGCCGTGGAAGCTGGCGGTTTCAACGAGCTCCAACTCGCACTCATCGTTGTGGCCACCGCCGCTGGTTCGGTCTTCGGCTCCCACGTCAACGATTCCGGCTTCTGGCTCGTCGGCCGCCTGATGGGCATGGACACGATGACAACTCTGAAGACGTGGACCGTTAATCAGATGCTCATCTCCGTCATCGGCTTCGCACTCGTCCTCGTCCTCTACGGCGCGGCTGCAGTCTTTTAGGCACCGGCATTTATCCAGGCAGCAGCGTCTTTAGCAATCTCCTCTACTGGCCGCGTCACATCGAAGACGCGGCCAGTTTCGTCCTCTTCCAGCGGCTCCAAGGTATCGAACTGCGACTGCAACAGCGACGCTGGCATGAAGTGTCCCGGCCGGTGTTGCATCCGTTCATACAACACATCAAAGTCACCGTGTACGTGCACAAATGCCACGCCTGGGCAGTACTTTCTAATCAGATCCCTGTACTTTCGCTTCAACGCGCTGCACCCCACCATCGCACCTTCCGGTCTTTCCGCCAGCCACCGACCGATTTGTTTGAGCCACGGCTCCCGGTCCTCATCACTCAGCGGCGTCCCAGAGGCCATCTTGTCGATATTCGCCTGCGGATGCATATCATCGCCATCGCGGTACTCTAGCCCAACCAGCGGCGACAGCGCCTCCCCCACCGTTGTCTTGCCCGAGCCAGAGACTCCCATGACGACGACGTGACGGAATTTGTTCTGGTTCATGGTGGCTCCTTGGGTTAGCTCTTCTATTCAGTTTATCCGCTTCGAGTTGCAAAGCCCGAACTGTGGATTTGCGGATGCAAATCTCGAGGAGGAGCAGCCTCCTAATGAACCGACATCAACCCTGAGCCGGACCCCAACACTGTCAACCGATTCACAGATTCAAAAAGGACAGATACACCACTCCACCGGACTTGACCAGGTCCGGGAGGATGCGTGGGATAGATTCGTGCCATTTTTGCAGCATCCTCCAGCGGCCAGGAAGGTTATCTATAGAGCGTGTCAGGCTGTGGCGTACTGGATTGAAGTGGTCTACAACCGTCGGCGCCGGCACTGAAGCACCCGGGACGGTCAGCCCAGTCTACTTCGGGAACCACATCACTCAAACCAAGAACGAAGAAAAGTAGCTACTTAATCACTAGGTAGCTCTACTACGTGTCCACGATTTGCGGGCAGCCTCATTGCTGTGTCAGCTCTCCACTGTAAGGAAATATTTCCTGTAAAAACGCAGCTCATCAATAGACTCGCGAATATCTCCTAGCGCACGATGCGCGAATACTTTTTGGGGAACATTGGCGAAGCCTCCTGGAGACCATAATCGCATTAGTTCTTTAAGGGTGGAAACGTCAATCATCCGATAATGGAGATGCTCATCTACTTGCGGCATAAAGCGGCGCAGAAAATTCCTATCTAAGGTAATGGAATTACCGGCCATAATTACTTTTTCTTCAGAGCCAAAATGCCTATCCATATAATCCAACACTGCTCGTTCTGCTTCTCGCAGGGATACTGAGCTCTGTTGAACTTCTCCGATGAGCCCAGAGGTGGTATGCATATCTTTCACAACCCTGGGCATCTGTTCTAAGGAACTTTGAGGAGCATGGATAACAATATCTACTCCTTCGTCGATCTCCCTTAACTGACTATCAGTAACTAGCGCGGCGACTTCAAGTAGCTCGCACCGGAGTTCATCTAGTCCCGTGGTTTCTACGTCGATCCACAGGAACCGATCGATCCCATCAGGCGATACATTTGCACACATGAAAATACCTAACTTTGATACGGAATTTAGCTTCACCCACCCCACTCTTGGGTGGTCTTCGAAAGCGTAGCAAAGCGGCTGGACACGAGAGAAGGATTGCTGAGTCAGCCGAGATGCCAGCTCAAACTAATCTCGTTTCGAACCAAAGCCCTCTCGAAACTTTCCCCATTTATTCCTTAAAATGGGCCAGCATTTTTGCAAAAACCTTTGCAAAATGAACATGACTACCATTAATGCGGCGCCCCACTCAAGAGAAATTATAAACGCGCCCCGTGGAGAAGTAGGCTCTTCTGAAGAAATGTCCAAGAAACCTGGTACGGCTAAGACTGCGGCCAGAAAAGCTAAAATAATAGTCCAAAAATTAAAACGTTCATGCTCCTTTTCTTGATGCTCATTTCTTCGTGCTTCATATATGTTGGAATAAATGTCTTGCCTTAACGTGATTTCATTTTCAATATCCCGATAAATAATATCGAGATCGGTCGCTTTCCTAATCGATCGCATCACGCGGGTATCCGTATGGTACTTTGGCACCGCATCTACCCAAAGGCGATCTCTTATGCGGACAAAATGTGCTTGGATGCTCTGAAACTTTTTCACCTGAAGATTCAGTTTTTCCATATATTTTTTCTCTGAACGCTCACCACCATTGATAACGTCAGTAAATTCAATTTCCCGTAGGGCTCCCGAGAGCTTAGCTAAACTCACATGTGCCCGCATCACCAGCATGATCAAATCCACATAGCGGGTATGCGCTAAACCGAAATATTTCAAATCGTCGCGCGTTTGAGCTACCTTTCTAACAAAGGCGACGCCGGTCTCTTCAGAGATCGTATCCCAAAATAAAAATTGCCCCACCTTATCTTCCGGTGGCTCGGCATAAAAATCTGGAACGCCATCGACAAAGTTGTCTGTGCCAGTTGCAAGTATCCATGACCAAATATGTCTAGCAGACCACCCTTGTGATGGTTGGCGGTGATCAGAGCTAGAAGGCGAGTCAAGCTGCTCGCCTTCTACCTCAAATATTTTTCTATACACGTCTGGAAGTCGTGGTTCATCGATATAAGGCAAGGCAACCACAGAACGTATTGGCTGCATTTGAGGAATATGTGCATTAGCTGCGCTACCAGTTCGTGGAATCCCTAGTTCGATTACTGAGGACCTGGTAATCAGTTTCTTTTTCTTGTCTTTAGATGGCGTAATTAACCCGGCTTGCACAAACGCTTCATAAACAACTTCCATACACGCTTGGAGCAACTCATTGTCATTAATTGTGAGTGATGTGGCTTCAAAATCGGATTTTCCAAGCCATACGGTATTTCGAGGTCTATTAAGCGCACGAGAAATTGCGTTCAATGAATCGGAGTCAACATTTTCCGCTACTACCGTTAATGTAAGGAAACGATTAATCATCGTTTGGTTTTTGCAACTATTTAGAGACCCGCTTTTATCCTCATCGGTGGCGCCAATTTCCATTGGGGCTGGGTCTTCAAATTGCGAAAAGTCCAGTGACTTCAGCATCACCGACCCGAACTCCTCTTTAAGTTCTTCGGAATTCAGCGTGTACTCATGATTGTCATTATCCCGCGGGCTCGTTTGATAGCCAAAGGTTCGCCACTTAGTGGCCTGACCTCGAAATGTGGGCGCTTTCGTGAAATCTATCGAGTAAAAAGCGGCACGTTGTTTTTCTTCGAATTCTGAAGACTGCTTATTGCGGTCACTTTGGTCTGCCCACTCTGCCCCGACAGAGCCGCCTACGACATCCGTATACCGCCTAGACGCACTTTCATAGAATACCTTTGGTGCTTCGTCACCATGCTCGAATGCTAGATAATGCCGGTATTCCCGTCCCGCGTTATTGAGGTCGTCTTTTGGGGCCCTCAGGTCCTCTTGAACCTGTGGCACAGACCAAGCTTGGGAACGTTCATCAGCAAAGTCATGACGTTTCTTTTTCGGATCCTGTGTAGGCATAACAAATTGCCGGATCCCCTTAGTTCGAAATTGCTTCCAACAAGCCCCGTCTAACCTCTCAATTTTGGTTAGCTGATCGTCGCCGAAAGCTCCATCATTGCCTTGTCTGCGTCTCAACTCTGCAGTCGGATCAAAAAATTCGTTTTCATAGTCTGCAAATATTCCTTCATGCAGTGGAAATGTCACACTAAATACGGCTATGCGCCAATCAGGAAGCTGCTCGACCTCAAAATTATCCGGAAGATAAAAGACTTCCCCATATTTTTCATAGTCCTTTACCCTGATACCAGCTTCAGTTTGTTTCTTTCTCAACGGCTGGGACATTCCCTACTCCTCACAGAAAACCAGATCCTGAAAGCGCCCGGAAAATTGCGTACTTTTGGATAACGCTCTTACTATAGCACCGAATTGAGTGACTTATGACACCAAAAGTGTCAACAGACTGGATGCCATTACTACCACCACACGCTGCGATTACCTCGTTAGTGGGCACCCAGTTTCCACGAAACTCTTGTTGGTAGGACAGGATGCCCATTGTGCGTAAATGGACCTGACCCCCGGACAGTGGACACGTCGGGGGGTTAGGTCCGTCGGCGCAGCAGATTGCATTTGCTTGGTTTGAAAAAATTGATTAACGAAAGCTTTTGGCATCTGCCACATCAAGTCAGGCGAGGGATTTTTCAAGATAGACCGTCGGCTCAACGTGATTAGAATCGGCGGCCTTTGCGAGGTGCTTCCTTTCAGGGAAAAGCAAGGATTGATTCAAAAACACCCTCGAAAGTCGTATTAATACAAACCGATACAAACCCTGCTACGGCCTATAGCTACACCACACTTACGGCCCCAAGGCCTTGGAACGGGGTACTTCCCTTTTGATTTTATGCGTAGCCCTAGCAACTTTCGTCTCCCCCGGGCACTTCCCGCCGCTATTGGTGTCATTTAATATAGCCTTGTCCTCCTAATTTCCTTCTCGCGAAAGGTCTCCCATGCGCGGCAGCATCCGTGAAATCTATACGCTTTATGATGGCAATAATCGCCGTCTCCTCATCCCCGTATACCAGCGCAATTACGACTGGCAGCACAAGCAATGTGCCCGGCTTTTTGACGATCTCGAGGAAATAATCCTTAGCGACCGAAAGAAACACTTCTTCGGCGCGGTAGTCGGGAAGAACCAAGATTCCTGGAATTGGATTGTCATCGATGGCCAACAGAGGCTTACCACCGTCAGCATCCTCATGCTTGCTTTCGCTCATGCCCTCCGAGATGACGAAATCCAGAGTGAAGATCCCTCGCTTGCTGAGAAAATTATTTCTGACTACCTGCGAATCGGCCAAAACAAGGAGAACCCGCGTTTCAAGCTTAAGCCTGTAAAAGACGATGACAATGCTTATCAGAAACTATTTGGTCCTGAAAGTGAATTCATCAACTCATCGAATGTAACGTCTAACTACCGTTTCTTCCGAGAAAAGCTGCGTTCTACCCCTTTAGACGCTGACCAGGTTTGGAAAGCGATCTGCCGCCTCGAAGTAATGCACTTGGATTTGGAGGAATACGACGAGCCCCAGCGCATCTTCGAAAGCTTAAACTCCACCGGTTTGGAACTTAAAGAAGCTGACAAAATTCGCAACTATGTCCTCATGGGCTTGGACTCTACGCAACAGGAAAGGTTATATAACGAACGCTGGAATCCGATTGAAGACAACTGCAACTTTCAGACCGACTCTTTCATTCGCTGGTATCTCACTACGTACACCACCAAGACCCCACGCGAACAAGACGTTTATGAGGCATTCAAATCTTTCGCTTCCAAGCGCAAGACGAATATGACAGAGCTCTTGGATGATTTATTTGCCTATTCCAAGTATTTCCGTGAAATACGCGAATCCGATACCGGTTACCACGAAGTGGACACACAGCTAAAGCGCATGAACGAATTTATGGGCGCTGTGGTTCTACCGTTCCTTATGCCGCTTCTTCGAGACGTCCATGAGTCCAAGACGACGCCTGATGACTTCCTCGAAGTATTGCTCACCATCGAGTCCTATATCGTCCGCCGATTTGTCACTGGCATCCCTACCAATTCACTCAATAAAATCTTCGCCACTATGTATGCGGAGATCAGTAAGCTTCACTCTGACGGCACCCCATTCGCGCCAATCGTCATATATCAACTCAATAGGCGCTCAGGAAGCGGTCGTTTCCCCACCGATGCTGAGTTCAAGGAAGCCTTTGCCACCAAGGACTTCTACAATATTCGGGCATACTGGCGGCAGTACCTTTTCGATTGCCTCGAAAATGGTGATTCAAATGATATTCGTGATGTCTCCACTGCACTGGCTGAAAACAGGATTTCTATCGAGCACATCATGCCCCAGACCCTTACGGATGCTTGGCGCCAGGAGCTCGGTGACAGGGCCGAAGAAATTCACGAGTCATGGTTAAACCGAATTGGGAATCTCACGGTCACCGGATACAACTCTTCCTACTCGAACTCTCCTTTTACGACCAAGAAAACAATGGAAAACGGTTTCGACAGCTCGCCGTATCGCCTCAATGAGCTCCTGCGGGAATCCGATCACTGGTCCTTATCCCAGATTGAAGCGAGAAATGAGGACCTTACCGATAAAGCACTAGCTTTCTGGAAAGCTAAGTCAACCAGCTTCGCCCCACCAGAAGCAGTGCTCCCAAAGGAACCGATGGGTGAAAGTGAAGAATTCAGTGGTCGAAAAATTAGCGGATTTGAATTCGGCGACTTTAGAAAGACCACTAAATCATGGGCTGACATGGTCGAAGCAGTACTGAAGTACTTACTTCACGAGCACCGGACTGAACTTCTTTCTTTCGCAGAATCTTCGAAATTCCTTCGCACTGAAAAGCCTGCCGCCGAACAAGCTCGGTCTTTCCGGAAGATTGAGGAAGGCCTCTATGTTCAGGTTGGAAACAACACTTCTGCCAAAATCTGGTTCCTTCGCAGCCTTTTCGAATGCCTCGACATAGATCCTGAAGATCTTGTATTTACCTTCCCTGCATCTAAAGCAGGTCGGGCAGACAACACGGAAGGCCAAGATACCAGCGACAATTCAGGCAAATATGCAGAGCTCACTAAGTTCTATGATCAACTGGTTGAAGCACAAGAGTTAAAAGAGGCGCCCAAAAACACCGAGTTCCTTCGCAATGAGTTCATGAAGGACTTTGAAGACTTTAGTGTCACGGATCCCCAAGCATCATTCGGTGGTAAAGAGCTCACGGAATTCACTTCGTCCACCGCGATCTCTGAGATGAGCGACGACCAAGTCCTATCTGTACTAACTCAGCACATCAAAGTGTCTCAAATGCTGGGTGGAAGTTATCTTCACCAGGAAATAATCAACGGCTCAATCGCTAAGCTAATTCACCGATTGAGCGAGTTTTCATAAATCCCCACGAGGACAGAGCTGACTGCGGCCGCGTTATGCCCTGAAGCTAGCAGTACAAGGGCTATAACGCGGCTAAAGGCCCACTTTTAGGCTAGGTTCTTCAACGCGTCAATAACCAACCGCCAAAAGCCCGCATGGTCCAGTTTGGTAGCGACCTGAGTATGGCAGGTATCGTCGGCGGGTTCACGTAAGTCAGTCACGGTCATGCCGGTGGTAAGTGCGCCGGCGAGCTCGACATGCACGGGCGCCTTACGGGTTTGCACAATGCTCGGATCGATGAGGTAAGCCACCGTGCACGGATCGTGAACCGGGGGATCCGTGAAGCCTTGATTCTGCTGATACGCCTCGCGGAAGAAACCAAAGAGACCGACAACAAAGTCTGCGACGGGCGTATTCAAGGCCTTGATTTCAGCTTCGACTTCGGCGGTGGCTAGTGCCTGGTGGGTAAGGTCGAGCCCGACCATGGTGACTGGCCACGACTCTTCGAAGACAATATGTGCTGCCTCAGGATCGATCTTGATATTGAATTCGGCAACGGGGGACCAATTGCCTTCGTGGTAGCCGCCGCCCATGAGCACGACCTCTTTGACGCGCTCCACGATGCGCGGCTCTTTACGCGCCGCCATAGCGATATTGGTCAACGGACCCGTTGGGACCAAGGTAATGGTGCCGGGTTCGTGGGCCATGATGGTGTCGATGATGAAGTCGATGGCGTGGGCATCGGCAAGCGCGGTGTTGGGCTCCGGAAGATCGACGCCGTTGACGTCCATGCCGGTGGAGCCGTGGATGGCCTCGGCAACTTCTACGGGGCGCACGAGCGGGCGATCGCAGCCGGCGTAGACCGGAATCTCCAGGTGACCGGCGATTTCCTTGACCACGAGGGCATTGCGGGCGACCTTGTCCAAGGTCTGGTTGCCGCCGACGGTGGTAATGCCCAGCATATCAATGTCCGGGTTACCCATGGCCAGGAGCAAAGCCACCGCATCATCGTGGCCGGGATCGCAGTCCAGAATAATTTTTCGCGTCATGTCTCGAGCCTACTTTTGGTCGGTGAAGACCGCCACGGTTTCATCGTGTGGCACAGCTTCATTTCCTCCGTGCTTACCCGCTGTACCCTGGAAAGCAGCAACTCACCCCGTAAACGGTATAAACCGTCGTGGAAAGGAATTCGCCCCACCATGTCGACAATTTCTGACCGCCTGACCCAAGCGCAGCACGAATTTAACGCGGTGATTTCCACCATTCCTTTTGATGAAGACGCCGTGGATACCGCGCCTACGCTGCACGGATTGCCCATTGCCTTTAAAGACATCGCTGATATCGCCGGGGTGCCAACGACTTGTGGCACCAACGTGGATATGGTACCGGCTCCGACCAAGAATGCCACGGTGGCACAGCGGCTAATGGATGCCGGCGCGATTCCTGTTGCCAAGGCCAACCTGCAGGAATTTTCCTATGGCATCTTGGGTGATGCCTCCGCGTATGGCCGCGTCATCAATCCTCGCGATCCGCAGGTCTGCGGCGGCGGATCCAGCTCTGGGTCGGCGGCGCTAGTTGCGTGCGGAGCGCTCGATCTCACGGTGGGTTCCGATAGCGCCGGTTCCGTGCGCGTCCCGGCCGCCAGCCAGGGCGTGCTGGGATTTAAGCCCACCACCGGCACCATCCCGCTCGATGGGGTCTTCCCCTTCGCGCCGAGCTTCGATTGCATCGGTTTCTTCGCCAGCTCCATCGAACTCATCGAGCAGGCCCTGCTAGCCACGGTGGATGAAGAACCGGTTCCGGCCGAGAACGTATCCGCCATCGATGTCTCTACGCTGAAAACCAAAGGTGAGCGCTTTGCTGGTCTACTGTCTGCGCTGCAGGATTCCACGTTCACCGCCGTGGACGACCTCGATTACTCCCAGCTCGAATCCACCATCGCTGCCACCGCGAAGCTCTACGCCCCGATGCGCCTCAAGGAGGCTTATGACGTCCACCAGCCCTACCTTGACCAGCGGGATAAGTACCAGGATGTCATCTTGGAACGCGTCCTCAGCGGGCAGGATATTACTCAGGCAGACTACGACGCTGCAGCGCAGCAGGTAGAGGAGTTGCGCACGGAAGCACTAACGCTTGTCGATGCCTCCCCCATCATCCTCACCCCCACCCTCGACGCCGGCCCCATCAGGTGGGACGACATCACTGCAGAAAATACTGCGGATTCCGCTGCTAGCCTGCGCCGCTGGACCGAGCCATTCAATGTCTTGGGCTGGCCGGCGATCACTATCCCGCTGCGCACGACGGAGACCACGGGAGTGGGTGATGCGGTGCAGGTCATCGGCAAGCCGGGCCAGGACCTCACCGTCTTGCGCGTTGCCCGCGAGATTCAGGCGCTGCTTTAAGCACACCGCAATTCTGCGCGTCTCTGGCTGCTGACGGCGTTGGTAAGGTGATGGTTATGAGTACTCCAGCACAGCTTGCCGCGCGGTTGCGCGCTGAGGCCGATGACGGTTCCTTGGAGTCATTCTGCTTGGATACCGGCATTGACCTGCTGGTTCTTTTTGGCAGCGCGCACGTCGATGCCACCAACGCGAATGATGTTGACCTTGCCTATTCGGTTGATTTCTCGCGTGCGAAGGCTGACCGGCCGAATCTGCTCGACGTTGCCACGGCGTTTTACTCCCGCTATGGCGAGGGCATCGATCTCATGTGCCTGGATACCGCGGACACGGTGGCGCAGCATGAAGCTCTGCAAAAGTGCGAGCTCTTGGTGGATCCGTCCAATTCCAAGTATGGAACACTGCAAATGATGGCGGCACGGGAGTACATCAATACGGCGTATCGCCGCGAGTTCGAGCTCAGGAGCTTAATGTCATGAGTCCACGGGATTTCCAATCAGACACTATCCGCAAAAGGCTTGTCTCCCTCCGGCGCATACTTGGCGAGCTTGAAAAATACCGGGATTCAGACGTGGACGAACTGCGCTCTGACCTTTCACAAATGTATGCCGTGTTTTTCATGCTGCAGCAAGTAATCGATCTTGCCACAGATATTAACCAACACATTGCGGCAACGACCTTAAACGTTGCGGACTCTAGTAGCCGTCGCGGTTTCGAAGATCTCATTCGCGCGGGCGTTTTACCCGCCGACCTAGAGCAGGATTTTTATAAGAGTGCGGCTTTGCGCAATGTCATTACTCACCAATACGTTGAAGTGGATTTGGGAATCGTCTCCAATTCAATCCCGCGAGTATTAGATGTATATACGCAATACGTTAAATCGATTTCGCGCTGGCTAGCCTCCCGCTAGCACGGTCTTTTCTTGCGTGCGCGGGCGCCAATATGCAGCTTCTACTGCGTTAAGTTCCTTGAAATGCGAGGACGTCAGCTCATCCATCGCGGTTAAATAACCGCCCACATCCTCGCGCGGTAAGCGCAGGCCCATCGTCAGGTGCGGCGTCCAGCGCGGTCCGCGGCCCTCGGGATTGGCGGCGCTAATCTTCCGCGCTGCCATTTCGAGTTCATCGCTAGTTTCTAATAACCATGCCACGGTCCGTTTCCTCTTCGTGCCGAAGATGACGTTTCCCACGCGCCGAAACGTCGCCGGAATGACCGGCGGTAAAAGCTCCGCGGCAAGCTCTACAACGTGGGGCTCCATCTCCTGCGCGAAGGTCACCGTAATATGCGGGCGCTGGTTTTGCACGGGGAATCCGCGCTCGGCAAGACCTGCAAAGATCTCCCGAATCTGCTCTTCCTGCTTTTCTGGCAAGTAGAGCAAGATATTATCCGGCGATGCTGTACTCACGATGCGGCTTTCTTCATTTCAAGTGGGCACGATTCATTCGTGTGCCCAAGATACGGGCGGTTTCGGTACTGTTTCTAGTTCTGTTTCTAGGGTACCGCCGGTCAACACTGGTGAGATCTCCGCGATGCTATAGGTCCCATGCTCAATTTGAGCAAAGTCGCCCCTCAAAAATCGCATCGCGCCTTCAATTGACGCAGAGGAGGTTGCGCATAGGAGGTTGCGCATAGGACCCTGCACAGAAGAGGTTGTACACCGGGCACTGCGCATTGGACCCCGCGCATAGGCTCCCGTACAGCGGACTCTGCGCAAAGAACCTCCCCTTTTCCTTGTGCTCGTTTACACGGGTGCCTTTAATAAGAGTATGAGCACATCAGATTCTTCGCCTTTCATTCTCGCCATAACGGCGTGCCCAACGGGTATCGCCCATACGTATATGGCCGCCGAGAACTTGGAGGCCGCCGCCAAAAAGCTGGGCTACCGCATCAAGATTGAAACGCACGGTTCTATCGGCGTGGAGGGCATCTTCAGTACACAAGACATCGAGGAAGCCGATTCGATTGTTATCGGTGCCGATACGACCATCGCGAAGGACCGATTCCACGGCAAGCGCTTGGTGGCCACCGGTGTGGACGAGGCCATCAAGCACCCAGAGCGGCTGTTAACCAAGTCCTTGGAGGCAGCAGCGTGGAAGGGTGAGGATAAGGGGGCATCGGAAAGCGAGGCGGAGGACGCTGCGGAAGATGCGGGGCTGCGCGGTATTGGGCAGACCATGTACAAGGCGCTGATGAATGGCGTTTCCCACATGATTCCTTTCGTGGTCACCGGCGGATTGCTCATCGCCGTGGCGCTGTCCTTGGGCGGCACACCCACGCCAGAGGGGCTGTCGATACCTGAAGATAGCTTCTGGAATACGCTCAATGAGCTCGGCGGCCTGGCTTTTTCGCTGATGGTGCCGGTCTTGTCTGGTTACATTGCCGTCGGCATCGCGGATAGGCCGGGGTTAGCGCCGGGGCTTATCACAGGGCTCATCGCCACGACCGGCTCGCTGTATGGGTCCGAGGCTGGCGCCGGATTCTTGGGCGGTATCGTCACCGGTATTCTCTCCGGCTACGTGGCCCTCGCGATCAAGAAGATTCCGGTGCACAAGTTCATCGCGCCGATTTGGCCGATTATCGTCATCCCGATTTTTACCACGCTGATAGTGGGCCTAGCCTTCATCTATTTCATCGGCGCGCCGATTGCCACCGCTTTCGAGGCCATGACCGAATACCTCGGCGGGCTGCAGGGCTCGTCTGCGATTGTGCTGGGTCTTATCATTGGTGCGATGATCGCCTTCGATATGGGAGGGCCGTTCAATAAGACTGCCTTCCTGTTTGGCGGCGGCATGATCGCCGCGGGAAATGCAGCCCCGATGGGTATGGCCGCCGCCGCGATTGCGGTTCCGCCGCTCGCAGTGGGCGTGGCCACCCTCCTGCGCCGCGGTTGGTTCAATAAGGCGGAAAGCGATTCCGGTATCGCCGCGCTATTCATGGGATTTTTCGGCATCACCGAAGGCGCCATTCCCCTAGCGGCGGCGCGTCCCCTGCAGGTCATCCCGGCCAACGTCGTCGGTGGTGCTGTGGCCGGTGCAATGGCGGGCGCGTTCGGGGTCCAAGATCATGTCATGCACGGCGGCCCGATCGTCGCCGTCCTCGGCGCGGTGGACCAAGTGGCGTGGTTCTTCCTGTCCATGCTCTGCGGCGTTGCCGTGTGTGCCGCGCTCATGCTCCTACTCATTCGCCTGACCCAACGCTCCCCAGAAGCAGACGAAGCCACTGCGGAGTCCACCGTGCTCCCACTTCTCGATGCCTCCACCATCAGCCTCGATGAACCGCTCGGTTCCGATCCAAAGGACGTCATCAAGTCGCTCATTTCCCTCGCCGCCACCGATGGCCGCATTAACGACGCCGCCGCGGTTGCCGATGCCGCCCTTCACCGCGAGGCCCAACACTCCACCGGCGTGGGCCACGGCGTGGCCATCCCGCACGCTCGCTCCGCCGGCGTTTCCGCACCAACTCTGGCCTTCGCCCGGCTTCCCGAGGGCGGTGTCACCTGGGGAAGCCGCGAAGAGCCCACGACCTTAGCGTTTCTCATCGCCGTTCCCGATGACGCCGGAAAACAGCACTTGAAGCTGCTGTCCACCCTCGCCCGCGCCATCATGAGGGAGGATTTTCGCACCCAGCTGCACGCGGCCAACTCCCGCGAAGAAGCAGAAGGGATTATCTCCTCTGTCCTCCAAGTCGAGCCCCAAGCCGCCGTGGAGTCTTAGTTTTCTGCCTTGCCCTCGGTCTGTCCGGAAAGGAGCTGTTCTACCGATACCTTTCCGCCGGCGCGGGCAAACTCGGTGGTGGCGTGATCACGCAATTCTGCATCTCCCAAGAAATCCATAGCTACTTGGGCAAGGCCCGCAGCGGAATCTACTGCGGCATCCACCGCAGATTCCGTATTGGCCCACCTTGCAAAGTCCTCGGTATGCAGGGCCACTTCTTCCGGCGAGACCTTAACCATCGGGTGGATCCCCGGCACCAAGTGAGAGACATTGCCAAAATCGGTGGAGGCAGCAAACGTATCCGGCACAGTTCCGGCCGGCAACGCCGTACGTCCACGTTGGGCTTGCGTGCGCGCCCACCGCGCCGCAAGCGTTTCGTTATTGCGCACTGGGAGGGACATCGGATGTGGATCCCAGTGGATCTCCACACCACAGCCCGCCATCAGGGCTGCCCCTTGCGCGATTTCCTCGACTCTCCCGGAAAGATCGAGCAACGTCTGCGTTCCTAGGGAGCGCACGTACACCTCCACGGCGGCGTGCTCTGGGATGATGGACGGGCGCTTTCCACCGGCAGAGATAATCGCGTGAAGGCGGTCCGACGGCGGCATCTGCTGTCGCAGCAAGCCCATTCCCTGATACGCCAAGTTCGCCGCATCGAGCGCATTGCGGCCCATAAAAGGTTGCGAACTGGCGTGGGCCGCCACGCCATGAAATTCAATCGTGGCGGATCTGCGCCCCACCCACGCGTGCGACGCAATATCGTAGCCGAAGCCGTGCACCATGATCGCCGCGTCCACCTCGTCTAAGCTGCCGCCGCGAATCATGTATTCCTTGCCGGTATGGCCCTCTTCAGCCGGGGTGCCCTGCAGAATGATGCGCCCCTCCACGTCCGACCGCGCCAACACCCGCGCCGCGATGAGGAAGGCACCCACTCCCGCTGCCGCAATTACATTATGCCCGCACGCATGGCCGATGCCCGGCAGGGCATCGTATTCGGCCATGATTGCCACGGTTGGATGAACCTGCGGATCGAAGTTGTCACTGCAGGCCTGTGCAGTAAAAGCGGTGTCTACGCCATATGCGCGGCGGACCGTTTCATGTCCTTGGTTGTCTACTATTTCCGCCAACACTGCCATCGACCGATGCTCTGCAAAAGCGGTTTCTGGGTGCGCATGTAAGTCGTGCACGATATGAGCAAGTATCTCACGGAAAGAATCAGCACTCTCCGCGCACTGCTGCCAGTATCTAGTCTGGCCCTCGTACGTCTCGTGGAAGGGCGCCGGCGGCTTCGCCTTAGCAACCTTCGCCGCGATGTCCTGTCCCACAGAGTCAACATAGGCGGTAGATGGCCTAGATGGTCGTGACATATTTATCCCTCAATCATGATGGAGTTGCCCGGCCCCAATGGCAGATCCGCATAGAACCAAATCGCCAGCAAAATAGCCCATGCGGTAAAGAACGGAATGACATAGGGAATCAACCGCGACATGAGTGTGCCAAGACCAGCCTGTGGTTCGTATCGTTGCAAGAGCCCCAACATGACAATCATATAAGGGTTCAACGGCGTAATGATTTGCGTGGCCGAATCCCCTACTCGGAAAGCTGCCTGCACGAAGGCCGGCTCATACCCTAAAAGGGCAAACATGGGAACGAACACGGCTGCCATCAGAGTCCACATGGCTGAGCCAGAAATAATCAGTAGGTTCAGGCAAGATGCGAGAATAATAAAAGCCAAGATGGCTGCGAAACCATTCAATCCGATGGTTTCTAAGAATGCTGCTCCCTTAACTGCCGTCCACGTGCCTATGCCGGACCACGCAAATAGGGCGACGAATTGGCCCAGGATAAAGGCAAGAATGAGAAAACCCATCATGTCCTTTAAGGCGCCGCCCATCATGTCGACGAGGTCTTTAATGCTCTTTACGGTGCCGACCACCACGCCATAGGAAACACCCATCACCAAAAAGTAGGCGAAGACGATAAACACGATCGAGTCCAATAGCGGGGACTTTGGCAAAAAGCCACCGCCCTCATTGCGGAAGGGCGATGATTCTGGCAAGACCGAGACAAAACTCACGGCGGTTAAAATGACCATGGCGATAAGTGACACCACCATGCCGCGCATTTCCACCGCACTCAATGTTGCCTTGAGCTCGTTTCCTTCAGAATCGCGATCACCACGGCCTTTCGCTTCGCTCTCATCAATCTGTTCCTCGGTTGGCACCTTTTGGCGCCACATGCGCGGCTCAATGATTTTATCGGTAATAAATCCCGCCAAGATGCCCAATACAATGGAAGAAGCGATATTGAAAAAGTAATTTGATACCGCATTCACGCTGATAAAATCCATCCCTGGCAGCGTGTCCATCACGGCATTGGTAATGCCGGCAAAGAGGGCATCCAGAGAGGTGGGGACCAAAGCAGTGGAATAACCGGCGCCCACCGCAGCAAAGCCGCCGATGAGACCCGCCACGGGGTGTCGTCCCGCAACCTTAAATACCATTGCGGCCAATGGCGGGACTACCACAAAGGCGGAGTCGGCCATGATAGATGCTGTGACGCCAATGAGCCCCACAGCATAAGGCAGCGCCCATTTTTTAGCAGAACCGAAAAGCTTTCGAATGACTGCAGAAAGCATGCCAGAGCGCTCTGCCACTCCGACTGCCAACAGAATTGGAAGAACGGTAACCAGCGGAGGAAAGCCGATGTAGTTTGCCCCGAGGTTTGTAGTCAGCCAGGTGATTCCTTCACCGGTAAAAAGTCCCTTTACCTTCAAAGTTTCTTCTGATCCGGGAACTTCAATAGAAACATCGAGGTAGGCCATGATGGAAGAAGCCACACCGGTGAGGAGAAAGAGGATCAAAAAGAGCGTAAAGGGTTCGGGGAGTCTATTGCCCAGAAACTCCACTCCAGAAAGGAATTTATCGACCATTCCTTTCTTTTCACTGCTGCCTTGACCGCTATCGCTGTCGTTGCCTTTCGTTAGCAGTGTCGTATCAAGGTCAGCATTTCTGGTATCTGTGTTTGTACTATCTTGCTGCGGTCTCCCAGCGGGGTTTTCGACGGACATTACGTTCTCCTATGGGTGAGTTCAACATAATAAATCGCAGCATACAGTAATACACATCACATATGTCGTTTTCATTCAAAATTTACTCACACGCTGGGCATAAGCCTGGAATTTGTCCTATTTCTTACCGGATGAAGGACACAAATGGGGCATCGCCAAGCGCATAAAGCGCCTAACGGGCCGTGAGAGCGCTAACACTTTAGAACGGCAAGAAAACCAGCAACCACGCCAACAGCGGACTGAGAGCGATGACCACGCCGGAGTATATCAGCATCTGTTTGAATACACGGTCGCGGTGCCCGGGATGGACATTGGCAAGCACCATTGCGCCATTCGTAGAAAAGGGACTCACGTCTACGACGGTGGCGGAAATGGCGATGGCGGCTGCAGTACCAACAACCGGCAAGGTGCCGTCGGTCAAGAAAGGCGTGGCCATAGACATTGCAATTCCGATGGTGGCAATAGAGGAAGCAAGCGCCGAAACGATTCCCGAAAGGTAGCACATGAGCAATAACCCAAGGGCTGGCGCGCCAAGCGCGGTTATGGCACCCGAAAGGGAGTCAACGGTACCGGCGGCTTCAAGGATCTCAATATAGGTCACCATGCCGCCTACCAGGACGATCGTCCCCCAAGAAACGTTATTGAGCGCCTTGACCGACTCGCCCGGTTTAATCACCGCCAGGATGGCTCCCAATATGATGGAGAGAAGACCAATATCGAGGCTGAAAATTCCCGCCCCAATGGCCAGCGCGGCCAGCGCGGCAAGGGTCAGCCACTGGAAAGGCTGCACTTTTGCGGAAGTATCCTGTCCTTGATCGCCCTCGGAATGGATTTCCATCGACGAATCCCACTGTTGCCCGATGAGTTTTCGCCCACCTAAAAATACATAGACCAAGAGGCCCATGAATACATTAAAGAGCATGGCGATAATAAAGAGCAGCGTTTGCGATGCTTCGAGTCCCGCATTCTGGATGGTGCTGTTAACAAAAATGCCGTAAACGCTGAGCGGTGAAAGCAATCCCGCCATGCCGCCGTGGAAGACCATCATGCCCATCATGAGCGGGTTGATTCGATAGCGGCGAGCAAAGGGCAGCGCCAAAGGGGAAATGACACCGATGCAGAAGATGGCACCGATGGACATGAAGGCCCCGGTAATGGCGAAGAAGATCCACGGCATGACCGCCCGGTTACCGCGCACCAACCGCATACACCAGTTCAGCAACAGGGAAATGGTGCCGTTGTGCTGCGCAAAACCAAAGAGATATGTAAGCCCCATCAGGGCAAACATGAGGTCTACGGGAAAGCCCGCGAAGATGGAATCGAGCGGATCCGTGCCGCCCTCATTAAAAGCGGGTAGCTTATAACCAACAAGAAAAGCGCCAGCTAAGCCAAGTATTCCTAGGTTAATATTGCGCAGCGTCCCCAGCAGAAAGATGGCGATGAGAACGATGACAGTTACGGCTTGTAAAGACATAGCGGAAGTCTCACGTGCGGTATCGAATGCCACTGCTCATGGGTGGAGCATGGCGGAGAATGGCCAGGGGTGTAGGCCGCTTTCGAGGAAAAGTTTACACTCCCATTCCATATGACGGGCAACTAGTCCCACTTATTGAGAAACAAGGCTAGGGGTCTCCGCCACCTCGCAAGCACCCCACCGCCAGCACAATAACCCGAACGCTTTGGACACTCCCAGAAATCACCACCGAGGGGGCATTCAGATGGCTGGATACGCGCCCCCAAAAAAGTAACCGCCTTCACAAATGGCAGTGGCACGGGTTACACTTGGATCCACACTTATTGTTCAACAATTAAGGATGGTGTTGAATGGCTTCGCTCCACATTGATCTCAACGCGGACTTGGGTGAAACCACCGCCGGCAACCCGGTAGCCGATGATGCCGCGATGCTGGAGATGGTCTCCTCCGCCAATGTCGCCACCGGCTTCCACGCCGGTGATCCGCACTCCATTGCGCAGACCCTTAAATCCGCGGCGCGTGCGGGAGTAACGGTCGGAGCACACGTGGGTTATAACGATCCGGCCGGTTTTGGCCGCCGCTTCATCGACTACAACGCAGCGGAGCTCGCGGACGAGGTCACCTACCAAATTGGTGCGCTCGATGCGCTGGCGCGCGCCAATGGCACGCGGGTGTCTTATGTGAAGCCGCACGGCGCGATGTACAACACCATCGTCAAGGACGAGGCACAAGCCAAGGGAGTTATCGCAGGCATCAAGGCCTTCGGTGACCTCCCCGTGATGCTGCTGCCAGGCGGCCTCGCCGTCGATATTGCAGAATCACAAGGCCTCACCGTCATCCGCGAGGCCTTCGCGGATCGCAACTACAACCCCGATGGCACGCTGGTCTCACGCAAGCAGGACAATGCGGTGATGGGGGATGAAGGGGATGTCGTCAAGCGCGTGCTCGAAGTCGCCCAAACCGGCTCCATTACCGCCATCGATGGCACCACGCTCGATGTCGATGCCCAGTCCGTGTGCACCCACGGTGACTCGCCGGGCTCCGTGAAACTGCTGCGCGGTGTGGTCGAGCGCCTCAGCGCGGAAGGAATCGACATTCGGAGCTTTATCTAATGCCGCATATTCACTTCGTTGGCACCCGCGCCCTCCTCATTGATTTGGACGGGCTTGAGCAGGTCATGGCGTGGCATGCGGCACTGTCCGCTAAACCGCTGAAGAACCAGGTGGATTGCATCGCCGCTGCCACCACGTTGCTCATCACCTTTGAAGCGCCGAATTCCGCGCGCGCGGCCGCAGAGTTTCTGACGGACTTCTCCCCTGCCGCCGCTACCGCGAAAGAGGCGCGCACGGTCGACATCGACGTGCTTTACGATGGCGAAGACGTCGACGCCGCCGCCGAGCTCCTCGGCATGTCGCGCGAGGCCTTGATTGACTGGCATACCTCTACCGAATGGACCGCCGCCTTTGGTGGCTTTGCCCCCGGCTTTACTTACTGCGCGCCTTCCGATCCGGCCCAAGCCAAGGCCGTGCCACGCCGCTCCGATCCGCGCACGGCCGTTCCGGCTGGTGCCGTAGGCATCGCGGGTGAGTTCTCCGCGGTCTACCCGCGCGTTTCGCCAGGTGGCTGGCAGCTGCTCGGCACCACCAATACCCCGATGTGGGATTCGCACGCGAACCCACCCGCGTTGGTGCAGCCCGGTGACCGGGTGCGCTACCGCGCCGTGGACGAGCTGCCGGACTTAGTGGATCGCAGCGCGGAATCCAAGCGTTCGCCGGCCCGCCTGCCCCGTATGGAGGTCCTCGATGCCGGCCTGCTCACGCTTTTTCAAGACCTTGGCCGCCCCGGCGTAGGTGACTTGGGCGTAACACCCTCCGGTGCCGCCGACCACGCCGCCGCGGCAACCGCGAATGTTGCCGTTGGCAACCCGCGGGGAGCTACGGTGCTAGAAAATATCGGTGGCATTAAGCTGCGCGCGCTGACCGATACCGTCATCTGCGTGACCGGTGCCATCGCCCGCGTCCGCCTGGGTGAGATGCCCGTGCACCTCGCCCGCCCGGTGCTCGTAACCGCCGGCCAGACAGTGACGGTCGGTGCCGCAACGGTGGGCATGCGCAATTACGTGGCCATTCGCGGCGGCATTATTGCCGAGTCCGAGCTCGGCTCCTCTGCCACCGACGTCCTTTCTGGCCTCGGCCCCGATCCCGTCACCACCGGCGATGTCATCGGTGTGCTGCCGCGCTCCACCGGCATGACGGATGCACAATTGGTCAACCCCCTGCGCGTATCCGCTGACTCCGCCGGAAAAACGCGCGCGACGCTGCGCTGCGTGCTGGGCCCGCGCGATGACTGGTTTGGCGATAATATCTCCACCTTCCTGGATACCGAATGGGTCGTTTCCTCTGATTCCAACCGCGTTGGCCTGCGGCTTTCCGGGGCTAAAGGCAGCGCAGAGACTTCCGATATCACCGTGCAGCGCGTGAAAGACGGCGAGCTCCCCTCTGAGGGAATGGTGGCCGGCTCCATCCAGATCCCGCCGAATGGCAAGCCGGTGGTCTTCCTGCGCGACCACGCGGTCACCGGCGGCTACCCCGTCATCGCCACCGTGCTGGAGGAAGATATCGACATCGCCGCGCAGCTCCCGCCCGGCGCGCGCGTGACCTTCCGCCTCGTGGCACCCCAAGCTTTAAATACTGGAGAAGAAAATGCAGATTAAAACCGTCCTCATTGCTAACCGCGGCGAAATCGCCGTGCGCATCGCCCGCGTGGCCCGCGACTTGGGCATTAAATCCATCGCCATTTATTCCGAGGCCGACGCCGGCGCCCTGCACACCCAGGTTGCCGATGAAGCCTATGCGCTGCCCGGCAATACCGCCGCCGATACCTATATGAATATCCCGGCGCTACTGGATATTGCAGTGCGCGCCGGTGCGGATGCTATCCACCCGGGCTACGGTTTCCTCTCCGAAAACGCCGACTTTGCCCGCACCGTCACCGATGCCGGCATGATCTGGATCGGCCCCTCGCCGGAATCCATCGAGCTTTTGGGCGATAAGATTGCCGCCCGCCGCGTGGCCGAAGAGGTCGGCGCGCCCCTGGCTCCGGGCACCTCCGATCCCATTGATGATTGGCAGGAGGCCCGCGCCTTTGCCGAGGAGCACGGCCTGCCGATTGCCATCAAGGCCGCTTATGGCGGCGGCGGGCGCGGACTCAAGGTCGTGGACTCCATGGATGAGATCGAGGGCGCTTTCAACTCCGCCGGGCGCGAGGCCATGGAGGCATTCGGCCGCGCCGAGTGCTACGTGGAGAAGTTCCTGACGCACCCGCGCCACGTAGAAGCGCAGGTCCTGGCGGATACCCACGGCAACGTTCGCGTGCTGGGCACCCGCGATTGCTCCACCCAGCGCCGCTTCCAAAAGCTCATCGAGGAGGCCCCGGCGCCCGCGCTTTCCGATGCCCAGCGCACCGGCATCATCGAAGGTGCCCGCTCCATCTGCTCCCACGTGGGCTATACCGGAGCCGGCACCGTGGAGTACATCGTTTCCGAGGATGGCACCATCTCCTTCTTGGAAGTCAATACCCGCGTCCAGGTCGAACACCCCGTGACCGAGGTGGTTACCGGCACAGATATCATCGCTGAGCAATTCCGCATCGCCGCGGGCGAGCCCCTTTCCATCGCTGAGGATCCAGCCTCCACCGGCCACGCCTTCGAGTTCCGCATCAATGCCGAGGACATCCTCAACGGCTTTGCCCCCTGCCCCGGCACCATCGTCTCATTCGAGCCACCCACTGGCCCCGGCATCCGCGTCGATTCTGCTGTCCGCTCGGGTTCTATCATTCCGCCGTACTATGACTCGCTCATCGCCAAGCTCATCGTCTGGGGACCCACGCGCGAGGTAGCCCTCGCCCGTTCGCGGCAGGCGCTGCGCGAATTCGACGTCTCCGGCGTGCGCACCGTGCTGCCCTTCCACCGCGACATGATGGACGAACCCGCGCTCGTTGGTACCCCGTCTTCCGCTGAGGCCGATGCCGGTGCCAGCGACATCGGCGTCTTTACTGACTGGCTCGATCACAACTACCGGCCTTCTGCCGCCAACCAGGTAGACAAGGTCGAGGCAATCTACACCAAGCGCCGGACGGTCGCGGTAGAAATCGACGGCAAGCTCGTCAATATCGGCGTGCCCATGGATTTCCTCGCTGGTGCTGGTGCCGGCGCTGGCGCGGGCGCCGCGGGTGATTCTGATGCCACCGCCCCCTCGACGGCCGGGGCGCAATCTACCGACGATAACGCGGTCACCTCCCCCTTCGAGGCCAACCTCGTGACCTGGAATGTATCCGATGGCGATAGCGTCTCCGAAGGAGATTCCATCGCCACGGTCGAGGCCATGAAGATGGAATCTGCCATCAAGGCCCCGCGCGGCGGCACCATCAAGATCCTTGCTGAAGAGGGCGACCGCCTGGATTCCGCGACGGTGATTGCGACCATCGACTAGCGCGTGCTGCCTGCCGGTTGGCCCGCGCACCTACCTGGGCGCCTGGCCGCGCAAATACTCGCCAAGGTAGGGCAAGAGGAAACGCACGGTTCCATAGCGGCGGCTAGCGATGAGATCGCGCTCTAATAGCAGCTTGCGGGCCATGGAAATGGCATTGGGAGTCTTGCCCAGGTGCGCCGCGATGGCACCGGTGGGAATATCAGCCCCGTGTTCGGTTTCCAGCTCCGCCATGGCGTTGAGAAAAGCGCGCTGGGCGTCAGGAACATTCTTCAACGCAATCCTGTGCACCTGGTTGCCCATATGCGCTGGAATCTCGCGCGCAATGGAGGACACGTGACGCTCCTCGATGGCATCCGCCCCATCGAGTACCGCACGGGTCCACGCCAAAGCGCCGACCAGCTGCAATAGGTACGGATAGCCCTGCACCAATGCGGTCGCCTCTTTTAAAGCGTGCTCGCTGAAACCGCGCCCAGCTGCGGTAGCGGTGCTCTGCAGAGATTCGGCCACGGTGGCATCATCAAGCAGCCCCAAATCCAGCCTTTGAGCGCGACGCAAAAAGGTGGTGCCCTCATGCTCCAATAGCTCTTCTACCCCAAACGTCAATCCCGCGGCGGCGAAGGCGATATCGTATTCGTCGCGAATGAGATCCTGGATGGCGGTTGCGAGCTGTGCAAGCTCATCCACGCTGGCCGCTTGCACCTCATCAACCGTCAACAAGACGCCCGCATCATGGGCACGCGCGGACTTCAGGAGGCTGCGCAGCCGCGAGACCAGGCTGGGCTGGGCCTGGTTGTGGGGCAATTGCGTCGTCACAGATCCCACGCCCGCCACCGAGAATCCCGTGATCTTGCGGCCAGGAGTCTCCGTATAGTCCAGCTCCTCGATGGCTTCCGGAATCGTGGAATCGCGCAACTGCGTCACCATCTGGGCATCCGCATAGGCGCGGATAACTACCCACCCAAGGCGGCGCGCGGATTCTTCAAACTCATTGAGAAGTACCGTTTTTCCCACCCCGCGCGTACCGCTGACTAGCAAGGCGCGCTGCATGCTGCCCACACCGCCCACCAGCCCATAGTTAAACGAGCTGATTTCAAATTCGCGCCCGGCCAACTGCACCGGCGACGCGCCGAAACTGGGGCGAAAAGGATTCTTATCCGGAATCACTCTGACAGACCTTCCATTTAGATCCTTTAGAACTATGACTTCAGTTTAGATCCTTTAGAACTTCGCCGCCTCTTTAGAACTTTTAGATCTTTAAGTCATACGGAATGGCCGTTGACGCCTCACCCATTCAGTAAGGTAAGGGTCATGCTTTCCCAGTCCGTCGCCACCGCTTTGCGCCAAGAGATGTCGGCCGGCAATTTTCAGCCCGGCGAGCAACTCAGTGAGGTAAAGGTGGCTGAGCAATTCGGTTGCTCCCGCAATACCCTCCGCGAGGCGTTTACCACGCTCGCCGCCGAGCGCCTGGTCGAGCGCATCCCTCACCGCGGCGTCTTCATCGCCACCCCAGATTCCGCCTATATCCGCGATTTATTCGCCGCCCGCGCCGCCATCGAGCCGTCCGCCGCGCGGTGGGGCGCGTTTGCCGATGCCCCCTCGCTCATCTCCCTCGCCTCCTCCGCCTTCGAGTGCGCGAAGCGCAATAAGCCTCAGGAAGTCTCCTCCATCAACCAGCGCTTCCACCAAGCACTGGTAGCAGGGCTAGGTTCCGCTACCTTGGATGAGCAGATGAGCAACCTGCTCGCGCGCATGCGGCTTACCTTTTTATTGGTCATCCCGCGCTACCCGCAGCTGCACGCCGAGCACATTCAAGGCAACGTTGATGTGGCCACGCTCATCGCGGATGGAAAACGGGAAGAGGCCACCACACACTTGCGCGATAGCCTCTTAGAAACTTGCGATACCATCTTGTCCTTCACGGACTAATTAAGCGGCGGGGTATATGCCTATGGGATGAGGTACTCCGCATCGCGGGCATTGGTCACCAGCATCTTGCCCGGCGCATGGGAAATGGCCAGCTCTGGCTTTGATTCCATCACGATGGCCTGCGGAGTAACCCCACACGCCCAAAAGACGGGCAGGCAACCTTCTGGAATATCCACCGCATCACCAAAGTCTGGATGAGCTAAATCCGCGATACCGATGGCCGCCGGATCCCCCACGTGCACCGGCGCGCCATGCACGGACGGATAGCGGGAGGTAATGCGCACCGCATCGGAGACCTGCGATGCCGGAATCGGGCGCATCGATACCACCATCGGTCCGGAAAATACGCCCGCAGGAGTAGTAGGAATATTCGTCCGGTACATCGGCACATTGCGTTGCTGTTTAATATGCGCGATCTCGATGCCCGCATCCACCAACGCCGTTTCAAAGGTAAACGAACATCCGATAAGGAAGCTGACCATGTCGGGGGTGTAATGGGAGGTGGCATCAGCAAGCGTGGCCGTGTGCTCACCATACTCAAAGATGCGATAGGCCGGGATATCGGTGCGGATATCGCCGCCAGGCAGGAGATCAGAGGTGTACTGTCCCGCCTCCAGAACACCGACGATGGGGCACGGCTTGGGGTTGCGCTGAGCAAAAAGCAGGAAGTCGAAGGCGTATGCGCTGGGCAGCGAGAGCAGGTTGGCCTGCATGTAACCCCGCGCATGCCCGGCGGTGGTGGTCATCTCGTGGGTGCGCGCGAACTCGCGCACCTCTTCTGGCGTGTGCATTATGCCCATATCGCTGTGATTCCTGAGACTGCGCGAAGGCCGATGAAAATGGTAAGCAGCCAGGCCAGGCCGCCAAGGATAAGCAGCCACTTTGGGTACTTATAGCCCTGCAGCAGATCCTTGCGGCGCCAAGCCACCCACATCACCAGGGCGAAGCCGATGGGAAGGATGAGCCCGTTAATCGCACCGGCGAAGATCAAGAGCTTTTGTGGCGCGGAGTTGATTATTACAAAAATGACCGTACAGACCGTAATGAAGATGACGGTGAAGATATTGCGGGTCCGGGCCGGGGTTTTCTGGGTGGTCACGAAGGATACCGAGGTATAAGCGGCACCGATGACGGAAGATAGGCCCGCAGCAAAGAGCACCATGCCGAATGCGCGGAGGCCAAATTCACCGGCCGCGTGGTAGAAGGCATCGGCGGCAGTATTATTTTCTTTTAGCGTGACGCCGGTAGCCACCACGCCCAATACCGCCAAGAAGAGCAGCATGCGCATAATACCGGTGACGATGATGCCGCTGACGGAGGTGCGCGTAATGTTCTTGACGTTTTCAACGCCAGATAAGCCCGCATCGATCAACCGGTGCGCGCCGGCAAAAGTGATATAGCCACCGACGGTGCCGCCGATGATGGTGGTAATGACGAAGAAATCGATTTCACCCGGCGCGACGGTATTCTTAAGCGCCTCCCCTACCGGCGGCTGGCTGACGATGGCCACATACAACATAAGCAGGATCATTACCGCGCCCAAGGCGGCCACGAGGCGGTCCAACGCCATTCCAGCACGGCGGGAGAGGAAGATGAACACCGCAATCGCAGCCGCAATGACGCCACCGATGCGGGCATCGATGCCCAGCATCGCGTTCAGGCCCAAACCTGCGCCGGCGATATTCCCGATATTAAAAATCGCCCCGCCGAAAAAGACGAAGCCTGCGAGCACCCAGCCCAATCCGGGCAGGACGGTATTGCCCAAGGTATTGGCACGCATTCCCGTCACGCAGAGCACGCGCCACACATTAAGCTGGATGGCGATGTCTACCAAGATGGACAGCGCGATAGCGAAGGCAAAAGAAGCGCCCATCTGGACGGTAAAGACCGAAGTCTGGGTCAAAAAGCCCGGTCCAATGGCCGAGGTAGCCATGAGGAACATGGCGCCCGCCATGGCGCCAATGCCCTTGGGCGGGGTTTTCGCATCCGCCTGCGCATCCGCCTGTGCCGAGGCGGAAGCTTGTTTTTCAGCACTCACTAGTTTCACCTTTCGTGACGCCGGTCTCTCTTAAATGTGATTCGCATCATCATAATTGTTATTACGGAGGTTGTTCAACAACATCTATAGCTAGGGGTGCTTCGGGGGTGATCTACGCTACTTTTCCCGCCTTTCGCCCCAAGTATTCAACTATTGTCTCCACTACCCTATTTGGGTCATTGACCAGCTCTTTTGGCCCAAACCTCAATACCGTAAATTGCTGGTTTTCGATTTCGCGTTGCCGACGCATTTGTTCTTTGACCACCGCTTCCGGCGGTTTTCCATAGGTGCCGTCATACTTGGTATCCCCGTCGACCTCGATAATGAGCCATCCATCGATACATAAGTCGGCTCGGTACTTTCCCAATACGCGAAATTGTGGGTACACAGTGGCAGCGGGAATCCTTTCAATAATTAACGCCCGCAAAAGCGACTCGTACGGTGATTCGGATCCTGCATACGCATGCTTAACTGCCATTTTCATGGGGATAGGCCCCTTCATCCGAGCCATTGCTGCCTGAGTTTCTTTCAGTTCTTCTACCGAGACCAGGCCCGCACGCAAGGCAGAATCGACTGCAACAAGCCCTTCCGCAAACCCACGTAGCCTGGCGATATCCAAGCACGTCCGCGCAGGATTCGTTACCCGAACCCCAGACCTTTCCACCGAGGTCTCCTCTATACGTGACATTCGGTAATACTTTCGCGGCCACTGCGTTTTCGGTGGGATACTTCCTGAAGGTGAAGCGAGTTCAACAACTTCGTTTCTCCGCGGAATCACCCATATCCCCCAAATACGCGCAGCTGACTTAGCCACCAATGACGCTCGGTGCGCACTTAGGCCGGCTCCTAAAGTAAGGGCAAGCTGTTGCTTATGCCATGGCCAGCTTTCCCACGTCGTCGTTTTTACTGCAATCCATGGAGCGACTCGCTTTAATTCGCCCTTGTACAACGCGGGATAGTAAGGACTAGTTGAACCTGCATAACGTAGATTAATTAACTCATGATTTAACATGCTTTTTATCTTCGTGGCTTCCTCGAGAAACTGCCCGGCGTATTGCTCCAAATGGTCAGATTCTGAGGTTTCCGCAAGGGATTCGCATTGAACGGGTGACGGTGCACGGAGCAGACGGCAGTATCTATTTCGGAAGGTCAAATTGTTAGTCACTTTGGTCAGGGTTGGAAGGTCAGGCTCCTATGTTCAACCTCCACTGCAATAACTGAGCAAAATGGTGCCTCAAATATCGCAAATTCTCTTCAAATGTTGCATAGGACCCTGCACTTTTTAGGAGCAACCTGAAGAGGCCTTTAAGCAGCCGGTTGCGGAACATCCTGAGGAGGCTTTTGCACAGGTATTTGCGGCGCTTTTGCGGGACGGACCGCAACGAGTCCTAGAACTATCGCGAACAGTCACGAATCGAGTCCACATCAGGCGCGTGCAGCTCACCGCTGGAATGGGGCGTGATTTACTAGAACCAATGGAACCCCTCGAGCTCTCAGCACTTACCGGCACGCAATCGCGCACCTACGGCACCCGCAAAATCACCAAGGACATGATGTCTGCGCCGGTCCATGTGGCGATCGCCCTGTGGGATGAGCGCTGGGATTCAGCGGAGGATGGAACCATCGAGGGGTGGGTCATCGCGGTCAACACCAAGCAGGCGCGCTTCGTGCGCAAAGGCCAGATCAAAAAGGGCGATATCGTCAAAGTTGCAGTACGCGAACTACAGCGCGCCCTGCGCGGAATCGACGGGCGCACCTGGATTGTCACCGGGCGCAGGCAAAATGCGCTACGAGCGGCACTCGAAAAGCGCGGCTATACGGTGACGGGGAGCTTTGCGGGGGAGAATCGGGCATCGGCAAGCGCGAGCTCCGTACGCCGCAAACAAGCTGGCTTGACCGCGCGTAAGGCCCGCAAGCTGGGCGAGGCACCGAAAAAGAAGGAAGTCAACCAAGTCGAAACGCCAGAGGCGAAATGGTGGCCAAACTTCTCGCACACGACGTCGTGGCCGGCAGGCGCGGTGGTACGCATCGCTACCGACGCCTCCTCCGATACCGTATTCAAGGGCTCGATGTGTTTCGTGGCGGGCAACGGTGACTACCGCCTGCGCACCCGCGAAACGAAAGCCAGCACGGATGAACTGGAATTGGAAGCGCTCACGCTCGCATTAAAGTACCTGCGCAAAGTAGGTGCGACGAAGGCCGTGATCGAATCCGACTCTGTTGCGGCTTTAGATGCGGTCAACCACATCCTGTACAAGAAAGGCTCGAAGGCCGCCCGCCCGGGACGCACGTGGCGAGGGGTATCGTCTGGCGCGCGCTCCCGATTCCAACAGGCCTGGGGCGACATAGAAGGCAATTGCGAGGTGGATATCCGCCGGGTGCTCGGCCATGCCGGGGATCCGCTCAATCGCGCCGCCGATCAGATTGCGTATATGGGGCTGCGCGCCATTGCCCACCCCATGAAGCAATCACGGCCTACTTTGCAAAGCGGGATCAGCAAGGCGCTCAAGGCGGTAAAATCCCGGTAACGGTTACCGCCGCAGCACGCTTATTGTAATCGGCGCGCGCCCTCACCAGGCTGGGCCACCACGAAGGTCGGAGTAGGAAAACCCTGCTTTGCTGCTGCTTTTTCAATTGCATGCGCGGTCGCATCCACATCGTCCTTCGCCACTAAGGCAATAACCGCGCCGCCAAAGCCACCGCCAGTCATGCGCGCACCGAACTCGCCCGCCGCGGTAAAAGCAGAATCGAGTTCGGGCGTGGTGACCTCGTAAAGATCCCGCAGCGAGACATGGCTATCGCGCATCAGTTGGCGAAATGTGTCCATATCGGAGGCGCATAAGGCGGAAGCAGCACTCAAGGTGCGCTCGGTTTCCTCCACCACATGGCGCACGCGCCTGCGGTAAAGCTCGGCCGAGTGCGAGGACCTTTCGGCGAAGGTCGCAGCGAAGTCTATCGCATCCGGAATATCGCGGATAACGCACCCAGCCGCAGATTGCACGTCATCGATAACACCTCGGCGAGAGGCATATTGGCCATCAGACAGCGTGTGGGGCGCATTAGTATCTGCGATAAGCAGCACCAAATCTTGAGAGGCGATATCGAAGGGGATGCGTTCGACGGCTCCGGTAGCGAAATCGAGGAATAGTGCCTTTCCGCGCTGCCCAAAGAGGCTGGCATTTTGATCCAGTCCCCCGGTGGAAGCGCCCACCACCTCATTTTCAGCACGGATGCAGGCTTGGACGAGCTGCGCTCTAGCAGCATCATCGGGTAAACACCCATGGTCGAGTTCATAAGCTGCTACGGCAATAGAGCACTCCAACGCTGCAGAACTGGATAGACCAGAACCAACAGGAACGTCCGATACAATCGCGATATCGAGCCCAGTGCACTGCAATAAATCGGCCTCGACCGCCGCCCAGATGGTGCCAGCGACGTAGCCTGACCAATCAACAGGATGCCCCGGTTGCACGCTAGAAAGCGGAACACAGGCCTGAGCGACGGAACCATCGAATTCCGAAGCGATGCGTATTGCGCCATCTGTACGCGGGCGCACAGCTACGGCCGTATTTTGTTCCAAGGCAAAAGGAATGGATGCGCCACCGGCATAGTCAATATGCTCGCCGATGAGGTTTACCCGCCCTGGAGCCGCCCACACCCCCACCGGCTCAGGGGCAGCAGCACCTGCCTCATCTTCAGCGAAAGTCTCCACGAAAAGCCGATGGGCAGCGGTTGCGAGTTCCTCGTCCGTGCGCGCAGTAAACCATTTAGGCATCCCAAACCTCCTTGAATCGCGCGGCAATACGTTCCGGCGTGGTGTCATTAATCCACACTCCCTGTGCAGATTCAGAACCGGCAAGGTACTTCATGCGATGCGGCGAGCGCATGAGCGAAAATAGTTGCAGGTGCATGCGGATCCCCTCGCGGATAGACGGATCCACCGGAGCTTGGGTCCATCCAGCAATATATGGGGTCTTTTCCACACCTTCAAAGAAGCGGTCAACTGCGGAATAGAGCTTTTTCAACAGGGGTGCTAAATCGGCGCGTTGCTCCTCATTCAGCGCAGAAAAGTCTGGGACGCCCTCATTCGGTAGCACCATCGCCTCCAGCGGCCACTTAGCAGCCGCTGGAACAAGGACAGTGAAATGCTCAGTCTCCGCAATAATGCGATTGCCTGCTTCCCGTTCCCTATCGAGGAGATCCTGAAAAAGATCGCCATCATAGGCATGAACCGAATCCACAATCGAGCGCAACCGTGGGGAAAGGAATGGGTAAGAATAAATCTGGCCATGCGGGTGCTGGAGGGTAACCCCGATTTCTTCCCCGCGGTTTTCAAAGGGAAAGACCTGCTGGACCCCATCGATGGCAGAAAGTGCCGCGGTGCGGTGCGCCCAGGCCTCGATCACCGTGCGAATGCGGGACTCAGCCAGATCCCGAAATGAAAGGGCTGGATCTTCGGTAAAACACACCACCTCGCAACGGGCATGGGCGGGCAAACGCGGGACCATACCGATAAGCTCATCTTTATCTGGCTCCTCAATCGTGGCGGCCGTGGAAAAAGAGGGGAAGCGGTTTTCAAAAACCACTACGTCATAGCTTGGGCTGGGAATCTCAGTTGGCAGTTGGTCCGGCCGCGTCGGGGCTAGAGGGTTTTCATTTGCCGGCGGCATGAAGGTTCTGTTCATGCGGTGTGCGGCAAAAGCCACCCAATCGCCGGTCAACGGGTCGCGGCGCATTTCAGAGGCGGGGGCGACGGCGGGGATATCGCGGGCATCGTCAAGCACGCGATCGGGGTGAGGTTTATCGTCGAAGTAGATGATCTCACGGCCATCGGCAAGCGTGGCATGGGTGATATCAACCATTACTCTTCTCCTGGAATCCGGATGGGCTTAAGGCGGGCCCAAAGGGCGAATAGTACCGCTACGGCAAGCATTCCGAGGCCTGCCCACAAGTTATCCGCTGCTTCTTTTGGCATGGCTGTTTCTGGGTTAATGCCTGGGTCGAGGAAGAAATAACAGGCGATGAGGATGAGGCCGTACAAGCCTAATAAGGCCCCAATCACGTTGCGTAGGTCGAATGCGCCTGCGTGCTGTTTTTCAGACATAAGCTACTCCTTAGGCGAAAATGATATTGAGGCCGACGGCCATGGCGAGGCAGATAATGCCCAATGGGATAGTTTGCTGGTACCACGGCAAAGACTTTTCGGTGTAGTCCTCAAAGTGGCCCTTCGGCGTCACGGAAGAAACAAAGCCCACGAGCTCGCTGTCCGGTTTGGGCTGGGTACACATGCTGACGATGATGGAAACGAGGATGTCCACTACGAAAGCGACACCGGCAGCCACGAACGCGGTGCCCTGGCCTGGCAGATTGATGGCATCGGTGAAAGTAGCGATATACCAGAACACGATGGCCGATGCCGTACCAGCAACCAGCCCAGACCAACCGGCATGCGGGGTCATTCGCTTCCAGAACATGCCCAAGATGAACGTGGCGAAGAGCGGCGCATTAAAGAATCCAAAGAGCGTTTGCAGGTAATCCATGATATTGCCAAAGTTTTGCGCCAACAATGCGGTGAAAATCGCAATCGCCGTCGCCGCCACCGTAGCCCATCGTCCAAACTTGAGGTAATAATCGTCCTCACGATCCTTAACCACATACGTTTGCCAGATGTCATAAGACATAACTGTGTTAAAGGCAGAGATATTGGCGGCCATACCGGCCATAAAGGATGCCAACAAGCCCGCAATGGCCACGCCCAGGAGGCCATTAGGCAGCAAATCACGCATCAGCAACAAGATGGCATCATTCGGTTCAGCCCGTTGTTCCATCAGGTCCGCAACCGATACTGAAGCCACCATGCCCGGAATTACCACCAAGAATGGAATAAACATCTTCGGGAAGGCACCGATGATCGGGGTCTTGCGCGCAGCGGAAATGGAATCTGAGGCCATTGCTCGCTGCACTTCTACGAAGTTCGTGGTCCAGTAACCAAAAGACAGCACAAAGCCCAAACCCAAGACGATTCCGATGACCGACCAAACGGGGTTTTCGAAACCGGAAATTTCCGTGCCCGGCCACGTGTGAAAGTGCGATTCATCAGCAACGGCATCTTTCAAGCCGCTCCATCCGCCGACTCGGTTGAGGCCGATAATCGTCAAAGGTGCGAGCGCAGCCACGATGACGAAGAATTGCAATACCTCGTTATAAATGGCTGCAGACAGGCCACCCAATGTAATGTAGGACAGCACGATAATTCCGGCTACCAGCAGAGATACCCACATCTGCCACCCCAGCAAGGCTTCTACGATGGTGGCTAGAAGGTAGAGGTTCACGCCGGCAATGAGCAACTGAGCGATGGCAAAGGAAATCGCATTCACCAAGTGTGCCGCATTACCAAACCGCTTGCGCATGAACTCCGGAACCGAACGCACCTTGGAGCCGTAGTAAAACGGCATCATCACGATGCCGAGGAAAACCATGGCCGGTACGGCGCCAATCCAGAAGTAGTGCATGGTCTGGAAGCCGTATTCCACACCGTTGGCGGACATACCGATAATTTCCACCGCACCCAAGTTGGCAGAGACAAAGGCCAGCCCAGTTACCCAGGCCGGAAGTCCCCTACCAGATAAAAAGAAGTCAATGGAGTTTGAGACCCGGGCCTTTGCCGCCCAGCCGATGCCCAAAACGAATAGGAAGTAAATGGCTACCAACAGGTAGTCCACCCATGAGGCATCCAGCCTCAATACGGATTCAGCTGTTTCCATCGCTGACCTTTCTCGATTTTTATTTTTCTACGGCAGACAAGAGCAGGCTAAAAGTTTGGGAATGCCCCTGAGCAAGAGATACGAGACCATTCCCGCTTCGCAGGGCATTAGGCGGCGCACTCATCGGCTCGACTGCGAGGGCCCTTCCCGCAGGAGTTGTATCCCGGGGGAAATTTTCTGGCGTATACAGTTGCACCCACTCCAAACCAGGATCCATTTCCAGACGAACCCCACGGCCCTGAGCGGTGTAATCCGCTACGAGAGGTCCGTTACCATGGAAGCAATCATCCCAATCCACACTGTCTAGCGGCTGTTCCAGCAACTCCACTGGCTCCACCTGCCCGGTGGGCAGGTTTCTTTCACCCAGAAGGTGGTGCTCATCCACATTCAGGTTGAGCACGCACTCGTGCGTGGGTGCACCCTGCGCAGACAAGTAAAGGTGAAGCCCATAAGCAAATGGAATCTCCTCGGCGTGCTCGGTCACGGCCTTCACATGAGAATGCAAGCCGCTGTCATCCACGGCGTAGGTGGCCACTAGCTCTACAGTCCAAGGCCAGCCATTGTGGGGCCCAATGCTAAAAGTTAGCGTGACCTCGTCTTTATGCTGTTTAACTAGCTTCCACCAGTTCACTGCAAGCCCATGAATAGCGTTATTGCGCTCTGGTTCTGTAATGCCCAGCTGGTAGTGCTCACCCTGCCAGGTGAATTGACCGTCTTCGGTGCGGTTAGGCCACGGCGCCATTACCACCCCGGCCATCATCGGGGGCTTGTCCTTATAGGTTTCTAACAGCGGCCGTCCCTGAAAGGTCAGGGACTTCACGCCGCCGCCCCATAGGGCAATTTCGGCTAAGTAATCGCCATGAGAGATGCTGACGCACTCAATGTCGGCGCGCTCTTCATTCGATGTATAACCGGTCATATTAACGACCTTTCTGGCTATAACGTGTGATTGAAATCAGCTTAAGATCTCGCGCAAAATCAAGTCAATCGTTTGCACAACCATCTCCTTAAAAGGAGCATTTGGCCAGCTCGGCCACTGCAAGATTGACCCATTTCAGGGCTACTGCGGTGTACATACCCACACCATTGCGTACCCACATGCCTGAGATTGATTTTTACCTCTCCCCCAGAATGCGAGGAATACTGGCCTCCCAGCAGTCCAAGCCAGACGAGATCACCCCCTGCACAATCGCTTCCCACTACTTGCACAGTCGCCGCCACAGGATGCGCGCCGCGGAATGCGGGGTCGCCACAACCTCGCGCAGGTAATTGCTCGGCATCGAAAGCCACGGCGTGCGCGCGGGATGAACGTTAATCGCGATCCCCAAGTGCCAAGCCCACAATGTGGTGCGCAGTGCATGGAAATCGTTGGTAACCACCTGCAACACAGCATCTGGTGCGAGGCTGTGCGCGTTTTCTAGGTTCTCATTTGTACTGGTAGCGGCCGGTTCCACAAGTACATCCGCAGGATCCACACCCCGCTGGAACAAGTACTCAGCCATCGCGCCCGCTTCCCCTCGGCCAGAGACGATGACCGTCTGCCCAGAATAGAGCTCGAGTGCCTTATCCAAGCGAGACCGCAGCATGGCGCCCGGATGGCCGTGGGTGACACGGGAGCCCAATACAAGGAGCGGATCGCGCTGGGAATTATCCATGATTATTAGCTTAGACCGGCGGGAACCCTTGACACTGATAAGAGCCAAACCGTAGAGTTAAAATAATCGTGCAAACGATTGCACACTTAGTCGTTTATTCCCCATCTATGAGGAGCTCGGCATGGCTACAACCACGCTGAAAGACGTCGCCGCGGCTGCTGGGGTGTCCATTTCCACCGCCTCACGCTCGTTGGCGGGAAATACCTCCATTTCAAAGGCCACGCGGACCCGGGTTCAAGACGTCGCTGAAAAGCTTAATTACAGGCCCAATGCCCAGGCGAGGGCTCTGCGCAGCGCGCGCTCACACGCCATCGGGCTCATCATTCCCAATCTAGATAACCCCTACTTCGCTGCCATGGCAGCGGCGGTGGAAAAAGAAGCAAACACCCAAGGTATCGCCACCATCATTACCAGTTGCGGGGAAGATCCGGAACGCCTAGTGACAGCATTGGAAGCATTGGGACAACGACGAGTCGACGGCATCATCGCCGTACCGCTCGCTGGAACAAAGGATGCCCTGGCGAAATCGCAGGAACAACGCCCCCTCGTTCTCATTGACCGCGAACTCTACTCGCTGCCATCCGTGGTTTCAGACCCCTCCCCTGGAATCAACGACGCCGTGGCCCAACTCAAGGACAAGGGCCATACCAAGATTGGTTATCTCTCGGGGCCGCAAGAAACTTCTACTGGCCGCCAGCGCCTCGAGGTGTTTAAGCAGGCCGCTCAGGGAATGGATATACACATCCATCAAGGCAACTTTCGGCACAAGGAAGGCTATAAGGGCGCCATCGAACTGCTGCAAGCAGAAGTCACCGCAATTGTTGCCGGGGATTTCATGATGACTGCCGGCGCATTAGAGGCCTGTCATAACGCTGGTAAAGCCATCGGCCAAGAAGTAGCGCTCGTTGGTTTCGATGATTTTATCTATCTGCGGTTTCAAGCGGCCCCAATTTCCGTGGTGGACCAAGATGTCGCCTGCATGGGCCGAACCGCCGCTGCTGAACTCATCGCATCCATCGAAGATAAACGGCAACCCCAAGGAAAAATCCTTCCCACCCGCTATATTCCGCGGATGTCCACAGCCCACGAGGTGCAGGGAGAACACACATGAGCGATATCGTCCTCAAACTCGACAACGTTACTAAGTCCTTCGGACCAGTCGAGGTCATCAAAGGCGTAGATTTAGACGTACGCTATGGGCAGATTCAAGCCCTCCTCGGTGAAAATGGTGCCGGGAAATCCACACTCATCAAGATGATCGCAGGCGTACACGAGCCGGATGCAGGACGAATCCTCATTGATGGATCCGAGGTAAAAATCCCCGATACCAAAGCCTCCGAAGCGCTTGGCATCGCCACAATCCATCAAGAGCTCAACCTCGTTCCCACGATGTCTGTGGCAGAAAACATCATGCTCGGGCGGACGCCGAATAAGTTTGGCCTAGTCAACAGAAAACACCTCAAAGCACAAGCTAAAGCAGCATTAGACCTCATCGGCTTGGACGTTGATTTAAATCAACCGGTAAGCGAGCTGGGCATCGCCAAGCAGCAATTGGTAGAAATAGCCAAAGCCCTATCGATGAATGCGCGCATCCTCATTCTTGATGAGCCAACCGCGGCATTGACGGGCAAGGAGGTCGATGCCCTTTTCACGGTATTAGAGGACCTGAAAGCCAAGGGCGTCGCGATGGTTTTTATCAGCCATCACCTCGATGAACTGGCGCGAATCGCAGAGACCATCAGTGTGCTGCGAGACGGAGCCTTCATCGCTGAAGTCCCCGCTGATACCGATAAGGACGAGCTGGTGCGGCTTATGGTTGGCCGTGAGATTGAAAACCAGTATCCGCGAGAAGCTTCGGCTCAGCCTGGTAAGGCACTGCTTGAAGTTAAAGACCTGTCCTCCGAAGGCGCATTTCACGATGTCTCGTTTGAAGTGCGCGCCGGCGAGGTGGTCGGGCTGGCCGGCCTTGTGGGAGCGGGCCGTACAGAGATTATCCGCGCTATCGCCGGGGCGGATTCGTATGATTCGGGCACGATACATGTCGAAGGAAACGCTCTACCCAACGGCGATATCAGTTCCTCCATCGCCGCAGGGGTAGGCCATATTCCGGAAAACCGTAAATCACAGGCCTTGATCCTCGATGTCTCAGTATCCGACAACCTTGGTCTTGCCACCTTGTATCCCACGGCGAAGGCAGGGCTCGCAGACCGCAAGGGGCAACACCGACGAGCCGGTGAGGTTGCCGAAACCCTTCGGATCCGGATGGCCGGGCTGGACCAACCCATCCGTGATCTCTCGGGTGGTAACCAGCAAAAGGCTGTGTTCGGTCGGTGGGTACTGGCCGGCTCCAGAGTCTTATTGCTTGATGAACCAACTCGCGGCGTCGATGTTGGTGCAAAGGTAGAAATCTACAACATCATCAACGAAGTAACTGCAGAAGGCGGAGCAGTACTCATGGTTTCCTCGGATCTGCCTGAGATTCTCGGTATGTCTGACCGCATCCTCGTAATGTCCGGGGGCCAGCTGGTGGGACAGCTACCCAAGGATTCCACTCAAGACGAGGTCATGGCACTTGCCGTTTCCAACGTAGCTGCCGCTACGGAAGTCTCCGCAGTCAACACCGAATCCGCCACACCACCTTCCGCCTCTACAAAATAAGGAATACTCATGACCAAGAATCGCATTGCCAACTGGGCCATGAATAATGGCGCGCTCGTGGGGCTCATCGCCTTGTGTATCGCGCTCTTTATCGCCACTCCCTATTTCCTTACGGTGGCTAACCTCCTCAACGTAGGTATTCAAGCTGCCACGGTGGCCATCTTGGCCTTTGGCATGACTTTCGTCATCGTCACTGCAGGCATTGACCTTTCTGTTGGCTCGGTGGCGGCCTTGGGAGCAATGGTTTCGGCCTACATGTTCTCCAACGCTGGGCTTCCCGGCTGGCTTACTCTGCTTATCGGTTTGTTCGTCGGTGCGCTCGCCGGTGCTATCTGCGGTATGGCCACTGCTTGGGGAAAAATTCCCTCTTTCATTGCAACTCTGGCCATGATGTCCATCGCCCGCGGCATCACGCTCGTAATTTCACAGGGTTCGCCCATCGAAACTGCACCCACAGTTAACGCCTTCGGCGGCGACGTATTCGGCTTCCCGGTTCCCATCATCATGATGGTCATCGCTGGCGTTATCTGCTGGTTCATCTTAGAGCGCACCGTCCTCGGCCGTTCCATGTATGCCATCGGCGGAAACCTTGAAGCCGCGCGCCTGTCTGGTCTGCCAGTAAGGCGTATCCAAATCGCAGTATTCGCGCTTTCCGGATTTTTCGCCGCCTGGGCAGGAATGGTTATGGCGGGCCGCCTTGAATCCGCACAGCCACAAGCCGGAACCGGTTATGAGCTAGATGCTATTGCAGCCGTTGTCATCGGTGGTGCCTCCCTTTCCGGCGGACAAGGCAAAGCCACGGGCACACTCGTTGGCGCCATCCTTTTGGCCGTGATTCGCAATGGATTGAATCTGCTCAATGTTTCTTCTTTCTGGCAGCAGATTGTCATCGGCTTGGTCATCGCCCTAGCCGTGGGCTTCGACGTATTCCGTAATAAGACCGCGAATTAGGCAGGAGACCATGAAGAAACTTTTAGTCTCACTTATCGTCCCAGCACTAGCGTTGGGTCTAGCCTCGTGCAACCGCTCCGAGGAGGATCGAAGCCGCATCACCCTGTCCGTATCGACGCAAACTAATCCATTCTTCGTAGAATTACTCCACGGCGCACAAGATAAAGCCAAAGAGTTAGACGTTCCCCTCGATATCCAAGATGCCTCCGATGACCCGGCTCAACAGGTCAATCAGTTGGGAAATGCGACATCCATGGGCGCAAAAGTGGTGGTCATTAATCCCACCGACTCTGATGCCGTCGCCCCCGCTGTACGCAGCATCAAAAATGATGGTGTGCCAGTCATCGGAGTCGACCGAGACGTCAACGGCGTGGAACTAGATTCCATGGTTGCTTCTGATAACGAGGCCGGTGGCGCCCAAGCGGCGGATAAACTCGCAGAATCGATCGGAGAAGAGGGCGAAATTCTGATCCTGCAGGGAACCGCTGGTACCTCTGCCTCGCGCGAACGCGGCAAGGGGTTTGAGGAAAGGATCGCGCAGTACCCCGGCATCAAGGTCGCCGGCAAACAGTCCGCGAATTTCGACCGCACTGAAGGCCTCAACGTAACTACCAATCTGCTGCAGGCGAACCCGAATATCAGCGCCATTTTTGCAGAAAACGATGAGATGGCTTTAGGCGCTGTTGAGGCTCTCGGTTCCAGAGCCGGCAAGGAAGTCAAAATTGTTGCCTTCGATGGCACCTTTGACAGACTCAAAGCCGTAAAAGATGGCAAGCTGGAGGCAACGATCGCCCAGCAGCCTGCCGAGCTTGGTGCCCGAGCAATTGAACAAGCAGCAGCGCTTCTGCACGGCGAGAGCGCAGAAAAGAATGTCCCTGTTGAGGTTATTACCGTCACCAAAGACACCGTGGAGGATTTCCAATGAGCAAACTCACCGTCGTCGGCTCGATTAATGCTGACCTTATTGTCCACGCCGAACGCCACCCGCATCCCGGCGAAACCCTGCTGGGCTCCGGCGGCGAGATCCTCGCTGGCGGCAAGGGCGCAAACCAAGCGGTAGCCGCCGCGCAATTGGGCGCCAATGTAGCATTCGTCGGCGCGGTCGGCTCCGATCCCTACACCGAGCCCGCCATGCACTACATGCGGCGGTCGGGCATCGATCTCAGTGCGGTGGAGCAAACCGACGCCAACACCGGCCTCGCAGTCATTACGGTATCTGCCGACGGGGAAAACACCATTGTCATCTCCCCCGGCGCCAACGCGCTTGTCGATGCCCCCTTCGTCACCGCCCGCCAATCCACCATCGCTGATGCGGACGTGGTCCTGCTCCAGGGCGAAATCCCCGCTTCCGGTTTCAAAGCCGCAGTCGACGCTGCCCAAGGACGCGTAGTGGTAAACCTTGCCCCTGTCATCGAGGTGGATCGCGATGCCCTCCTCCACGCAGATCCCCTCATGGCCAACGAGCACGAAGCAGGGCTTATCCTCGAACAATTAGGCCTTTCTTCCACCGGCACCCCGCGCGAGCTCGCCCACCGCCTCGTTTCCGCCGGCTTTAAATCGGTGGTCCTTACCCTTGGGGCCGAAGGTGCCTATGTGGCCACTCCCGAGTCGAACACAGACATCCCCACCCCAAAAATCACCGCGGTCGACACCACCGGTTCCGGTGATGCTTTTGCCGGCGCTTTCTGCACCAAGCTCCTCGAGGGCGCCACACTCGTCGATGCCGCTTCCTTCGCCGCACGCGTCGGTGCCTTCGCAGCCACCAGCACTGGGGCCCAGCCGTCCTACCCCACGACCACTTCTGAGCTGCCGGAGGTCTGACAAGCATAGAAATATCTAGCCATATATCGGCTCGGACTCATATCCGGCGAGGATCCAATGCCACTGCCACACGGGCTTGTGAACGTGCGAAGTGAAGTTGGTACGGTCCTCGTCTGCCTCGATTATTTGCTGCACCACATCAACTAAATGGTGCTTCACGCAGCTCCCCGAGTAACGCAGCACCGTATAGCCTTTCAGCGCAGCGTTATTTCCCTTCCACCGGTCCTTGATGAAGGTGCCTAAGTCTTCCGCCTTGTGGTAATCATAACCGTCAATCTCTACCGCCACCTTGTCCAGGACGATGTCCCACAGGTACGGACCAATCTGGTAGTTAACCTGCACCTTTTTACCGCGCTTCTGCAAAGCGCGGGCTACCTTCCTCTCCGCTTCGCTATCGGCCCCAATGGCGGACTTCGTCACCAACTCCTTTACCCGCGCCGGTACCCGAGAGATCGTTGCCCAATCCTTTTCCAATTCCTGTTTTCCCCGGCGCTTCTGATAGCGCTTTTCCAGCATCGCCACCGCCGCGGCCTCGTCCACTTCTCCTGCGGCTAATAGGGGATTCTGCACAGGAACACCTTCATGGCTAAAGGTTGTCTTCTGGCGAGTGCGTTGCATTTTTACCCACTCGGAATCCTTCAATGGATGCTCATGGGCACAGTGCAGCGGAAAGGTCAGCTTTCTATCGGAGTAGAGCTCAACTGCGGATTTCCCGGCAATCATAATCCCGGGCATTTTGTCATGCAGGATGCGAGCAAGCTCGAGTGGCGTGGGTTTCCGCCACGTATACAGTCCGTGGCGGATCTTTATTATTTTCCCTTTTACTAACGCAGACCTAAGTTCGTCTGGGTTCAGCCCCGATACTACAAGTTCCTTCATCTATTCCCCCTCGGAACAAATACGGCCCCAGGGGAAGTTTAAGTGAAACAGGATCACCTCGCACGGCTGCGCCCTGCTAGACATTGTCTGGCCATTGTCTAGAAAGCTGCTTGCATCGGAGCATAACGTCCAAAAGCAACCGCGTTTCTGAAAAAATCAGGCCCAAAATCGGACGAACGCGGTCGCAATTGGCAGAATCGGTGGAAAGTGCTACTCCCCTAGCAGCTTCGAGCGCAGGTTCTTATCCTTTTGCTCGACCTCGTCCGCCATCTGCTCTTGGTAAGCAACCATCTTGTCTTGCAGCGCTGGGTCTCCGGCACCCAAGATGCGGGCGGCCAGCAGGCCGGCGTTCTTTGCGCCGCCAATGGAGACGGTGGCCACGGGAACGCCGCTAGGCATCTGCACGATAGAAAGCAGGGAATCTAGGCCATCGAGGTCCTTGAGTGCGCGCGGAATACCGATGACGGGCAGCGGTGTGGCAGCCGCGACCATACCGGGCAGATGTGCAGCACCGCCGGCGCAAGCGATGATGGTCTTCAGGCCGCGGGAGTGCGCGCCCTTGGCATAGGCCAGCATCTTTTCTGGGGTACGGTGAGCGCTGACCACGCCAACCTCAAAGGGGATGCCGAAGTCCGCGAGGACCTGCGCAGCCGGTTCGACGGTGGGCCAATCCGAGTCTGAGCCCATGATGATTCCTACCTGCGGTTCCATAATGTCCTTTCTAGAATTGGTTAAGCCCAGGTCGCGTGCATGAGAAAGTGCGCAGCTTGGCCAGCAGCATCGCGGGTCTCCTCAAGAGAAGTACCAGCGACATTGACGTGGCCGATCTTACGGCCAGCGCGGTGGTCCTTGCCGTACAGGTGAATCTTGGCGTGTGGGTAGCGTTCCATGACCTCGCGAACACGCTGCGGCATAGGCATCTTGGGATCTGCATCCGCGCCGAGCACATTTGCCATAACGGTCACCGGGGCTAGGGCGTCCACCGCGCCCAAGGGCAGGTCGAGTACGGCGCGCAGGTGCTGTTCGAACTGCGAGGTCACGCAGCCATCCTGGGTCCAGTGGCCGGTATTGTGCGGGCGCATGGCCAATTCATTGACGGAGATGTCCTCGCCACCCTCACCGTTGAAGGCGAAAAGCTCCACGGCCAGCACGCCGGTCACACCGAGGGATTCGGCAATGCTCAGCCCCAGCGCAGAGGCGCGTTCGGCCAGCTCAGGCGAGAGATCGGGCGCAGGCGCGATGGCCTCGGCACAGATGCCGTTGGCCTGGCGGGACTGGGTAATGGGCCAGACCTTGGCCTCACCGGATGGGCGGCGCGCTACCAAGATGGATAGCTCGCGGGTCAGATCCACTTTTTCTTCGGCCATCAGCGGGGTGTCGGCCTCGAGCAGCTCGGCAACGAGGTCATCGAGATCGGCATCCGAAGGAAACCATACGCCCTTGCCGTCGTAGCCACCCCGGCGGGCCTTGAGGCAGACGCGACCCTCCACGGCATCGAAAAACGCGCGGGCATCGGCAACGGATTCGATGGCGCTAAACCGCGGAACGGGCGCACCCAGAGCGGAGAGCTTTTCGCGCATGTCCAGCTTGTCCTGGGCATAGCGCAGGGCGCTGGGCTGGGGCTGGACGTTAAAGGAGGCATCGATAAGCGCAGCGGAATGCTCATTGGGCACATGCTCATGCTCGAAGGTGATGGCGTCCGCGCCGCGGGCTGCTGCTAGCAGATCCTCGTAGTTGTGATAATCGCCCACCACGATATCCGGGGTGACCTGCGCGGTAGAAGAATCCGGGCTGCCAGCAAGAATCTGCAGATGAATATCGAGTTCCGCAGCGGCAGGCTGCATCATGCGCGCCAACTGACCATCGCCACAGACAGTTACAATAGGTTTTGAGACACTCACGCACACAATACTAGCTTGGATACCATGTTTACCCGTCATTCGATCTTCCAGAACTCTCTCATGAGCGCCCTCCTTGATGGCATCTATGACGGCGAGATGACCATTTCTGAACTGCTAGGAAAGGGAAATTTTGGCATCGGCACTTTTAACGGCCTCGATGGTGAAATGATCATCCTGGACGGGACCTGCTACCAGCTGCGCAGCGATGGCTCCGCTCGGGTTGCGGACCTGGACCAGCAAACCCCCTATGCCGTGGCCACTAACTTTGTGCCTCGCATTCTTGTCGATGCCCCACGGGGCCTGCGTCGCGACGAGCTTTCCGCCTTCATCGATGAGGTGGAACCTTCTGCAAACTACATGTATGCGGTCCGCATCACGGGCAGGTTTTCTGAGGTCACCACGCGCACGGTGGTAAAACAATCCAAGCCCTATCCCCCAATGACCCAGGCGGTAGGCAGCGATAAGGAATTGCACTTTAGCGATGTCGAAGGTGTCATCGGCGGCTTCCGCACGCCCGTGTATGAGCGGGGAATTTCGGTGCCGGGCTGCCACGTGCACTTTATCGACGCCGCGCGTAAGTCCGGCGGACACGTGCTGGATTACACCGTGGACGAGGCGAAAATCGAGTTATGCCCCGGCTCCGATTTAGAGCTGCGCCTGCCGCTGACTCAGGAATTCGGCCGCGCTAACCTCGCGCCGGAGGACCTAGATAAGCAATTGCATACCACCGAGGTTAAAACCACGGGCGATCATTAATAATTTCCGCAACCTGCTTTGACTTGGCCACGGTAGGAAAATACATGGCCCTGTCCCAGCCGTTGAGCGCGATGGAGATACCGCCGCGGCGCTTACGAGCGCCACGGATATCTTCCAGCGGAATCGAATCGATGTGGCGGCCCTCCCGCACAATCACGCGGCGGTTGGTCACGATGAACCGCTTACGGCGGGCCCTATATAAAGGAAGCAAAAAGCGCCACGTGCTCAGCCCGGCCCACAAGACTACGAGCCCATTGCGCAGCATCGGTTCTACTCCCTGTGCGTCGCACCACCCGATGGCAATCCACAGCACACCGGTGATGAGGATGAGCTCCAGAAATGGGAAAACGAGCGCACGAAATGGTGCGGATACATCCGCGCGCTTGACCTCGCCTTGGCCCATCTTCATCAATCCCATAGCCATGGATAATACCAGTGCGTGCCAGTACGACTCGGGCTACTCGGCGCCTACCGCGCGGTGTTTATCGTGCCGGGCGCAAATGCGTCACGTCGCCGGCGGAGTAGTACTCGCCCGCGACGTTGATGCGCCCGTCATCGCCAATGCCCTCGACGCGGCCGATGACATCGCCAGACGGAGTCTCCAGCCGCACCTCCTGGTCAATGGATGAGCACACCTTGCGGTAATCCTGCATAAGCTGCGGATCCTGGTTCTCCCACTGCGTAATGCGGCGGCGCAGGTTTTTCAGCACGGTAATGGCCAGCTCGGTGCGGTCGGTATCGCGGCCTTCAAGCGCCAACGAAGTGGCCTTTTCAATCGGCAGCTCCTCGCGAGTGAGCGAGACGTTAATGCCCATGCCCACCACGACGCGCGCGGAGGGCGCCTGCCCGTCGACGGCCTTATTTACCTCGGCTTTATTGACTTCAGCTTTATTCATCTCGGCCTTGTTCAACTCAGTCTTATTGAGTTCTGCCTTGTTGACCTCGGTCTTCGGTGCGGACTTGAAGGCTTGGCCCACGGGACCGGCCTCGGCAAGGATGCCGCAGAGTTTATTGCCATCGATATGCACATCATTCGGCCACTTGAGCACGGAGCCCTCGATGGAATCGGTCACGGCCAGGCCCGCAGCCAGCGGAAGCGTGCCCAAGTAATCAAGGGAATCGGGCAAGAGCAGCACGGAAAAGATCACTTGGGAGCCGGCCGGCGCCGTCCACGCCCGGCCGAGGCGGCCCTTGCCGGATAGCTGCTCATCGGCAAGCAGCACGGTGCCATCGGCGACATTGGTGGCCTGCATCAGATCGGTATTGGTGGAACCGGTCTGATCCACAAAATCGATGGTGGTGAAGTCCTCCGCCAGGGCGGTGCGAATGCGGTGCTTATCAAGTGCAGTCATAGATTCCAAGATACCGTCCGCCGGTGGTGCTAGTGTGTTGCGCATGGCAAAGGTCACTTTTGAAAAGGTAAATATCACCTACCCCGGCGCGGCGGCGCCCACCGTGAAGGAATTGGACCTAGAAATCGCGGACGGCGAGTTCCTCGTTTTGGTGGGCCCTTCTGGCTGCGGCAAGTCCACGACGCTGCGCGCGCTTGCGGGCCTCGAACCAATTTCTAGTGGCCGGATCTCCATCGATGATGCGGATGTCACGGGCCTCGAGCCGGGCGATCGCGATATCGCGATGGTCTTTCAAAATTATGCGCTTTACCCGCACCTCTCGGTGGAAGAAAATATGGGCTTTTCGCTCAAACTGGCCAAGCTCCCGAAGGCTGAAATCAAGCAAAAGGTCCAGGATGCCGCGGAAATGCTGGGCCTAAGCGAGTTCCTTAAGCGCAAGCCTAAGGATCTATCGGGCGGCCAACGCCAGCGCGTAGCCATGGGCCGCGCCATTGTGCGCAACCCTAAGGCGTTCCTCATGGATGAGCCACTATCTAACCTGGATGCGAAACTGCGCGTGCAAACCCGTACGGAGCTTGCGAGCCTGCAGCAACGGCTGGGTACCACCACGGTCTATGTCACCCATGACCAGGTCGAGGCGATGACGCTTGGGCACCGAGTAGCGGTGCTTAAAGATGGCGAATTGCAGCAGGTGGCCCCGCCGCGCGAGCTTTATGCGGAACCGGCAAACGAGTTCGTGGCCGGCTTCATTGGTTCGCCTGCAATGAATATCTTTGACCATAACGGCGAGCGTTTGGGCGTGCGCCCGGAAAACATGCACCTCAATGAGGAGGCGGAGGGCCTCCGGGGAGTGGTCGACCTCGTTGAAGAATTGGGTTCCGAATCTTTTGTCTACGCCACTGTGGACGGTGCGCGGTTCGTCGCACGTTGCGAAGGCACTCCTCCGCAGCGGGGTGATGAGGTTGTATTGACCTTTGATGAAAGCACTGCACACCGCTTCGATCCAGAGACCGGAGAGCGCATCACCACCTCTTAAATCACCCCCTTTTAGAGGTGAATAATCAAAATCTATCCTGTGTACGATGTTTGTAAATTATTTTTAAGAAACACCCAAGCTTTCTGAAAGGTGAATCCCCCATGAAGAAGTACTTCATTCGCACCACAGTCGCCACCACGGCAGTATTGGCGCTGGCCGGCTGCTCCACGTCTGACGACGGTGCAGATAACGCGGATGGCTCCGCATCCGGTTCCGGTTCCGGCGCTGACTCCCACGGCCCCATCACCTTTGCCATGGGCAAGAACGACACGGATAAGGTCACTCCCATCATCGATAAGTGGAATGAAGAAAATCCGGATGAAAAGGTCACGCTCAAGGAGCTCGCGGGCGAGGCAGATGCCCAGCGCGAGACTCTGGTGCAGTCCCTCCAGGCCGGCAATGATGACTACGATGTCATGGCCCTCGATGTGGTCTGGACCGCGGAATTCGCCGCCAACCAGTGGCTCCAGCCGCTCAATGGTGACTTTGAGACCGATACCTCGGAGCTCTTGCCAGCCACCGTGGAATCGGCTACCTACAATGACGTGCTTTATGCGCTGCCGCAAAACACCAATGGCCAGCTCCTCTTCCGCAATACTGAGCTTGCGGATGCTACCCCGGAGAAATTCGCTGACCTCGAATCCGCTTGCAAGGCACTGGAAGACGGCAAGAACTGCCTGACCACCCAGCTCAAGCAGTACGAGGGCTTGGCGCTGAATACCGCCGGCTTCATGGAGGGCTGGGGCGGCTCGGTGCTTGACGATGACGGCAATGCCGCCGTCGACTCCGAAGAAGCCAAGGCAGGCCTGCAGGCCATGGTGGATGCATATGAAGATGAAATCATCTCCAAGGACTCCACCGCCGCCACCGAGGAAGAAACCAACATGGCCTTCACCGAAGGCAAGACCGCCTTCGCCGTGAACTGGCCCTACATGTACACCAACGCCGTAGATGCCGGCATCGACGTTGAGGTCCAGGCACCGCTGGGTAAGGACGGCGTTGGCGTATCCACCTTGGGTGGCTACAACAACGGCATCAATATCAATTCCAAGAACAAGGGCACCGCCCTGGACTTCATGAACTTCATCATCAATGAGGAAAACCAGAAGTCCTTTGCTGAGCAGTCCTTCCCGCCGGTTCTTTCCTCCATCTACGATGACCCGCAGCTGCAGGAGGAATTCCCCTACCTGCCAGCGCTAAAGGAATCCCTGGAAAACGCCGCACCGCGCCCGGTATCGCCGTTCTACTCCGCCATCTCTAAGGCCATTCAGGACAACGCTTATGCCGCGCTGACCGATGGCAAGTCCGTCGAGGATGCCACCTCCGATATGAAGGCGGCCATCGACTCTGCTTCGCAGGGTTAAAAATACGCTCCCTGCCCCTCGTATCCCACGAGCAGGGAGCATGCTGAAAAACGAGAAATACATAGCGAACCGCTAGTGCACAAATGGGTGAGGAAGGCGCATACGCCATAGCCTCACCCTTTGTGGTTTTCCCACCCTAGTTGGGGATAGAATCTAGCGCACCAGAAATTATCTGAACCAGAAAGGCGAATAACCGTGGTCACCACTTCGCCGACGCAACAGACGCACCCATCATCGAAGAAACCCAAGCGCACCCCTAGCTCCAGCAAGTTTGCCAATTTCGGGCGGCCCGCCGCGCTGATCGCCCCGGCGCTCATCGTGCTGGGCATCATCATCGGCTATCCCATCGTGCGCGCGGTCATCCTGTCCTTCCAGGGAAACCGGCAGCTGAACCCCAAAACGGGCCTCTTTGAAGAAGGCGGTTTCGCCGGCCTAGACAATTACCTGTACTGGATCAATAACCGCTGTGTTTCCGGTGCGGGTGAAATCACGACGTGCCCGCCCGGTGTTATCGCCACCGACTTTTGGCCCGCCGTTAAAATCACGCTGTTTTTCACCGTGGTCACCGTCGCCTTGGAGACCATCCTCGGCATGTTCATGGCCATCATCATGAACGGCGAGTACCGCGGCCGCGGCTTGGTGCGCGCCGCCGTGCTTATCCCTTGGGCCATTCCTACCGCCGTGACTGCCAAGCTGTGGCAGTTCATGTTCGCCCCAGAGGGCATAGTCAATTCCTTGCTTGGTACGAATATCGCCTGGACCACGGACCCGTTTTATGCGCGCTTTGCCGTCATCATCGCAGACGTGTGGAAGACCGCACCGTTTATGGCGCTGCTCATCCTGGCTGGCCTGCAGATGATCCCCAAGGACGTCTACGATGCCGCCCGCGTCGATGGCGCCAACCGCATCCAAACCTTCTTCCGCATCACCCTGCCTCTGGTGCGCCCAGCCCTGATGGTGGCCGTACTCTTCCGCACCCTGGATGCGCTGCGCATGTATGACCTTCCCGTCATCATGATTTCGAGCTCCTCAAACTCCCCTACCGCCACTATTTCCCAGCTGGTGGTGGAAGATATGCGCCAAGGTAACTTCAATTCCGCCTCGGCGCTATCCACCCTTATCTTCTTGCTCATCTTCTTCGTCGCCTTCATCCTCATCCGTTTCCTCGGCGCGGATGTCTCCGGCAGAAAGGGTGCAAAGTAATGCGTAAATTCGGACACTACGCGGGCATTATCTTCATCATGTTCTGGGGCCTTGCCCCCTTTTATTGGATGGTGGTCACCGCCCTGCGCAGCCAGGAATTCACCTTCGATACCACGCCCTGGCCAACGCATATCACGCTCGATAATTTCCGCGATGCCCTCGCGACGGACAAGGGCAATGACTTCCTCGGCGCGCTAGGCAATTCGCTGTTCATCTCGCTCGCAACCACCGCGGTAGCCGTCTTGGTCGGCGTATTTACCGCGTATGCGCTCTCCCGCTATGACTTTCCCGGCAAGGGCATTGTCACAGGGATCATCCTGGCAGCTTCCATGTTCCCTGCCATCGCGCTGGTTACCCCGCTCTTCCAGCTCTTTGGCCGCCTAGAGTGGATCGGCACCTACCGCGCGATGATCATCCCAAATATCTCCTTCGCACTGCCTCTGACGGTCTATACCCTGCTCAGCTTCTTCCGGCAGCTGCCGTGGGAGCTCGAGGAGGCCGCCCGCGTGGATGGCGCTTCCCGCGCCCAGGCATTCCGCCTCATCCTCCTGCCGTTGGCCGCACCGGCGCTCTTTACCACCGCGATCATTGCCTTTATCACCACGTGGAATGAATTCATGTTGGCCAAGCAGCTATCCACGACGGGCACCGAGCCGGTCACGGTGGCCATCGCCCGTTTCTCTGGCCCCTCGGCCTTCGAGTACCCTTATGCCGCAACCATGGCGGCTGGTGCATTGGTGACCATTCCGCTTATCATCATGGTGCTCATTTTCCAGCACCGCATCGTCGCCGGGCTTACCGCAGGAGGTGTCAAGGCCTAATGCGCCGGTCCCTGCTGTGGGATTCGCTCCTCGGATTCCTCGGCTTCTTCGCGTGCCTTGCGGTCATCCAAGCCGTAGTGAACTTATTTGAAGACTCCCCCGCCGTATGGCCCGGCCTAGTGGCCGGCGTGCTGTGCGCACTGACATACCTTGCGTGGCGGGCAAAAAGAAAGGATCTGCAATGAGCTGGTACCACAACGCCGTCTTCTACCAAGCCCTGGTGGGCTCGTTTAAGGACTCCGGCAATAGCGAGGCCGAGAATAAGGGCATCGGTACGCTGCGCGGGGTCATCGACAAGCTGGATTACCTCCAGTGGTTGGGCGTGGACTGCCTTTGGCTTTCGCCGTTTTATGCTTCACCGCTGCGCGATGACGGCTACGATATCGCCGATTATTACTCCATCCACCCCGATTACGGCACGATGGCGGACTTCGAGGAACTGGTCGAGGAATTGCACCGCCGCGGCATGCGCATCATGACGGATCTGGCGCTTAACCACACCAGCTCCGATCACCCGTGGTTCCAGGCTTCGCGCTCCGACCCAGATGGCCCGTTCGGGGATTTCTACGTCTGGGGCGATGACCCCGAGCGCTACCCCGAAATCCGCGTCATCTTCACGGACGTCGAGACCTCCAACTGGACCTGGGACGACGAGCGCCAGCAGTACTATTTCCACCGCTTCTACTCCCACCAGCCGGATCTCAATTACGATAACCCGGATGTGCAGGAAGAGGTCTTTAATATCTTGTCCTTCTGGATGGACAAGGGCCTCGATGGCCTGCGCCTGGATGCCATCGCATACCTCTTTGAGCGCGACGAGCTCGGCGGCGAATCCCTGCCGGAGACGGTGGAGTTCGTGGAAAAGATACGCGCTTTTGTAGATACCCACTATCCCGAGGCCGTCCTCATTGCGGAGGCCAACCAGCCGCCCAGGGAAACCATGGAGTTCTACGGCTCTGGCAACCGCTTCCACATGGTTTTCAACTTCCCGGTGATGCCGCGGCTTTACCAGGCGCTCGCGCTTGGCGATGCCACCCCCGTCTACGACATCCTCAACCAGCTACCGCCGCTGCCCGAGGGCTGTCAATGGGGAACGTTCCTGCGCAACCACGACGAGCTGACCTTGGAAATGGTCGACGATGACGTCCGCGAGCTGATGTATCAGACCTACCTGCCAGATGATGACATGCGGGCACATGTGGGCATCGCCAGGCGGCTCATGCCGTTGATGGGTGGGGACCGCCGCAAGGTGGAGCTGATGTTTTCGCTGTTGATGACCCTGCCGGGTGCGCCATTTATTTATTATGGCGATGAAATCGGCATGCTTGATGATACCTCTTTGCCGGACCGCTATGCCGTTCGCACCCCTATGCAGTGGGACGATAGCCAAACCGCGGGCTTTAGCACCCGCACCCCGGCGCGGCTGCCCATCGTCGGCGGCACATCCGTGGAATCGCAGCTCAATGATGCCACTTCCCTGCTGCACAGCGTGCGCACCATGATCACGGAGCGCCACGCGCACCCCGAGCTGGGCACGGCACCCTGCGAGCCGGTGGAAACCGGAAAAGAAAGCGTGCTGGGTTACCAGCGCGGCGACCTTTTGTGCCTGCACAATTTCAGCGACCGCTCCGTTGACCTAGGCCCGGTCGAGCTCGGGCCTTACGGGTATGCGTGGTTGCCGGCCTAAAGCGGCTGTCTTTTGCCATGTATGACCGCTGCACGGCCAGTCATGCCGGTGGATGCGCCCGGCTTTTGCAATTTGTGCATCCTCCACTGCGATAACTGAGCAAACCCGGCCCTCAGATATCGCAAATCTTCCTCAAATGTTGCAGAGGACCCTGCACTTTGGAGGATGCACTTCAGAGGATGCACTTCTAATAAGGCACCGTAGCTGCCAAAAAGAGCCCAGCTCCACACCCCATTCACAGGGCGCGGCTGGGCTCATTTTCTAATGAATTAGCTCCAGTCCGGAGCGTCTTCTAGGCGCAGCTCGGAATAGCGAGCCTCAGGGACAGTGGCAGAATATGGTTTTCCTACCGTTTCCCATACTTGATCTCGGTTACAGTGCACATCCTGGCCATCGGTATCCAGCATGGTAAAGCCCCACACCAACTTGCCTTGGGAATTTGCAGGCAAGGTGTATGGCCCAACTACCTGGTTAATCTTCCAGTGTTGTTCGCTTACATAGTTGAATCCGTAGGTCTTAGTCAGGATCTTGGCCAAATCTCCCTCTCCTTGCACGGAGCCGGAAACCTCAACGGTTTCCGTCCGCGCTTTGGATACGGTGTGTTTGACCGGCACCGGCTCAGCATTGTGGTTTGCCACGCTGGCGGCATCGGTTTGCTTGAACCAGCGGCGCTTCGCGGTGACGTAGGTGGAATTCTCCCCCGGCGTTGCGCAATGCGTGCCGGGCTTATAGTCATCGTTCCAGCGCTGGGGCAGTTCAAAGTCTCCGCCGAAGTCAGAGGCATGGGCCACTGGAACGGCCACCAAGCTCAGCGCTGCGATCGCACTAGCGATGGACTTCACCTTCAAGGTTTAACCCCAATCGTTGTTATCGCGGGTGGAGATCGCGACGTGGCGTTCCTTGGGCAGAGTTGCGGTAAATTTACCGCCATTGGCCTGCCAGGTGTGGTCGGAACCGCACACGGTCTTTTGTCCTTCGAAGTCAGAGACAACCCAGCCAGCCTTCAGCACGGCAGTCTTACCCGGAGCGATATCGTATGGGCCGACCTGCTCGCCTACCTCGTAGGTCTGGCTGGAGGTGTAGCTGGAGGAGAAGGTGAAGTGAATCAGATCCAACAGCTTGAAGTCCACACCAGCAGAAACGTCCCAAGACTTGGTCTTGGTTTCCTTGATGGAACGGGTCACTGGAAGCGGCTCATCGTTGTAGTTGGAAACGGTCCAGGTGCCGGCGGAACCGTCGAAATAGGTGCGCTTAATATCAACGGTCTGGCCGGTATCGCCAGGATTGGCGCAGCGCTCACCAATCGTGGTGGGGTTTGCAGGACCCAGGTCGCGCTGCGGCAATGCGTTGGCGGCTGGGGCAGCGAATACGCCGGTGGCAACGGCCAAAGCCGCGGTGGTGGACGCAATCTTGGAAATGCGCATGAGATGTACTCCTAGCAGGTAGTTAGTAGATGGTTTGGGTGGGTACGGGCAGATCGCGGTATTCGTCAGGGGTGACGTCTACGGTGCGGGTACTGCCGTCTTTGGAAGTGATTTTGGCTTCGGCCCAGAAACCGCTCGGGGCGGTGGTCTGTTTATAGTCCGAGGTGAGGTCGTACTTGCCGGATTTTCCGCAGTGCACCTCGCGATAGTTGATACGGGTCATGGTGGTGCCGTACTCCACGCGAACGCGCTCTCCGGGTGCAAGGTTGACGTGTTTGAGTTCAGTACCGACCGGCATGTAGGCACGTTTGATGGCGCCGACGGACTCGAGCCAGCCCTGCGGGATATCGCCCCTATTGCCTCGCCAATTGGTATAGGGATCGTGCTGGGCACCGACTACGAAGTCCGTTACCGGTGCGAATTCATAGTCACCCTGAGACCAGTTGAGGAAGTCGGTAGAATAACCGGGCTTGCGGAAGGTTGGTTTTACCGCCGTGATATCCAGCGGGTACCAGGAGTTATCGTTGGCCTCGCACTTTTCGTCTTCCTTGGGCCACGCAGGGTCGCGTTGGGGTTCGGCGGCTGGTTGCATGATCTCGTCTTTGTCAGGATCAGCAATCTTTTCCAAGCTGGGGCCGGAAACCGCGGTGTAGTTACCTTCGATGGGCTTAGAGTTAGTGCTGCCGGAACGAGACGGAATTTCCATTGCCAAGTCCGATACGGATCCATCGGCCTTGATGATGTAGGCAAAAGCATAGCGCTCTGCTGGGGCTTTACCGCGGATGACGTTGGCGCCGGGAATGTTTTCGAGGCGGTCATCATTGCAGCCGACGAACATGGAAATAAAGTCCTTTTCCACCACGCCGTATTCCACGCGGAAGGATTCACCCGGCTTCAGTTTAACGGGCCCGAAGGTTTCTTTGTCTCGCCAGCCATTGGCCATTTTTAGGCCAATATCGGATTTGGCGGTGGTGTCCCAACCAGAGGGCAATTTGGCCTTGGAGTTGGCATCAATTTCGTGGTTGGTGCCGGTTTCTACCTCGGCGGTGTACGGCACTTCTTGGTCGGTGGTGTTTTTGAATTGCAAGGTTCCGTCGCTCATGTAGCGACGGCCTGTTTCAGCAAACCGCCATTCGCGTTCGGTGTTATCTCCGGCGGCGCTGCAGCTTTTATAGAGGTTGGTAATGGGATATGCCTGTGGCATCGGGGGAATATCGCGCGCATGTGCCGCGGGCGCGAGAAGTGTCGCGATGGCAAGCGGCGCGACAAGTCGCAGTCCCTTTGAAATCACCAGAAGACCGTCCTTGTGGTTGTTTAAGGATACGAGAAAAAATTCATGAAGACACAGCTGATATTAAGTTCTTCGTTATAGCTCCTCAACAGTTACGGCTATCTTTCCTTTTGACATTTATCGTCGATACGGTGGGAAAACGTCCCTTACCGGTAAAGAAAGCCGCACATCACATTTCATCCTCACCCCTATAAAGGGGAGCTAATATTTCCTAATACCTGGCAGATACTCCGGTTGCGCTAATGCCTCACCGATAGCGCGCCGCCACCGACTCTGTGACGATGCCCAAAGTGAGCAATTTCCGCATCTTTGGCCTTCCACTAGTAAACTCAGCGCCTATGACTGACCTGAAGACCACCGCTGGCAAGATTGAGGACCTGGACAACAAGCTCGCCGAGTCCCGCGTGCCGTTGGGGGAAGGCGAGCCAGCCGCCCGCACTCGCGTGAATCAGCTGCTCGATGAGGGTTCCTTTGTAGAAACCGATGCACTGGCCCGCCACCGCTCCACCGACTTTGGCCGCGAGCACGATCGCCCGTACACCGATGGCATCGTCACCGGTTACGGCACCATCGACGGGCGCCGCGTGTGCATTTTCAGCCAGGATGCCACCGTCTTTGACGGCACGATGGGTGAGGTTTATGCGGAAAAGCTCACCAAGGTCTATGACCTTGCGCTGAAAACCGGCGTGCCCATCGTCGGCATCTATGATTCCACCGGCCCGCGCGCGCAAGAGGGCGTCGTCACGCTTGCTGGCTACGCCCGCATCCTCGCCCGCGCGACGGAGGCCTCCGGTCTTATCCCGCAGATCTCCGTGGTGGCCGGGGATACCAGCGGCATTGCGGCATTTGCGCCCACGCTTGCCGATGTCCTCATTGTCACCCACGGCACCAGCCTGCACCAAGCAGGCAGCGATGTCGCCGAAGCGGAACCGGAAACCTTTGGTGGTGCCGCAGTCCACGCGAAGTCGGGCACCGCGCAGCTCAGCGCCCCGAGCGAGCAAGCAGCCCTCGACTTGGTCCGCGACGTACTGGCTTACCTGCCGGCCAATAACCGCGCCGAGGCAACGCGCATCGATACGCGCGAGGTCGCCGAGTTTGATCTGGATTCCGTCATCCCGGATTCGGCAGCGGATGCCTATGACATGCGTGAGGTGGTCAACGCGGTCGTCGATAAGGGCTCCTTCTTTGAGCTTTCGGCCGAGGCCGCGCCCAATATCATCACGGGCTTTGCCTTCGTAGATGGCCGCGCCGTGGGTATCGTCGCCAACCAGCCGCTAGCGCTGGACGGCGCGCTGGATTCGGCCGCGGCGGAAAAGGCGGCACGCTTTGTGCGTCTGTGCGATGCCTTTAATACCCCAATCATTGAGTTCGTGGACTCGCCTGGTTTCGTTGCCACCCCGGCGGAAGAAAAGGCCGGTCTCCTGCGCCGGGCGGCGGGGTTTGCGTATGCGCAGGCGGAGGCGAGCGTCGGCAAGCTTACGGTGGTCACCCGCAAGGCCATTGGCCCGGCCTACGCGTTTATGGGGTCCAAGGACCTGGGCGCGGATTTGGTCTATGCCTGGCCGACCGCGGAAATCGCCGTCGCCGAAGCGGCCCAGACCGCGCTGGCCATCTACGGCGATGAGGATAAGCAGGAAGAAATGGACGAGCTTTTCTTGCACCCCTACGCCGCCGCTGAGCGCGGCCTGGCCGATAATGTCATCGAGCCTTCCGCTACCCGCCACTACCTGGTTGAAGGCCTGCGCCTGCTAGAGCGCAAGGTTGTGGCCCAGGTACCCAAGAAGCACGGAACTGTTTAGGAAAAGATGTCTGAACCCGAAATCAAAATCCTGAAGGGAAACCCCACCGAAGAAGAGCGCGCCGCGCTCTCGACGGTGCTCAAGCAGATGCAAAAGGACCACTCCGGTGCCTTTGGGGATCGCAACCACTGGGGCAGGCCCGGCGAGCGCTTCGACCACTACGGCGCGCAGCGCGTCTTTAATCCCTCTGCCTTCCACACCGTGCGGTATTACTAATGCGCCTCATTTTGGCCTCGCAGTCCCCCTCGCGCGCCGCCATCCTGCGCGCGGCCGGGGTGGAACCGGTGCTCGAGCCCGCCGATATTGACGAGCGCTCCCTAGAAGCCCAGTTGGCAGGGCACTCGCCTGCCGATACCGTGGCAAAGCTTGCCACCGCCAAGGCCGAAAAGGTCGCCTCCCAGTACCCCGACGAGCCGGTTATTGGCGGCGATTCCATGCTGCTATTGGATGGCCAACTGCAGGGCAAGCCGCACACTGTCGAAGCCACCATCGGGCGTTGGCACCAACAGGCTGGGCGCACCGCGCAGCTGCTTACCGGCCATTGCCTGATTTTTGGCACGCAACGCCACGTGGAAACCTCTACCACGACCATCCGGTTCGCAGAGGCTTCTGCCACCGATATCGAGGCCTACGCTCGCAGCGGCGAGCCCTTGGAGTGCGCGGGCGCGTTTACCTTGGAGGCCATGGGCGGCTGGTTTATCGATAGCATCGACGGCGATCCCTCTTCTGTTATCGGGCTGTCCCTGCCGGTGGTGCGCCGCGCGCTTTACTCTTTTGGGCTTAACGTTTCTGATTTCTGGTAGGCCCGCACGAGCATCGCTAGAGTGTGTCTTATGGAAATGAAAGACATGCTTGCTCCAGAACCTATTAAGTTACCCGCCGATCCCGGCACCAAGGACGCGGCCGCACCTGCGGCCGGCATCGTAGACCACCCGGATTCCCCGTTGCTGTGGGCCATGCTCGCGGAGCAGGAGCTCGACAAGCTAGAGGGCGCGGATCCCAACGAATACATCACCGCTTATGCCTACGCCCGCACCGGCTACCACCGCAGCTTAGACCGCCTGCGCGGCAATGGCTGGAAGGGATGGGGCCCGGTCCCCTTCTCCCACGAGCCCAACCAGGGTGTCCTGCGCGCCATTGCAGCCCTTGGACGTGCCGCCAAGGCCATCGGCGAGGACGATGAATACGACCGCATTCGCCAGATGCTTTCCGATGCCGACCCCGATAGCGTCTCTCAGCTGCTCGATTAAGTATGTTTGCTAGAAATATATCCCGCTGCTTAAGTTCCAAGGCCGCAATAACGCTCCTCGCTGCGGCGCTGCCGCTTAGCTTGGCGGCGTGCGGCTCGGATGACCAGGAATCTAATTCAGCTTCGTCCCAATCCGAATTTTCTACCCACAGCCCAGAAGCCTCGGGGCAGACCCACACGGTAACCGAAACGCCCACTAAAGAAGCCCCGGAACAACCCAACGATAATAAGGGCAAGGATTCTTCCACCGATTCCGAATGCGCGGATCTACCAAACGATCCACGCGACGCTTATGCATCTGGCACCGCGCCCGGGCGCATGCCCTCTGATAGAGGTGATGACTTCAACTTTTGGATCGCGGATATCGACAACTCCTACGATCCCTGTGCGCCCATCAGTTGGATTACTTTCAACGGTGAGGTGGGGGACAAAAATGGCCCCAACAATAACGCAGCATCGGTCGGCCATGCACTGGCCCTATACGTCCATGGAGAGCCCGTGAATGAAGTCACCATGTTTGACTCGGTTGATAAGGTCAGCCGCGTCTCAGACGATGCAGTCGACTTCACGTGGGGAGAGCGCTCAATTACTACGTCCGCGGGGATCACCGCGCATCACACAGTGCGCCTCCAGGTTGATGGTGACTCGGTGGAACCAGTCTCTGGCGATATTGACCTTTTCAATAAGGCTTTGAATGAGCACATGACGTTCATGCTCGGTTCTTATGGCTAGGCCATAGGAGTTGCCGTCTTCCATTCGTCTTCGCACACCACATAAAAATGACCCCGCGGATTGCCGCGGGGTCATTATCTATAGGAGTTTCAGGCACAATTCATAGTGCCCAGTCTTTATCCTAAGACTCCTTGTCCAATAGGTCTCCGGTGTTTTGCGCTGTGCGCACGTTTGCCACTAACGCTTCCAAGGCGAGCCTTGTGATCACCATCCCAGCATAAAAAACCACAGTAGCTAGCAGGACGAGGACGATGAATCCGATAAAGCTGAGGAGAACGTATCCAAACTCGCCCTCCGAAATTCCATCTATACCGACGATGGTCCCTAGAATAAATGCCACTAGAACGTGGAGAGCCCACCAAACTCCGCCCAGCACCATAGCGTCGACATAGATCGCCTTCACATGGGTCAGAGTCATGAAATCTTTAAATTCAAATTCCCAAAGCCCACCTAAGAGGCCTTTTTTATTCCCCAGGCCCTTCATAGCTGCACCGAATCCACGCTTGTTCTGTCCAGCTGCTCGCCCATAGCTTTGAGGGGCCTCAGTGCCCTGAGGGGGTTGACCAAAATTTGGGTGAGAACCTGCCTCCGGGTTGTACCCGCCTGCAGCCGATGCCTCCTGTGATTGTTGTCCCGTGCCCCACCCGGCGTCTGGCCCAGCATCATTAGCAGGCCGGCGGTTGTTTTCTGCCGAGTTTGCGGACGAGGGCTCCGAATCAGTAGCAGATTTATGGTCCTGCGATGCGGATTCTGCATCTGCTGCGGACGATTGGGAAGCCTGGGGGCTGGACTTATCCGAACCAGCATCTACAGGCTGATCGCCGCCTGGAGTTGAAGCTGCATTCTCAGCAGACGTACTAGGTTCTTTGGCCTCCTGCGCACGAGGCTCCTGTCCACCATTTTTCTGCGCCTGATCGTTCTGTGGTTTAGGAACGGCGGACTCAGGAGTTTCAGTGTTCTGACGGGGTTGTTCCGAAAAATCACGGGGTGTAAAGCTTTGAGGGGCGTCAGAGTTGCGGTCGTTTTCAGCCATTATCTGGTCCTTTTAGTTGTAGTCAGGGTAGGTAGGAAAGTGTCCCACGACACTAATTCGCGGGGCCACTAAGCAGGTTACAGCGTCAACCCAAAATTTATCCATCTCTGACGCGGCTCACCCCTTCGCAACGTCGCGGCCCCTACCGAGTCAATTCATTCCACGCACGTTATGTATGGAAAACCACTTTCACTATTCCAATGTGATAAATCGAGAAAATTCGAGTTAAAGTAGTGGGAGCGAAAAAATAGGTTTATTAGAAAGGTAGGCGGGCAGTGGCAGACGTAGACCCCTATCCCCCATTCCAGCAATATGCGCACCCAGAGCGGCTTGTTTCCGCTCCGTGGCTGTCCGCGCGCCTAGGCATTAAAGGGTTACGCGTTATCGAGGTCGATGAAGACTCTCTTTTGTACGATATCGGGCACATTCCCACGGCGACGCGGATCAATTTCCGCACCGAGCTAATAAGCTCGCTCACGCGCGACTTTATCAACGGTGAGGAATTTACCCGCTTGATGCGGGAAAAGGGCATCCACGAAGACGATACCGTTGTCCTGTACGGCGATAAGTCCAATTGGTGGGCGGCCTACGCACTATGGGTATTTACCCTCTTTGGCCACAAAGACGTCCGCCTCCTCGATGGCGGACGCGATGCGTGGATGTCAGAAGAGCGCGATACCTCCTTCATGGTCCCAGAATTCCTCGAATCCAACTATCCAGAGGTAACCCGGGACGACTCCCTCCTGCGTGCCTTTGTCGCAGACGTACGCGAGGCAACCGGTTCCCTAGTTGATACCCGCCCGCCGGAAGAATTCGCAGGTGAAGCGACGGAGTTCGACCCGAATGGAAACTCGCCTTATGGCACCACCATGTGCCACGGGCACATTCCGGGTGCGATCAACTTGGAATGGGATCGCGCAACCTACCCCAACTCCTGTTTCCGCAACGTTGATGACCTGAAGGTCAACTACGGCATGCTGGAGCCTGATACCCACACCATTTTGTATTCCCACCTAGGAGCGCAGGCCGCGTTCACTTGGTTCGTGCTCACTTACCTTTTGGGCTTTAAAAAGGCACAGGTCTACGATGGGTCATGGTCTGAGTGGGGCAACATGGTCAATATGCCGATTGAAAAGTAGATTTTCGTTCGGCCAATAATTACCCACATCGCAGCGATGTGGGTTTATTTTTGTTTAAACGTAACAATCATTGCCAAACGGACGACTTTATACTTTGGTGTGCAACAATAGATCCCGTAGTAAACGAAGTGTATTCAGGAGGTTACTGCCGTGGCAGTAGAAACCAAGAAGATCTCCAAGGTTCTCGTAGCGAACCGAGGTGAGATCGCCGTACGCGTTATTCGTGCTGCTCGCGATGCCGGGATCTCCTCCGTCGCCGTTTATGCCGAGCCGGACGCGCAGGCACCCTTCGTCACGCTGGCCGATGAAGCTTTTGCCCTTGGTGGTTCTACCTCTGCTGATTCTTATCTTGTCTTTGACAAGATTCTGGACGCTGCCGCAAAGTCCGGCGCGGATGCCATCCACCCCGGCTACGGTTTCTTGTCCGAAAATGCAGATTTTGCTCAGGCCGTTATCGATGCCGGCCTGACCTGGATTGGCCCGCCTCCCCAATCCATCCGCGCTTTGGGCGATAAGGTCACCGCCCGCCACATCGCCGAGCGTGCCGAAGCCCCCATGGCCCCTGGTACCAAGGATCCGGTGGCCAACGCGGATGAGGTCAAGGCCTTCGCGGATGAGCACGGCTTGCCTGTGGCCATCAAGGCGGCGTTTGGTGGCGGCGGCCGCGGCATGAAGGTGGCGCACACCGCCGAAGAGATTCCGGAGCTTTTTGAATCCGCGACCCGCGAGGCCACCACCGCCTTTGGCCGCGGCGAATGCTTTGTCGAGCGCTACCTCGATAAGGCCCGCCACGTTGAGGCCCAGGTCTTGGCGGATAAGCACGGCAATGTGGTGGTCGTCGGCACGCGCGATTGCTCCCTGCAGCGCCGCTTCCAAAAGCTCGTAGAGGAAGCTCCGGCGCCTTTCCTGAGCGACGAACAGCGCACCTCCATCCACGAGTCCGCCAAACGCATTTGCCGCGAAGCTGACTACTGCGGTGCCGGCACCGTCGAGTATTTGGTCGGCGCCGATGGCCTGATTTCCTTCCTCGAGGTCAATACCCGCCTGCAGGTGGAGCACCCCGTTTCGGAGGAAACCACCGGGCTGGACCTCGTGCGCGAGCAGTTCCGGATTGCCCAGGGCGAAAAGCTTTCGCTCGGCGAGGACCCGGCACCGCGCGGGCATGCCTTTGAGTTCCGCATCAACGGCGAAGATGCTGCGGCCGGCTTCATGCCCGCCCCGGGGACCATCGTCAAGTACTCCGAGCCCGCTGGGCCGGGCGTGCGCGTGGACTCGGGCGTCGTCGAGGGCTCCGTCATCGGCGGGCAATTCGACTCCATGCTGGCCAAGCTCATTGTCTGGGGCCCGGACCGCGAAACCGCCCTGCGTCGCTCCGCCCGAGCCCTGGCTGAATACCAGGTCGAAGGCCTGCCCACCGTGCTGCCCTTTGACAGGGCCATCGTTGCCGATCCCGCCTTTACCGCGGAAAACGGTTCCTTCGATGTCTACACCAAGTGGATCGAGGAGGCCTGGGATAACCAGCTGCCGCCGCATGAAGATTCCACCGATGCGGAAGCCGGCTCGCCGGAGGCCTCCCAGGTCCACACCGTGGAAATCGACGGCCGCCGCATCGAGGTGGCATTGCCCGCCACCTTTGGCATTACCGGCGCGCGCAAGCGGAAAAAGCGCAAGGGTGCAGGCTCCAAGGCCGCGGTGTCCGGCGATGCCGTCACCGCACCGATGCAGGGCACGGTCATCAAGGTCAATGTGGAAGAGGGCCAAGAGGTAGAAGAAGGCGATATCGTCATGGTCCTTGAGGCCATGAAGATGGAAAATCCGGTCAAGGCCCACAAATCCGGCACCGTGACCGGCCTGGCGGTCGAGGCTGGCACGTCCACCACCAAGGGCGCGCAGCTGCTGGAAATTAAGTAACCGTGCCAGCTAACCTGGAAGAATGACTGATTCTTCTCTTGGTGTTCGCTTGGCCAAGGAAGAGGACCGCGACTACCTTGCGGGCCTCTTCCCCTCCCATATCGCGGACTGGTCCCCCATCGTCGATGGCGGCGTCATCGCCTTGCCCCTTGCCGCCAACGAGAACCCAACCATAGAGCCCGTGGGGGCCGCGCTCCTGCGCTACTACCCCGCCGCCACCAAGGGCCCAGCCTTCCTTGGGGATCCAGGCGCTGACCCGCTTGACGATGCCACCTGGCTCACCCCCTTCGATCCCGAGGACATCCCAGAACTCATCGTCGCCACGAACGGCACCGACGCCACCAGCGACGAGGCTTCCCGCGCCCACGACCTGCTGGTTGCCAACGCTACAGACCTTGCGGCCGAGCAAACCGCCCCCGGCATCGCGTCCGCCACGCCACTACCGGGCTTCGAGGAGCTCACCCAGGGTAAATTCTTCCGCCGCTTCTAATCTGGCACCTATCTCCTGCAGGCGTCCAAAACCTGCAGGAGATAGATTTCGACGAAGGTCTTGTGTTCTGCACCACAGTTGCTACTGTTGAGGGCTATGAAGATTTCCGCCTAGTACGACGTCCCTTGCACACTCGTTCTTTAAAGGTGGACTCTTCATGCCGATTTCTTTTCCCAACTCAGCCTGTCGTGGCCAGACGGCACACCCTGCTTTTCCCAGCTTTCCGGAACGATCCCTGACTCGGCTACTGGGATGATCGGCGATAATGGCTCCGGAAAATCGACCCTTGCTAAGGTCCTTTCCCACCAAATCGCACCGTCCTCGGGCACATTCACGGCGCCAGAGGTCACCTACGTGGACCAAGATCTTGGCTTGCGTGATTCCTTAACCATCGCCGAAGTATTCGGCGCGGCGGAAAAGATTGCCGCGCTCCACGCACTAGAAGCGGGAAATTACTCCGAGGAACTGCTGAAAACCATTGGCAACGACTGGGATATCGAAGACAGGATTCACGCCTGCCTTCATAACGCAGGCGTTCCCTACCCGCTAGATCGCACCATCGGTACGCTGTCTGGAGGCGAAGCGGTCACCATCGCATTAAACGCCGCGTTTTTGATCACCCAGACTTTGTCATCCTCGATGAGCCGACCAATAACCTGGACGCAGCAGGAAAATCCAAGGTCACCGAGCTTATTTCCAGCTCTTCTACGCCCATTCTTGTCATCTCCCATGACCTAGACCTGTTCTCCCATGTCGAGCACATCGCAGAACTCTACGCGGGAAGTTTGCGGTTATTTTCCGGAAATTATCACGCCTACCGGGAGTCCATAGAAACCGAACAGCGCGCTGCCGAAGCAGAAACGCGCGAGGCTAAGGCCGAACACCGCAAGCAAGTGCGCGAGCGCGAGGCGATGCAGATGCGCATATCCAGGGACAATCGCCGCGCCAAATCCTTCTCGCACAACCACCGAAAGCCTGGAATGGCGATGGGAAATGACAAGAACCGCGCCCAAAATACCGCAGCTAAGCGGTCGGCTCAGGCATCGGGTTCGGTGAGGGAAGCATTTGCTGCCTATCAAGCTGCGCAAAACAAGATCCGCCCGGACGAACACGTCCACCCCGACCTTCCAGAAACGCAGCTACCCAATGGCACCCGGGTGCTCACCAGCAGCATCGTGGATATAACCGGCCCTGAGCATGTACGCCTTACGGGACCTAATGGCAGCGGGAAAACCACGTTCCTTAATGACGTTGCGCGGGGCGCCGTTGAGTACAGCGTGGAGTGCGGATATTTGCGGCAGAAAATCACCTTATCGGAAGATCGCACAATCTTAGAGATGGTCACAGAGGCCAACCCCACTGCTCCCCACAACTCATCCGCGACCAATTGGCGCAGCTGTTATTTCGCGATGACCAGGTGCACCGCCGCACCGGCCAGCTATCCGGCGGCGAACGCTTCCGCGCGGAATTTGCCCGAGTGCTTTTGGCCGAGCCCAGCCCTCAATTCCTCTTGCTTGATGAGCCCACCAATAATTTGGACATCACCACCATAAAGTGGCTCGTGCAGATCCTCGAGTCCTACGAGGGGGCATACTTGCTGGTCAGCCACGATGACGGTTTCTGCAAAGAGCTCAGCCTCACTTCGCAGGTGCATATCTAGGCCCCAGTCTCCGCTTTGTATTACCTCTACTAATACAGACTGTGCTACTATTAGTTACACAAAACTTATTGGAAGGAGGTAGCTCATGCTCATCACGCTCAACCCTGACGCGGATGCGCCGGTCTTCCAGCAGATTCACGATGAAATCGTGCTGGCCATCGCCCGCGGGCAGCTTTTCGACGGCGACAAGCTCGATCCCGTGCGCCAGGTCGCCGCGGATATTGGCATCAACCCGGCCACCGTAAAGCACGCCTATGACTTGCTCGTTGCTGATGGCCTCGTCGAAACCGCGGGTCGCTCCGGATCGATCGTCCGGCCCGGCGCGCACACCGCGGCGCAAGAACAGCAGGTTCGGCAACACCTGCGCCGCGTGGCAACCCTCGCCCGCGCCCAGGGGTTTTCCCCCGAGGAGCTCCACAGCTATCTCGATTCCACGCTGAAGGAGCTCGCATGATTCTTACCGTCCTGATGGCCGCGACCACACTGGTCATAACGTGGATAATGACCACAATCCCGGCGCTTGCGGCGCCAGGCGCCCCGCTCGGCGTTCGCGTTCCCCAAAGCCACCTTTCTGATCCCGTTGTGGTCGGTGCTATTTCTGGATTTAAGACTCGGACGTGGTTTGTGGGCATCGCAGCGACGGTTATATCACTGTTCTACGTCAACCACTCGTGGGTGGCGGCCCTGTCTTCCCTGCTGGTCATTATCGGCAGTACGTGGGCTTACCTCTCCCAGCGCCGCTATATCATCGCGGCCAAGAAGGACGGCGGCTGGTTCGACGGGGTAGAAACCGCGGTCAGCGCCCAGGTAGCGAGGCGAGAAGCCGACGCCATACAGGATATTGATGTGCCGGCGCCGTCTTTCCCCTGGCTGACCATGTTGGGTTCCTTGCTGGTCATCATCGCCGGTGCACTCATCGTCGCCGCCCATTGGTCCGATATCCCCGATCCCGTGCCAGTGCACTGGGATGGATCTTTGGAGCCGGATAGCTGGAGCGACAAGTCCATCGGCAGCGTCTTTTTCGTCACGTTTATCGCGCTGGGAATGTGGTTGCTTTTCGCCGGCATCTGCTGGCTTATCCAACGCACCGCGGTTCGTCCACGCTCGGAGCGCTCCATCAAGGCGCGGCTCCGGAACCAAGCAAACCTTGCAGCCTCCAACGAAGCGATGGGCATCCTGCTGCTTCTCATGCCCCTCGGGCTATCGTTTATACAGGTCACCGGCCCGGTACCGAGCTATCAGGACCTGGCTGGCTTTTCCTTTATCACCATGGTGGTGATGACCATTAGCGGCACCATAGCCATCGTGGCAATGATACTGCGCGCCCAATCGCAGCTCGAGGATCAGCTGCGCGGGGTGAAACTTCCGAATGGAGACAAAGAATCCCCCAATAATGATGAGCATTATAAGTGGGGGATCCTGTATTACAACCCCGATGACCCAGCGGTCCTGGTGGACAAGCGCCTAGGCGTCGGAGTGTCCTTCAACTACGCCACGTGGCAGGCGAAGGTCTTCCTCGCCGTCATGGCGCTCATCATCATCGGGTCGATTGCGCTTCCCTTCATCCTGATTTAGCTAATGCGGTCCAGGATGATCTGGCGCTCCTTATCCAGCGGGGCATCCGTAATCTTAAAGCCCTGCTGCAAAGTCTCGAGGGAGCGCTCGAAGCGCTCTGGGGTCTCCGTGTGCAGGGTGAAAAGCTTCTGCCCCTTGGTTACCTTCTCACCCTTGACCGCGTGCAATTCGATGCCCGCGGTCGCCTGTACCGGGTCTTCCTTCCGCGCGCGGCCCGCGCCTAGGCGCCAGGAGCTCACGCCGACGGACAGGGCATCAAGCTCGGTGAGGTAGCCATCGGATTCAGCGATGACATCGTGGGTATGCGTAGCCACGGGAAGCTTGGCGTCTGGGTCCCCTCCCTGCGCCTTAATCATTTGCTTCCACTTATCCATGGCGCGGCCATCCTTGAGCGCCTTTTCCACGTCGGCATTGTGCACGCCGGCCGCTTCCAGCATCTCGCGCGCAAGGGCTAGGGTCAGCTCGACGACATCGCTTGGCCCGCCGCCGGCCAGAACCTCGACGGATTCCTCAACCTCGAGCGCATTGCCCACCTTTCGGCCCAATGGGGTGGACATATCCGTGAGCAGTGCAGTGGTGTCCGTGCCGGCGTCATTGCCCAAGTCCACCATGGTCTGCGCCAGCTCGCGGGCCAAGGTCTCGTCCTTCATAAAGGCGCCAGAGCCCACCTTGACGTCGAGGACCAACGACGAGGTACCTTCAGCAATCTTCTTCGACATGATGGACGAAGCGATAAGCGGAATAGCCTCAACGGTGGAGGTGATATCGCGCAGGGCATAGATCTTCTTATCCGCGGGCGCGAGGCCAGAGCCTGCCGCGCAGATTATGCAACCGGGATCCTCCAGGATTTCCATCAATCGTTCATTGGAAATATCCGCCTGCCAGCCCGGGATGGCTTCCAGCTTGTCCAGGGTGCCACCTGTGTGGCCCAAACCGCGACCAGAAAGCTGCGGGACCGCGACGCCAAAGGCGGCAACGAGGGGCGCGAGCGGCAGCGTAATCTTATCGCCAACGCCACCGGTGGAGTGCTTGTCCGCAGTCTTCTTGGACAGGGAATCAAAGCTCATCGTCTCACCGGAGGCAATCATCGCCTTGGTCCACTGCGAGATTTCCTCGCGGTTCATGCCGTTGAGGAAGATCGCCATGTTGAGTGCGGCCATCTGCTCATCGCCCACGACCCCACGCGTATAGGCATCGATAACCCAGTCGATTTCCTCCGGGCTAAACACCCCCTTGTCGCGCTTGGTACGAATAACATCTACCGCATCGAATTTCTCTGCCATGACGACTCCTCCTGTAATGATTTGAAGACCGAAACATACAAGCACATAATGTGATTCACCACACTATATTTAGTGGTTGTACACTCCACCACGCCCAATTATTATTCCCTATAGAACAGATGTCAATAAGTATTTTTCTTTTTGTTCTAATAGAGAATTAACGCAATCTCTCTTCACCCGTAGAAAGAAAGTCCATACCGCAATGAACGCCACCCCGGATTCGCCTCCCACCGATGCCGAATTGCTCAGCCTCGCAGAAGAAGCAGCCCACCACGCCTGGGCGCCTTATTCCTCTTTCCCAGTCGGTGCGGCTTTGCTGCTTGCCGATGGCCGCATTGTCACCGGCTCCAATGTCGAAAACGCCTCCACCCCACTAGGCATTTGCGCCGAGCGCAATGCCGCCGCCCACATGGTCACCACCGCCGACGTGACGGCTACCGATGGCCACTTGCCCAGCATTCCGCAGATTAAAGCGGTCGCTATTATCGGCTTAAAGTCTGCACCTTGCTACCCTTGCGGTGCCTGCCGCCAGGTCTTGCGGGAGTTTAACTGCGAGCGCGTCATCGTTTCCGTCGATGGAAAGCCCCGTAGCCATGACTTTGCCGAGATCCTCCCCCATTCCTTTGGCCCAGAGTCACTCTAATTAAAAAGCCCCTTTAAAGAACGGTCAGAAAATATGGAACGCTTACAAGGATTGCTCGGCATCATTGCCATTCTTGCAGTGATCTACGTCCTGTCGAGCTCGCGTAAAAATATCAAGTGGCGCACCATTGGTGTGGGCCTTGTCCTACAGGTGGTCTTCTGTTTCTTGGTCCTCGCGTGGGATCCTGGATTCAAAGCCCTCAAGGGCGTCGCCAATGGGCTGACTAAGCTCACGGAATTTACCAACGAGGGCACCCAATTCGTCTTCGGTGGCCTCTTCGGTGATGACTTCGTCTTCGCCCTCAACGTGCTGCCCGTCATCATCTTCTTGGGCGCCATCATCGCTGCCCTGTACTACCTCCGGGTTATCCAGTACTTCGTAGAATACGTCGGATCCGCCATCAAGTGGCTCATGGGTACCTCCAAAGTGGAATCGGTCTGGGCCACCACCGTGATCTTCCTCGGGCAATCCGAGGCACCGCTGGTCATTAAGCCCTACCTGCCCAAGCTCACCCGATCCGAGCTTTATACCTGCATGGTCGGCGGCTTTGCCTCCGTGGCCGGATCCACGTTGATCGGCTATTCGCTCTTGGGTGCACCCCTGGAGTACTTGCTCGCCGCATCGCTCATGAATGCGCCGGGTTCCCTGCTCGTCGCCAAGGGCCTCATGCCAGAGACCGAAGAGACGAATCTCGACGCCACCGTTAAAGACGTCCGCGATACCGAATCGAAAAACATCATCGATGCCATCAGTAGCGGCGCCATGGCCGGCGGTAAGATCGCCATCTCGGTTGCCTGCCTGCTCATCGCCTTCATCGCCTCGATCGTGATGCTCTCTTCCATCCTCGGCGGCATCGGCTCCCTCTTCGGCCAGGATAACTGGTCGCTCGAAGGCCTCTTCGGCATCATTTTCACCCCCGTGGCCTGGCTTATCGGTACGCCGTGGAACGAGGCCCTCGAGGTGGGTAACTTCATCGGCCAAAAGACCATCCTCAACGAGTTCGTTGGCTACACCGCTTTTGGTGAAAGCGTCGATGAGCTCAGCGATAAGGCCATCTTGATCTCTTCCTTCGCCCTCGCCGGTTTTGCCAACCTGTCCTCCATCGGTATTCAGATTGGTTCCATCGGCGGCCTCGTCCCTGAGCGCCGCGGTGAGGTGGCCAAGCTTGGCCCGCGCGCACTCTTCGGTGGCTTCCTGACCAATATGCTCAATGCCGCCATCGTCGGCGTCATCGTTGCACCCATGGTTCTCTAACCAGCGCGCCGTACTTAAAGCATAGAAATCCCCTCCCAGCTGGATATTCATCCAAGCCGGGAGGGGATTTACGCGTCCGCGCTAGATGGCGCCGCTATTTGATCACAGCGATGAGATCCCCACCTTCTACCTTGGTGGCCTGGCCAATGGCCACGCGGTCCACCACGCCATCCTTGGTGGCGGAAATGGAGGCTTCCATCTTCATGGCCTCGATGACCGCAACTTGGTCGCCGGCCTTGACCTCGTCGCCTGGCTCTGCCGTGGGGTTGACCACACCGGCGAACGGGGCCGCCACGTGACCGTCGTTGGACGGATCCGCCTTCTCCACCGTGGCCACGGTGGACTCGGCGTTTTCATCGCGCACCTTCATCGGACGGATTTGGCCGTTGACGTTGAGCACGACATTGCGCATGCCCTTCTCATCCGGCTCGCCCACGGCGTCGAGGCGCACCACGATCTGCTTAAGGTTGGAGCGATCGGTGGAATCTTCTGGGAAGAAGTGCACCACCTTCTCTTCACCTTCGGTCAGGCCGTAGAAGAAGGTCGTATCCGTCAGCGCCTCGGTATTGCCATACTTGCGGCGGAACTCGTTGAATTCCTCGAACTGCTTGGGGAAAAGCAGGCGGTTCAGGCTGGCGCGGCGCTCATCCGAGTTATCCGATTCCAGGTGCGGCTGCTCCTCTGCCGGGACATCGTTAATCTGCGCACCGGTTTCGGCGCGACCATCGAGGACCTTATCGCGCAGCTCCGGCCAGCCACCCGGAGGGGTGCCCAGCTGACCGCGCAGGAATTGCTCCACGGAATCCGGGATATCGTACTTCGTCGGGTTGGCCGCGAAGTCTTCCGGAGCAACGCCGGTGCCCACGAGGTGGAGCGCCAAGTCACCCACCACCTTGGAGGACGGGGTGACCTTTGTGGGGCGACCCAGCATCTCGTTGACGGCAGCGTAGTTATCCTCGATGACCTCGAAGCGATCCGCCAAGCCCAATGCGACGGCCTGCGCGCGCAGGTTCGACAGCTGACCACCCGGAATCTCGTGCTTGTACACGCGGCCGGTCGGGCCAGGGATGCCGTTTTCAAACGGAGCGTATAGCTGGCGCACGGCCTCCCAGTACGGCTCCAAGTCCGAGACTGCTTGCAGGTCAATTCCGGTATCGCGCTTGGAGTTGGAGAATGCAGCGATGAGCGCGGAAAGCGAAGGCTGCGACGTGGTGCCGGCCAGCGGCGCCGAGGCGCCATCGACGATATCGGCGCCGGCGCGCGCCGCCGCGAAGTAGGTAGCGATCTGGCCACCGGCGGTATCGTGCGTGTGGACGTGGACCGGCAGGTCGAATTCCTTGCGCAGCGCGGTCACCAGGGTGTGCGCGGCCTCTGGACGCAATAGGCCCGCCATGTCCTTAACGGCCAAGATGTGCGCGCCGGATTCTACGATCTGCTCGGCGAGCTTCAAGTAGTAATCCAAGGTGTAGAGGTCTTCCTTCGGCGAAGAAAGGTCACCGGAATACGCCATGGCCACCTCGGCCACGGTGGTATTCGTCTCGAGCACGGCATCGATGGCCGGGCGCATCTGGGAGACATCGTTAAGCGCATCGAAAATGCGGAAGACATCCACACCGGACTTGGCCGCTTCCTGCACGAAGGCGCGGCAGACCGAATCCGGGTACGGGGTATAACCCACGGTATTGCGCCCGCGCAGGAGCATCTGGATGTTCTGATTCGGCATGGCCTCGCGCAGCAGATCCAGGCGCACCCAAGGATCCTCGTGGAGGAAGCGCATGGCCACGTCATAGGTAGCACCGCCCCACGCCTCCACGGAGAAGAGGTCTGGGGTCAGGCGCGCCACGGCCTCCGCCGCGGACACCAAGGCGGTGCTGCGCACGCGGGTGGCAAGCAGGGACTGGTGGGCATCGCGGAACGTCGTATCCGTGACCATCAAAGGCTCTTGAGCGCGAATCTTTTCCGCGTACTTCTGTGGCCCCAGCTCCAAGAGGTCATCGCGGGAACCGCGCGGGAGCGGTTCTTCCGCATTAAACTTCGGCAGCTTATCAAAGGGGCGCAGCGCGGTCGGCCTATCGCCATTGGGCTTATTCACAGTGACATCCGCGATGTACTCCAAGATACGGCCGGACTCATCTATAGCTGGTGGGGCCTTGAGCAGATCTGGGTGCTCGGTAATGAATCCGGTATCGACGCGGGTATTGACGAAGTCGGACTCATTGAGCAACGCGCGCAGGAAGCCGATATTGGTCGCCACTCCGGACACATGGAACTCATTCAGCGCGCGGCGGGCACGGTGGACGGCCTGCTCGAAAGTGGTGCCGCGGCAGGTCATCTTCACCAACAGGGAGTCGAAGTTGGGCGATACTTCAGCACCCACGGAGGTCGCACCGTCCAGGCGCACACCAGCGCCGCCCGGCGAGCGGTACGCGGTCAACGTACCCGTATCCGGGCGGAAGCCGTTATTTGGGTCTTCGGTAGTAATGCGGCACTGCAGGGCGGAGCCGGTAATGGTGATATTTTCCTGCGACAGGTTGATGTCTTCCAAGGACGCACCTGCGGCGATATTCATCTGCGCCTTGACGATGTCCACACCGGTAACCTCCTCGGTCACGGTGTGCTCCACCTGCACGCGTGGGTTCATCTCAATAAAGACGTGGTTGCCGCGCTCGTCCACGAGGAATTCCACCGTGCCGGCGCCCTCATAGTTAATGTGCTCGCAGAAGTTCACGGCATCCTGGCAGATGCGATCGCGCAGCTCCGGATCCAGCGACGGCGCGGGAGCGATCTCTACGACCTTCTGGTGGCGGCGCTGCACGGAGCAATCGCGTTCAAAGAGGTGAATGACATTGCCCTGGGCATCCGCGAGCACCTGCACCTCAATGTGTTGCGGATTAATCACCGCGGTCTCGAGGTACACACTGCCATCACCAAAGGCCGCCTCGGCCTCGCGCGAGGCTTCTGCCGCCCGTTCGCGCAGCTCAGATTCTGATTCCACGTAGCGCATACCGCGCCCGCCACCACCGGAAACGGCCTTGACAAAGACCGGGAAGCTGAAGTCACCGGCGTCTGCTACCAGCTTATCGATGTCCGTAGTCGGCTTCGAGTCCTGCAGCGTCGGCAACCCCGCTTCCTTCGCGGCATTGACGGCTGCGGATTTATCACCGGTGAGATCTAGCGTGCTCGGGGTGGGGCCAATGAACTTAATGCCATTGTCCTCGCAAGCACGGGCCAAATCGGCGCGCTCGGACAAGAAGCCGTAGCCCGGATAGATCGCATCCGCTTCAGACTTCTTGGCAGCGCGGATGATTTCCTCGATATCGAGGTACGCCTTGACGGGCTGTCCCTCGTCACCAATGCGCACTGCTTCATCCGCAAAGGCGCGGTGGAAAGAGTTGCGATCTTCACGAGGATAGACGGCGACGGTCTTCGCCCCCGTTTCAAAGGCAGCGCGGAAGGCACGCACGGCGATTTCACCGCGGTTGGCTACCAAAATCTTGTCGAACGATGGAAGGGCGGAATTGGCCACTTGGGTGTTCCTTTCAACTTGGAAGACACTGCGTTGCAATGTCCCCACTGGGGTGATCCGTCTCTCAGTTTAGAGATAAAAATAGTTTTTATCATCCCTTTTTTGAACGGAATTTTCTACACTCACCTGCAACTTAAACCCCGCGAAAGCAATTTCTGCCAGTCAACCAGTAATAACAGGCCTAACAATTTTGCAAAGTCTGCAAATTTCATCTGGCAAATTTTTCGCAGCCGGTACCGCAGCCGCAGCTGGATCCGCAGCCGCAGTCGGGGCCGGAGCTGCAGCCGCTACATGCGCATCCTCCTATGCAATACCTGAGGCGAAAATGCAACATCTGAGGGCGCGGGTCGCTCAGTTATACCGTAGAAGGATGCACATATAGCGTAGGAGGATGCGCAAATGCTCCCCACGCAGGCATGGGGAGCATGGACGGCTCACTACCCGGTTACACGGACCGCCCGAACCGCGCGGGAAGCCGAGTGTTTAGAAGGACTTCGGTGGAACGGAGCGCTGGTCTTCGCCGACGTAGGCGGACAGCGGGCGAATCAGCGAGTTGTTTTCGTTTTGTTCCACGATGTGCGCGGTCCAGCCGGTGATGCGGGCCATGACGAAGATCGGGGTGAAGAACTGAATATCGAACCCGAGGATGTGGTAGGCAGGGCCGGCCGGGAAGTCTAGGTTCGGCTTGATCTTGATCGAGGTGTTTTCCTCCATGGTCTTGGCCATGATGTCGTACATCTCGATCCACTTGGTCTGGTCGTGCTGCTCGGCCAGCTCCTTGAAGGCGGCCTCCATAGTGGGAACGCGGGAGTCACCGTTCTTGTACACGCGGTGACCAAAGCCCATGACCAGGTCCTTATTGGCCAGCTTGTTCTTGGTCCACTCCTCTGCCTTGGCAGGATCGTCTACCTCGAGGAAGTTCTTCATGACTGCTTCGTTAGCACCACCGTGCAGTGGTCCCTTGAGCGCACCAATGGCGGCGACGATGGCGGAGTAGGTATCAGACATCGTAGAGGTAACCACGCGTGCCGAGAAGGTGGAGGCATTGAAGGAGTGCTCGGCGTAAAGGATGAGGGACTTATCAAAGGCCTCGATATCGGCGCGGTTTAGCGCAGGGGAGCCTTCTTCGTCGCCGAAGACCATCCACAGGAAGTTTTCAGCAAAGCCCTTCTTGCGGGAAGGCTCAATGTAGCCTTCACCGCGGCGGCGACGGATGTCGAGCGCGATGATGGTGGGGATCTTCGCCATGAGTTCGAGCGCGGTACGGCGGACGTGCTCGGAGTCCCTGGTGTATTCCTCCGCATCCTGAGCGCCAATGAAGGAAATCGCCGTGCGCAGCACGTCCATGGGGTGGCAGCTTTGCGGCATGGACATGATGAGGTCAATGAGATGGCGGTCCAGGTGACGCAATGCCTTTTCACGCGCGGAGAAACGGATGAGGGATTCTTGGCCCGGCAGCTTGCCATTCCACAAGAGGTACGCAACCTCTTCGAAGGAACAGTAGCGGGCGAGTTCTTGCACCGGGTAGCCGCGGTAGGTCAAGGAGTTGGTCTCAGGAACAACCTTGGAAACGGCAGTTTCATCAACGACGACGCCGTAAAGGCCCTTGCGGATTTCTGGGGTTTCGTTTTTCTTATCGGACATGGTCACTGGCTCCTTAGCTTTCAAAAGTGGGTTGATAATTGTCTTTGGAATAGGTGAATACGGACTGGTCGAACTCGTTGTATTCTTGGTAGCGGACCAGCTCGTACAGGCGGGAGCGGTGCTGCATGCGCTCTAACCATTCGGTCTGGATACCGGTTTCCTGCAAGTCGCGCAGGAATTCTTCGGTAGCTCCCATGGCCACGCGGAAGCTGGAGACCGGCCAGATCACAGCGTTGTATCCCAACCCGTCGAGGGTCTTTGCTGATTGCAGCTCGGTTTTGCCAAACTCCGTCATATTCGCCAACAGCGGCGTATCCACGGCGGCGCGGAACTTTTCAAAGTCCGCAGGGGAATACAGCGCCTCGGTGAAAATCAGATCCGCACCGGCTTCGGCATAGGCCTTAGCGCGGTCGATGGCGTCATCGATGCCATTGACACCGGCGGCATCGGTACGCGCGCAGATGATGAAATTAGGATCGCGGCGCTCGTTGACGGCCGCGCTGATGCGGCGGACCATGACCTCCTTGTCCACCACCTCCTTGCCGTCGAGGTGCCCGCAGCGCTTCGGGTTGACCTGGTCTTCCAGGTGGCAGCCGGCCAGCCCGGCATCCTCGAGGGCGGCGACGGTGCGGGCGGCGGACATGGGTTCGCCGAAGCCGGTATCGGCATCGACAAGCACGGGCAAGTCCGTAGCGCGCGCAATCTGCCCGGCGCGCTGGGCCACCTCCGTCAAGGTGGTAAGTCCAATATCGGGTAGGCCCAAATCGTTAGCCAGCACCGCGCCGGATACGTAGACGCCATCGAAGCCGCCGATGTCCTGGATAAGGCGGGCGGTAAGCGGATTAAACGCGCCCGGCAGGGTAGTAATCGATCCGGATTCGATGGATTTGCGGAAATTCGCGCGCTTTTCTGCGTTGGTGATTGTAGAACCAAATAGTCCAGCCATTAGAAGATTCCCTCCGGTTTCTCGGGCGCGGTGGCGAGGTGCTCATCGCTGACCCGCACGTTGAGTTCGGTTAAATCGGTGAGGTTTTCTAGGTCTTGCACGGCGGTGAGGAAGCGCTCTTGCTCGGCCTCGTCGACGACGCCATCGGCAAGCTTTTTGAACTTGGCAATGTACTGCTCGCGGGCGAAGGGGCGGGCGCCCAGCGGGTGGGCGTCAGCTACGGCGCGCTCATCCTCGATGACGGTGCCGTCCTTGAAGGTGATGACGGCCTTGCCGCCGAAGGCTTTTTCCTCAAGGTCGTTGGAGTGATAGCGGCGCGTCCACTCGGGATCCTCGACGGTGGAGATCTTCTGCCAGAGCTCGATGGTCTCCGGGCGGTTGGAGCGCTCAGGGGAATAGGAGGTTTCGTGGTCCCAAACGCCATCCTCTAGCGCGACCGCGAAGATGTACATCACAGAGTGGTCCAGCGTTTCGCGGGAGGCGGATGGATCCATCTTTTGCGGATCGTTCGCTCCGGTACCGATGACGTAGTGGGTGTGGTGGGAGGTGTGCAGCACGATGGACTCGATATCCGCCGTCTTCAGGCCCTTGTCCTCCAGCGTCTTTTTCAGCGCAAAGGCCATATCGATGGGAGCCTGCGCCTGGTATTCCGCGGAGTGTTCCTTGGTGTAGGTATCCAGGATGGCGGTCTTGGCCTCACCGTTTTCTGGCAGGGGCACGGTGTAGGTGCGCTCTGGTGAATGCAGCATCCAGGCGATGAACCCGTCCTCACCCTCCCAGATCGGCGCCGGGGCGCCCTCGCCGCGCATGGTGCGGTCGACGGCCTCGATGGCCATCTTGCCGGCGAAGGCTGGCGCGTAGGCCTTCCACGAAGAAATCAGGCCCTTGCGGGACTGGCGGGTTGCCGTGGTGGTGTGCAGCGCCTGGCCGACGGCCTGGTAAATCGTGTCCCTATCCAGGCCCAACATGGTGCCAAGCCCTGCGGCTACCGATGGCCCCAAGTGCGCCACGTGGTCGATCTTGTGCTCGTGTAGGCACATGCCTTTGACCAGGTTAACCTGGATTTCATAGCCGGTCGCGATGCCGCGGATAAGGTCGCGGCCGCTCAGGCCCTTGTGCTGTGCAGCGGCAAGAAGCGGTGGAATATTGTCGCCGGGGTGGGAATACTCGGCGGCGAGGAAGGTGTCGTGGTAGTCCAACTCGCGGACCGCAGTGCCATTGGCCAGTGCTGCCCACTCCGCGGAATACGTGCCATCGATGCCGAAGATGGTGGATCCGCCCTTGTCCACGGGGTGGGCTTCTGCCATCACCCGCGCGGATGTGACGGGGCCACGGGCAACGGAGGCCATAGCTACGGCGGCGTTGTCGATGATGCGGTTGATGATCATCTCGGTGGTTTCTTCCGGAACCTCTATGGGGTCCGCGGCCACCTCGGCCACCTTGTACGCCAAGTGCTCCTCGTAGGGGAAGTCCTCGGCGGATTTATGAGTGCGTACCTCATGGTTTTTCACTGGTTGCGTCCTCCTTTATCAAGAATGCGTTGCACATCACAGTAAATGCTTGCATGTGGTGCACGCTATAGGTAATGTTTGTGGAAATTAGCGGACTTCTTTTGTGAAATCTGCAAAACTTGTGATTTTCACAGCGCATGGGCCTTAAAGAAAGGACGGGGACGCATGACCAAGCACTACGCGGGGGCACGGATTCACGCTTTGCGCAAGCAGCGCGGACTCACTCAGGTGGCGATGGCTAAGAAACTCGGGTTATCCACGAGCTACCTCAACCAGTTGGAAAACGACCAGCGCCCGCTTACCGTGACCGTGTTAATGCAGCTAGCCCAGCGCTTTACCGTGGATCCCAGCTACTTCGCCGAAGACCGCGATATCCATACGATTACCGAGCTCCGCCATATCTTCCCTGATGCCTCTGAAGAAACGCTTTCGGATCTCGCCTCCCGCTTTCCCGAGTTGATGCCGCGGTTTGTTGATGTTGCTTCCCGCGCGCCCGCTGCGGACCCCTCCCCCTTTGAAGTGGTGCGGGACTTCTTTTATGACGCGCATAACTACATCCACGAGCTCGATGTGCTCGCAGAAGAACTCGCCGGCCAGTTGGGCGATCGCGTCCTGCGCCGGGGCCGGCTCGCCTCCCGCATGCATGAGGATCTGGGGGTTACGGTGCGCTTTTCCCGCCCCGGCCCTCGGCGCAGCTTCGATCCAGACACGCGCGAGCTTTCGCTGCGCGATGGATTATCTGAGGCACAATTGGTCTTTGAAATGGCCCTGCAATACTGCCTGCTGGCCTACGGCGATATCTGTGACAACCTCGTGTCTGAACTGCCCGAAGGCGAATCCCAGGATCTGGCTACCTTGGGCCTTGCGCAGTATTTCGCGGCGGCTGTGACCATGCCCTACCAGCGCTTTCTCACCATGGCAGAGGATACCCGGTACGATATCGACCTGCTGTGTAACTACTTTGGAACCGGGTTTGAAACAACGGCGCAGCGCCTCGCCACGCTCCAGCGCCCAGGGCTTAAGGGCGTGCCGTTTTCCTTCATCCGCACCGACCGTGCGGGCAATATTTCTAAGCGGCAGTCCTCTACCGCCTTTCACTTCGCGCGCTCTGGTGGTTCCTGCCCCCTGTGGGTGGTCCACCGCGCCTTTGAAACCCCGAACCGCATTACCCGCCAGGTAGCCGCCATGCCAGACGGCCATGCTTACCTGTGGATCGGGCGTTTCGTGCAGGGAACGGCCAAGTCGTGGGGTACCCCGCGCAAGGAATTCGCGGTAGGCCTAGGCTGCGATATCGCCCAGGCGGATCGCATCGTCTATGCCGATGCCCTGAACCTGGACATTTCCGCCGCCACCCCGATTGGCCCAGGCTGTACCGCCTGCCCCCGCGAATTCTGTCCACAGCGCGCCCTGCCGGAGGCAGATAGGCCGATCAAAATCGAGCTCAACCGCACTGCAGAGCAGGCCTACTCCACGTTCTAGGAACGAGGTTTACTCCAGGTCATCGTGGGCCACCAAGCGGCGGGCGGCCTCGGTAATGGTGCCGGAAAGCGATGGGTAGACCGCGAAAGAATCGGCCAGCTGGTTCACCGTGAGCTGGTTGGTCACCGCCATCGCAATCGGCAGGATGAGCTCGGAGGCAGTCGGTGCGACGATGACGCCACCAATCACGCGGCCAGAGGTAGCACGGCAGAATAGCTTGACAAAACCGTGCTGCAGCGAGCGCATCTTTGCACGCGGGTTGGTATTCAGCGGCATGGTAATGGCGCGGGCGGCGACCTCACCGGCCTCGATCTCGGCCTGGGTAAAGCCGACCGCGGCGATCTCCGGGCGGGTAAAGACCGCGTTAGCCACGGTCTTCAGGCGCAGCGGCGAGACGCCTTCACCAAGCGCGTGGTACATCGCCACGCGGCCCTGCATTGCGGCCACGGAGGCAAGCGGGAAGAGATCGGAGCAGTCACCGGCGGCGTAGATGCCGGCGATATTCGTGCGCGAGACGCGATCCACCTGGATGTGCCCAGACTTCGCGGTTTCCACGCCCACGTTTTCCAGCTTCAGATCCTTGGTATTCGGGACGGAACCAATGGACATGATGACGTGCGAACCGTGAATCTCGCGCCCGTCCTGCGTGGTCACCACCACGTTGCCGTCCTCGGTGCGGTTAACGGTTTCCACGCGGCAGTTCTTTTCCAGCTCCACGCCGCGCTCGCTCAGCACGGTTTCGAGGACGTCGGCGGCATCGGCATCATCATGCGGCAAGATGCGATCGCGCGAAGCCACCATCGTGACCTTGACGCCCAGCTCGGCAAAGGCGGATACAAACTCGGCACCGGTGACACCGGAGCCAACCACAATGAGGTGCTCCGGCAGCTCGGTGAGGTTATATACCTGCTGCCAGGTCAGGATGCGCTCGCCATCCGGCTGGGCGCCGGGCAAAATGCGTGGGGTGGCACCGGTAGCCACCAAGACGAGGTCCGCATCCAGCGTCTCCTCGTGGCCATCCTCGTTGAAGACCGCGGTGACCTTGTGCCCACCAAACGCATCGGCCTGCTGATCCTCCGGGAAGTGCGCACGGCCATCGATAACGCGGGCACCCAAGGAATCCATGGTATTGCGGATATCACCGGATTGCTTAGCCGCCAAGTCCTGCACGCGCTGGTTCAGCGCGCTGATGGAAAGCTGCGCCTTGCCGATGCCCTCGTTCAGCTCCATGTCATCCGCGCGGCGCAAGTCCGTTTTAATATTGGCGCCGGCGATGAAGGACTTGGAGGGAACACAGTCCAGGACCACGCTATTGCCGCCCATGCCTTGGTCTTCGATGATGGTGATTTCCGCGCCGTACTTGGCGCCAGCCAGCGCTGCCTCGTAGCCCGCCGGGCCACCGCCGATGATGACAATTCGCTTGGTCTGGTTCAACACGCAATTGCTCCTTTATAGGCTCCACTTTTAAAGTCGCCTACGAGTCTAACCCGTAGGTAACCCCAGCGCGTTAGTCCGCCTGCGCATTCTCCCCCATAAATTGCTCGACAACGGCACCGAAAAGCTTAATGCCCACACCAATTGCCCGCTCATCCACGATGAGGTCGCCCATGTGCAGATCGTGCTGTTCCCCCTCCCCGGACCAGCAACCAAGGCGCGCCATGGAACCGGGCACCTTTTCCAAATACCAGGAAAAGTCCTCGCCGCCGGAAGACTGCGGGGCCTGGACCACGGCTTGCGGGTCGATGGACTGTGCGGCAGAAGCGAGCATGGCGGTTGCGACGTCATCGTTAAGCACCGGCGGCACGCCGCGGTTATAGGACAATTCGTACTCTACCCCCACCGGCGCAAGGATCTGATCCACTAACTCCGCGAAGAGTTCCTGCATCTGGCGCCAGATGGTGATATCCGCGGTGCGCATCGTGCCGGTCAGCATGCCGGTTTCCGGGATTGCGTTAGGGGCGTAGCCGGAATTGACCTGGCCAAAGACCAAAACCGTGCCGGTGCGCGGGTCGACGCGGCGCGACAGCAGCGCCGGCAGCTCAGTAATAACCTTGCCCAGCGCATAGACCACGTCCGCGGATAGGTGTGGGCGCGAAGTATGCCCGCCCGGCCCCTTAATCTTGAGTTCCACTACGTCGGTTGCCGAGGTAATGGCCCCAGCGCGGATTCCGATGCGCCCCACGCGCAACTTCGGCTCGGCGTGGATGGCGAAGATGGAATGCACGCCTTCTAACGCGCCCCAAGAAATAACGTCGGTGGCTCCGCCGACCCATACTTCCTCCGCCGGCTGGAAGATGACGCGAATACCCAGCTGCAGCTGATTAACCCGCTGAAAATCCGCCAGCGCGCACGCCAAGCCGAGCGCCACGGTGGTGTGCACGTCGTGGCCGCACGCGTGCATGGTACCGGGCTTCTCGGAGGTAAACTCCAGCCCTGTTACCTCCGTGATGGGCAGCGCATCGATATCGGCGCGGAAGGCCAAGCGGCCAAGCTCCGTGTTTGGGCCGATGTCCACCATCAGGCCGGTGTGCGGGAAGCGCTGCGGCTCAAGCCCGTAATCCGCAAGGATATTCGCGATGTAATTGGTGGTTTCCACCTCTTGGTTCGCCGTTTCCGGATTGCGGTGGATATGGCGCCGCCACGCGATGACCTCCGCACGGTGAGCATCGAACCACTCGCTAATAAACTCCGAGATCACGCGCACGCCTCCCTGTTGCTGGACTATCTCTTGGAAGCAGTCTACAACTAGACCATGCGGTTCAGTAAGTCAGGGTGGTTAGCCCCGCGCATTACTAAAGCGCCGCTGGTTGATGTAGTCCTGCGGAAAGGGCGCCACATCTTCTACCCCGAGCACGGCGGAATCCGCCAAGTGGCCCTCCACCACGTCCCCACCGGCCGGCAAGAGGACCGCCGGCGGGATCTCTAAAGCCAGCGCCAGCTTGTACACCGTGGACAATTGCGGGTCCGCCATGGTATGTAGGCCATTTTCGTTGCGTTCCAGATTGGAAATCTGGCTGCGCGATACCCCCGAAATATCCGCAAGCACTTGCTGGGATACCCCGCGCCGCTCGCGCACGCGGCGCAGTTGTTGCGAAAATCCGTAGCCGTAGCTCGACCACATTAGTTGAATAAAACTCACGATCTTTTCCCCCTTTTGAAAGCCACCTTCGGGCTTTCAGGGAGAAATACTAGCTTAAAGATCGATATTGCGCGGGCCGTAGAGGCGATCGCCGGCATCGCCAAGCCCCGGCACGATATAAGCATCCGCATTGAGCTTAGGGTCGATGGCAGCTGTTACGAGGCGCACAGGAAGGCCCGATTCTTCCAGCGCATCCACACCATTTTGGGCCGAGACCATGCAGATGGCGGTGATATCGGTAGCGCCGCGAGCAGCCAACAGGCGCAAGGCGTGCAGCAAGGAGCCGCCGGTGGCCAGCATAGGGTCAACGACAAAGACGGTGCGCCCCGTCAGGTCTTGCGGCAGCGCCTCCAAGTACGGCACGGGTTCGTGGGTTTCTTCATCGCGCGCCATGCCAATGAAACCTACCTGGGCATCAGGGATCATCGACAGGGCGGGATCCACCATGCCGAGCCCGGCGCGGATAATGGGCACGATGATGGGCGGATCCTGCAGGCGAGTGCCCTGCGCGGTGGCAACCGGCGTTTCGCAATCGAAGTTTTCTACCGCCAAATCGCGGGAAGCTTCATACACGAGCATGGTTCCCAAGTCCTTGAGCGCGGCGCGAAAAGCGGAGTTATCGCTGCGCGCATCGCGCATCAAGGTCAGGCGGGAAGCGGCAAGCGGGTGGTCTACGACGTGGATATCCATGCCCACTACTTTAAACTTTTTGGGAACCACTTGGGCTATTGGCCAGTCCAATAGCCCATGAGACCATTTCAAATTGATACCGCCCACGCCCGCCATTTAGCCCGTGACCTGCATTCAAACGCGCAAGGAGAAAATCCGCCCCACCCGGAATTGCCCGAGGCTCCGGCCTTTACCGCGTTCAATGAGGCCGTCCATGCCGCCTTAGACAATATTGGGGCGCGGATGACCATGCTGCGCCGCGATATGGGCCACATCGCGCAGTCTTCCTTTCAGATGTCGCGCGAGGCTGAAGACTCCGATGCGGCGTTGCGCGACTTACTCGGGGCGGCGATGTAAGTGCTTGCTACCGCCATTAAAAATATTGCCGCGCTGCAGCCCTCGCCGCTTCCCGATGTCCAGCTTCCCCGCGTCCCAGATATCTCCGCCGCGCAGCCACTGGCGGATATCGCGCACGGTGACACCTCCCAACTTATCGCCGCCGCGGATCTCCTCACCGGTGATAACGAGACCGTCTCCGCCGTACTTGGCCAAGCGCGCAGCCTTATCGCGGTGGCCGCCGGCGATATCTTCGGCATCGGCACGCGGCTTATCCGCGCCGCGGCACCAATCGCGATGGGATTAATCTCCCTCGACCCCGCCTCTCGCGCCGCAGCACTTGCCTCACTTCGCGCCGTGATAGATGAGCATATTGGCTTGGCGATGGCCCGGGTTAAACGTCTGAAAGACGAACTCACTAACGCCGCTGCGGCCCTGTTGCCTATCTCCCAGCGCCCGGTGGAATCCGCCGTGGGCCAGCCCCAGCAGCTAACGGCTGCCGCGGCGACGCACACGGCCGTGGCCCCTCCACCAGAACTGGGCCCTGCTCCCACACCGAACCCGCCGGCGAGTACCGAAGCCGGATCGGGCGCAGGCCGGGCGGCCGTTGCCGCGGCCAAGAGCCAATTGGGCCAACCTTATACCTGGGGCGGAACCGGAAATGGCGGCTTTGACTGCTCGGGGCTTACCCAATGGGCCTATTCCCAGGCGGGGGTGGATATTCCGCGCACGGCGGACCAGCAGGCCATCGGCAAGCAGGTCAGCGCCGATCAGCTCCAGCCCGGCGATCTGGTGGTTTGGGATGGCCATGTGGCGATGTATTCCGGCAATGGTGAGATTGTGGAGGCCGGCGACCCCGTGCAGACCAACCCGCTGCGAACGAATAATATGGGCATGCAATTTAAGGGCTTTTGGCGGCCGACTGCATGACAAGCGCCCGGCAATTCCGCGCGGCAGCTGGGGCGTTGGGTAGACTAAAAGGCCATGAGTAACCGTGCGATTGTGCCTATTAAGCTCTCCCTGACTGAGGGCGATTTTTATACCCTCTGGGCGCCCAAGTGGCGCGAAAGCGGCTCCGAATGGCAAGCCTTTTTGGGCGACGATGACTCCGTCTTGGTCTTCGACTCCCCCGCTGAGATGCTGTGCTACCTGGAGTCCGATGCCAAGCATGACCTGCTAGATCACCCGCAGTGGGAGCAATTTTCCGCCCGCCCGGCGCACCGCGTCACCCCAGCCAAGCGCGATGAATACGATCTCATCGGCATGCCGGAAGCCCTCGCCGGCCGCCCCAGCCACGCCAATGTCTCCACCGTGGCGCGCGACCTCGAGGTGGCATCCGCGCTTGCCGATGTCGCCGCTGCCGAACAGACCACCATCTTCTTCGCCACTCACTCCATCCTGCGCAACGTCTCCCGCGGCGCCGATCACTACTCCGGCGAGCAGGGTATGAACGAGTGGACCGGCGTCGGGCGGGTCATCTTGACCAACTGGAAGAAGGTCATCGCGGATCTGGATAAGCACGTCCACGTGGTTCCGAGCGATGAATTCGACGCCGCCGCTATCTCCGATGCCGAAACCCGCATCTCCGAGGCAGCGAGTGCCGCCGACGCTGCCGCCAAGGAAGCCGAAGAAAAGCGCAAGGCTGCAGCAGATGCCGCCGACCCCTATGACGAGTCCCCCTGGGCCGCCGCCGGAATCGACCCGATTAAAATCACCGCGCAGTCCAAGTCCGTCTACACGCTGCGCACCTACTTGGACGGCAATCCCATCTTCTTAGGCAAGTGGGGCGAAATCTTTACCTTCGATTCCTCCAAGACGCTGGTGCGGTGGCTCATCGATAATGATGACCACGACTTGGCGCGCGTCTCTACCTGGCAGGACGTCGTCACCGCCGCCAATGCCGGTGAGCTAGAGGTCCAGGTCCACCCGGATAACCAATATTCCTTTAATGGCATCGTGCGCGATATTGAAAAGGGACCGGAAGCGGTCGACTCCGACCAGCTAGCCCGCTGCTACGAGGTCTGCGCCGATGCCGCGGACTGGGCCGGGGATGATTCCATTAATTCCTATATGCTGGCCAATCCGCGTTTGCAGGACTACCTCGGCTACATGCTCGGTTCCACCGAACACGCCGGTTACGTCCCGTCCAAGCCGTATAACGAGCATGCCGAGTCTTGGAAGGGCCTCGAGAGCATGCTAATTAAGCGTTTTTCCCGCTTTTAGTTTTCCTCTGCTCTGCGGACTACCGGCCCTAGCGACCTCAGCTGCCGGTAGCCGCTGCTAACCGAAAACCGCCCCAGCCCAACCACTCCTCAAACTGGAGCGTGGGCTGGGGCGATTGCTGTATTTTTACCTACACCTCAATCCGCAAATCGTGCGGCTAGAGGTGAGAGCCGAGGTGCTCGATAAGATCTGCCAGCATTCTGCGCGACTGGGGCGCACGCGGGCGTACCTGATCGAAGCCGTGATAGGCGCCTGCATACACATCAAGTGTGGTCTCGACTCCGGCGTTCTGCAGTGCGGTAGCAAAGGCTACGGATTCATCATGAAAAAGGTCGATGTCTCCCACGCCGATCCACGTGGGCGGCATCCCCGAGTGATCCGAACGCGTCGCCGGCGATGCATACCGTGGCAGCGGGGTTCCTAAATGGTCCTTGCCTAAGTACATATCCCAAGCGCCGCGATTTAAATTCGGAGGACAAATAAACTGCCCCACCGCACCCTCTTTAACAATGGTGCGGTGATCAAGCATTGGATAGACCAATCCAAGCGCTCGAATGGAATGACCTTCATCCACCGTGCGCTGGGCAAGGCCTGCGGCCAAGCCACCGCCGGCGCTATCGCCAGCGACCGCAATACGCGAAGTATCCGCGCCTAAAAGCTCGCCATTTTCCTGCATCCAGCGCAAAGCGGCATAACACTCTTCCAGATCCGCAGGAAAAGGTTCCTGCGTGGATTTGTGATAGCGCGGCGCGATGACAATGGCCCCCAGCTCCGATGCGATGAGCGAAGTTTGGGGATCATGCATCGCGGGACCACCGAGCAGGTGACCTCCGCCGTGAATCCACATCACCACGGGACGTGGCTCGGCTGGCGCTCCATCTCCGCGTGGAGTAATAACGCGGGCACGGAATGGTTGGTCTTCAAAAGAACAAGATAGCTCTTCGATGTCCACCGGACGCCACTTCGGACGTGCCACGTCCATATTGGCAAATAGCCTGCTCGTTCGAGCGAATCGATCACCCGAAAGCAAGTGCAGCGGCAGGTACAGTAATGGGCTGCGAAGCTCAGGAGCAACGCTGCGTAGATAAGGACGGCGGCTCTTTATATATGCCGCCGCCCCTACTACCGCGCTACCTGCAGCGAGAGCTTTCAGCGCCCGCATTAAAAGTCGCGCAGGATGCGCTGTGCCAAAGGCTCAGAGGATGCTGGGTTCTGGCCCGTGTAGAGGTTGCGGTCAACCTCGACATAAGGCTGCATCGGATCGGTCTGCTTGAAATCAGCGCCGAGCTCGCGCAGGCGGGTCTCAACAACCCACTTGGCAGCGGCGATGGTCTCCTCGCCCTCTTCGGCGTTGGTAAAGCCGGTCATGGTGTAGCCCTTGAGTGGCCAGTTGTCATTGTCCAGCGCGAGCAATGCAGCCGGTGCGTGGCATACCAGGGACAGTGCGCGACCGGACTCGATGCGCTCCTGCAGCAGCTTGGCGGAGTCCTGGTCATAAGCCAAGTCCTCCATGGGGCCGTGGCCGCCGGGGTAAAAGACGAGGTCGTAGTCGGCTTCCTTAACATCGGCCAAGTTCAGTGGGTCTTCCAGGTCTGGACCGATTTCTGCGAGGTAGTTCTCCTGCTCTGCGCGGTCGCCCTCAGACAATACCTCGAGGCTGTACTCGTCTACCACTGGAGCCTTCGCGTTCGGCGTAGCAAAGTCGATATCCCAACCAGCGTTTTTAAAAACGCGGTGCGGAGCAATGAGCTCCTCGGCCCAGTAACCGGTAGGGCGGGCGCTGCCATCAGCAAGCGTCCACTTATCAGCGGCGGTAACAACGAATAGTGCGGAAGGCATGTCTTCCTCCTTTTTGTAGATTAACTCTCTATTACTCTTCGGAAGCGTTGTCATTCAGGTTCACTGAGAACCCGGAATCTTGGAGCGACTCCTCAGTATCGGGGCCGGCAAGTTCCGGATCGGAGAGGTCCTCGTAGGCCGGAAGGACAACGGCCTCAAGGATACGCTGCCTTGTTTCTTCGGTGTCGAAAATATTCTCAATCGCTTTCACGGTAAGATCGAAAAACTCCTCTAGTCCGTACCCAAAGGTCTCGCTCAAGGCGAGAAACTGCCTGCTCAGCGTGGAATCGCCGGAGGAGACCGAGCAGGTAAAACCGAGCTGCTGTAACAGCGGCAGCGGATGATCCGTCAGTTCCTCAACGTCATCCAAGGGCGAAAATACCAACGGGATGTGTCGGTCGCGGATCCATCCGGAGGCCTTGCCTGGGCGGATTCCATCGACATCGGCGGTGAAATCATCAATCATATTCACCGGTCGCAGCAAGCGGTTCACGCCGGCCTGCGCCGCGCTTTCGGTGGCTGCGAAATCCTCACCCACCGCGATTTGGGTAGGCAGGTACTTCGTACGGAACTCCGCCGCTGCGGCAGCATTCCCCTCCAGCAGGGTGTAGCCAGCAATGCCCGCGGCGTCCTCAGCATTAGCCGCCGGCTCTGCCGCCTCGAGGACAAACCGTACCTCGAGTTCTCCGAAGCGTTCCGCGGCCACCTCGCGCACGACTGCGGACGTATCGAAAGAGTAAGCCGCGGGGTTGAGCTGCAGCTCGGCGTAGACCACGTGGTCATCGGCAAGCTGGGCACACTGCTCGCGAATATCCGCGTTCAATTCCTCCGCGGTGCTGGCCTGCGAGCGAACCGGTTCCCACAGGGATACCTTTGGAAGTTGTTCCACCACGCTCTCGGCGGAATCCTTATTTTCGGGGCTAATTAATGGTGCATCATGCATGCGCACCATCGTAGGTATCTGCCCGAAGTTGCGCCATGCAGCGTCCTACTTGTGCGGCTTCCTCTTGACCACTTCTGCGTTGGCGAGCTCGTCATGGGAACCGCGCCGGTTGTTTTCCTCATTAATGGTGGTTGTGTGCACCACCGCGCCCACCAGTCCCGCCAATTGCCCAATTCCCGGGACCACGTTGATAAGGCGCCACCATTGGCGCTTTGCGGACTGGCTGAGGCTGAGCTTTTTCTTCGTATCCACGTCCCGCACGGTGTACCCGGCAAGAATTTTTGCTGGGCTGGCACCCATCCACACCTCGCTGCCCACAACGTAGACCACCATCACGATGCAGGCGACGACGTAGTACAAAGTGTCCGCATCCACGAGCTCGTCTACGCCCGCAGCAAACGCACTGCTGATACCACCGGCCAAGAAGAAATCCACAATGCCCATGCCAATGCGCGTACTTTGCGATGGCCGTTCCTGTGCCTGGTGCTGGAACGGCGCCGGCGCGGCAGCGAACGACGGCGACATTTGCTGCTGCGATGATGCGTGCTGACCGAATGGGTTGTGCGTGTACGGGGAGCTATACGGGCTGGGTTCGGCAAAATCCGGCGCCTGCTCCGGACCACCCTGCGGTTGATTGTGGAAGCTCGGCTGCGGGCGCGGCGCCGGAGACCACTGCCCCACCGAACTCAGCGTGCCGAGCTCGCCCCACGTCGGGCGAAGGCCTGTGCGCAATGCTTCATCATATTCGGCCCTCTTCTTCGCCGAACCCAAAATGCTGGATGCTATGCGCAGCTGGACACGTCGCGGCTCATCGGGGTTATACCCTTGTTGCCCGAGCTTGATATCTTTTGCTTCCAATAAAACGAAAAGCTCATCCTCGCCACCACTGCGGTCGAGGTCCCACTTTTCGTAGAGATCTGGGGCAATATCATCGGCGTTCATAGTGTCCTATCTTAAAGGTAAAGAGCGCGGCGGCCCTCACCCGTAGGGAGGATTTTTATTTCCGGCGGAAAAGCTTCGTCGCGCCCACAGCCGCAGCGCCCAGAGCGGCGCCCACACCGAAGACCGCACCTGCTGGTGCACCCTCGCGCACCTCGTTGCGCACGCGAATAACGGCAGGTTCTGGAACCGGCGGGTGCGCGTACTTCAGGGATTCTGCGGTCGTCGCGGTCCATGCGGAAATATACAGCACCACGCGCCACACCAAGTACATGACAATCATCAGGACGATGACCGGGCCAAAGACCGCACCGGCCGGGCTGCCGGTGGCAGAGGCCATGATCACCGTGGACAGCTGTTTAATGGCCTCGAACGCTACCGCACCGATGGCGGCACCGATAAAGCCGGACTTCTTAGGCACCTTCGTGCGCGGCAGGATCATAATCAGCCACCACATGACGATGAAGTTGGCGATAAGTCCCAGCAACAAGCCGCTGAAGAAGAAGACATAACCCATGCCGGGGAAAGAATCGATACCTAAGAGGTCAAATATCTTCTGCGTAAGGCCGGAGGAACCCGCCGCGGTCACGCCGAAGGCGACGACAAAGGCAATGATCAGGCCGATAAGCCCCAGAAGGTCAGAGAACTTCTTTTTCAGGAAGGAGCCGCCATCATTGGCATCGATGCCCCACATGGCGGAAATGCCGATGCGCAGGTGGTTCATCCACCCCAGTCCGGACCACAGAGTAGTCAAACCACCAATACCGAACATGGCGCCGCGCTGGTCGATGGCCGTATCCAAGATCTCATTGACCGACTCGCTGAGGTTCCCGTCAATGGAGTCGGTGATATAGGACTGGAGATCATTGAGTAGGTCCTCACGGTTAGCAAGGACAGCGGCGATGGTGGCCACCAGCAGCATCGCCAACGGGAAGATGGACAGGACCGAGTAATAGGTAATGCCAGCAGAAAACTGGTTGCCGCCCTCTGCGGCATAGCGCTCCTGCATGCGCATGAGGTGGTCAACAAAGGGCGATTTACGCCGTACCTTATCTATCGCTCCCGGATCATCGGCGTTCGCACGCTCGATGCCGTAGTGGTCTGTCTTCTTAGATGAGGATTGCGTGGTGGTGGACACGTGCTTCCCTTCTTGTTCGCACAGCGCTTATCCCGTATAGCGTAGCTGGCAAACACCCACTTGTCCCTCGGTGGGGTGGGTTAAGGGGTACCTACTACCTGCGCGGGCGAGGAAGGAAGCCGACTTTTTCATAGACGGCATCGACAAGCGGCTGCGCTATTTCCTGTGCGGTCTGGGCACCGCGCTCCAAGATGCGCTCCAGCTCGCCACGATCCGCCATGAGCTCGTCATAGCGCTGCTTGAGCGGCGTGGTGAAGGCCTCGAGCGCCTCCGCGGTATCCACCTTCAGGTGCCCGTAGCCCTTGCCGGCGTACTTTTCCACCAAGGAGTCGATGGACTCGCCGGTCAGCGCAGACTGGATGACCAGCAGGTTCGATACGCCCGGCTGGTTTTCCCGGTCGAAGGCGACCGAGCCCAGGTCATCGGTCACGGCGGACTTAATGCGCTTGGCAGAGGTCTTCGGGGCATCGAGCAGGTTGACCAGGCCCTTCGGATTCGGGCCGGACTTGGACATCTTGGACGTCGGGTCCTGCAGGTCATAGATCTTCGCCGCGCCCTCTGGAATGAACGGCTCTGGCACGTGGAAGGTCTCGCCGTATTTATTGTTGAAGCGCTCGGCCAGATTGCGGGTGAGCTCCAGGTGCTGGCGCTGGTCCTCGCCCACTGGCACGTAATCCGGCGAGTACAGCAGGATATCGGCCGCCATCAGGATGGGGTAGGTAAAAAGACCCACCGAGGTGCGATCGGCGCCGCGCTTGGCGGATTTATCCTTGAATTGCGTCATGCGGGAGGCCTCACCGAAGCCGGTCAGGCACTGGAATACCCAGGTCAGCTCCGCATGGGCGGGCACGTGGGACTGGACAAAGAGGGTGGATTTCTCCGGGTCGATGCCCAGCGCGATGAGCTGCGCCGCACCGGCCATGGTGCGGTTGCGCAGCTCCTCCGGATTCTGCTCTACGGTAATCGCGTGCAGATCCGGGATGAAGTAAAAGGCATCGTAGCCTTCCTGCAGATCGATCCACTGCTTGAGCGCTCCCAAGTAATTTCCCAAGTGATAGGAATCAGCGGTGGGCTGAATGCCGGAAAGTACGCGGGATGCAGAATTAGATGCAGTGGAATCAGTCATGTCAGGTAATGTTACTCCGTCATTTTTGCTTGTTGATTGGCCGCCCCAAGATGCTGCGCGGCATCATCAAAAATCGAGACCAGCCGGACACCGCGGGTAACGTGCGGCGTCCACGAGGTGTCGATCACGTCATCGAGGTTGTCATCCTCCAGCGAGGTCACATACGCCTTGACCTGCTCCAATGCTTCCTGAGTATAGCTGCGGAGCTTGCCGATGTCCTGCGTGGTCACGGCACGCGCTTCCTCCGCCGATTGGCCATAGCCCATGGCGTCCGGCAGGTCGAGGTCGTAGCGCTGCCACAGCTCTTCTTCCCCGGTCAGTTGCGCAAGCTGCAGGTCTGCCATGCGGCCGGTGTGCCATAGCAGCCACGTGATCGAGTTCGGGTGATCACCAAAGTGCGCATTGGCGGTCTCGTTGCTCAGCTCCGGCAATGCGGAGAGCGCATCGAGCGGGCGCTGCGCCATGTCCGTGAGCAGATCGATAGCTTTCATCTCAGACCTTTCCCCTTAGACCTTGCGGGAGGTGGGGCTGACGATGTCCATGAAGACGGCGAAACCGGACACCATGAAGGCACCGCCGACGCCCATGAGGACGATGGGGCCAAGGAAGGCGAAGGACGGTCCGACAGCGGTCCACCACCAGATGCTCAGGGCGAGGATTACGGCGCCAAGGACAAAAGGAATAATTGCGCGAGCCATGAACTTTCTCCGTTGCAGATTTCGAAATTTTTAACGTGTTTATACTAGCACTACTGCTTGTGCTTGGGGGTCCTTTGCCTGCCCACATCCTCCTTGTTGAAGGTCCATTGCTGCTGCACATCCACTCCCCTCGCCCCAGGCGAGTGCTTCCCACTGGGGCGGGTAATCGATGCGTGAGCGGTCGGCCGCGCGATCCGGTTGCTATTTAGCTCCTCGAGGCTGAGCGGGGAGGAAAAATCGCTTGCGGTGCGCTTGTTACGAATCAGCGGCCGGGTAATCGGGCTGGCGTAGCGGGTGGCCGCGCCCGCCTTCCGCTTGGCCCGGCGGGCACCATCGCGCACGATGCGCGCCGATAGCCGCAGGCGCGGATCCATCTGTTGCTCGCCGTCGCGGTACTCGAAGACGGGCAGGCCCTTCTTAAAGTAGATAGCCGCAAGGCGCGCGCTAAAGCAGACTAGGGCGGTGATGATCGCTGTGGGTTCCTCCGATAGCCCGGCGCGCAAGAGGATCATGTACAGCCCGGCCGCGAGGATCGAGATGGCCGCATAAAACTCGCCGGAAAATACCAGCGGAATGCGGTCTGAGAGCAGATCGCGCAGCACGCCGCCGAAAACGCCGGAGATAACCGCGGATACCGAGGCGATGATGAAGCCGTAGCCCAAGTGGGCGGCAATCTGGGTGCCCAGCACGGAAAAGACCGCCAGCCCCAAGGCATCGAGGATGAGGAAGAGGTGGCGGAAATAGTGCATGAGGAAGGACATGCCCACCGTGACGATGGCAGCGGCGATGACGATGACCAGATAGATGGGGTGTTCCACCCAGGTCAGCGGTGGATCCGCAAGCACGATATCGCGGACGGTGCCGCCGCCTAGTGCCGTGATGGAGGCGATCATCGTCACACCGAACAGGTCGAGTTTTTGCCGGCCGGCCGATAGCGCAGCGGTCATGGACTCGGCGGTAATGCCGATGACGTACAGGACGCTAAAAAGCGGCGACATCAGGCGTATTCCACCAGCAGCGGCGAGTGATCGGACCAACGCTGCTCCACGGTCGGGGCCTTATCCACCCAGGTGCGCTGCGCGCGATCGAGCAACGGCTGGGTAGCGGCCTGGTAGTCAATGCGCCAGCCCGCATCGTTATTGAAGGCCTGGCCGCGGTAGGTCCACCAGGTATAGGGACCGTCGGCCTCTGGGTGGAGGCGGCGCGCCACGTCGAACCACTGCGGCGCGGTGGCCGGCTCCCACGGCGTGGTGCCCGCGTAGTCTACGACGCCGAGCCACTCGCCCAGGTTCTTTTTCTCCTGCGGCGCCTCATCCGGGAAGCTGCCAAAGACATGGTCCATAAAGGCGCGCTCTTCCGGCAGGTGGCCGGCCTTCTTCTCGTTGGCCTTATTATTCTTCAAATCCTGGGCGCGGTGGCAGATATTCCAGTCGCCGCCGATGACCATGTCCTTATCGGCGTTTTCTGCCAGCACGGCATCGAATTCATCCAGGAAGCGGTACTTTTCATCCAGCTTCGGCGAATCGGTATCGCCGGAAGGCAGGTACAGCGAGGCCACGCGGATATCGCGGGTGGTCGCGGCAATCCAGCGGCCGGCATCGGTGAAGGAGCCGAAACCGATTTCGACATCGGCAAGCGGCGTGCGCGAGAGGATGCCGACTCCGGCGCGGCCCTTGGCGGCGGCATCGGCAAGCTCCAAGTGCCAGCCGGCCTCCAGGGCAGGTGCCAGGGCCTTTCTGGCTTGGTCCGGGGTGGCGCGGACCTCTTGCATCAGCACGATATCGGCCGGAGTCTGTTCCAGCCAAGCGTTCATGCCGGGGTTGTTTTCGTTGCGCTGCTTGCACGCGGCGCGGATTCCATTGACGTTGACGCTAGCGATGGTAAGGCTCATGGTGCTCCAGAATATAGGCGTGTGCGGTGGTACTTCTAGCTGCGGCCTGCAAGGCGTTTTTTATCCCACATTGTTATCGCCCACACAACGCAACCCGCGGCCGCCAAGCCGGCGCCCGCCAGCGCCGGGGCGGAATAGCCTAGGCCCGCACCGACGACGATGCCGCCGATGGTCGCACCGGCCGCGTTCGCGATATTGAGCGCGGATTGGTTGAGCGCTGCGGATAAGGTCTGAGCATCGCCCGCCACGTGGACCAAGCGCAACTGCAGCGACGGCACCAACGTGGAACCCATAAATGCCACCATGCCAAAGCAAATGGTGGCGGCGATGGCGTGGCTGGAGAGAAAATAGAAGGCCGTAAGAATGATGATCAGGCTGGCTAAGGCGAAAATGATGCCAAATTCGAGGTTGCGGTCTGCCAACCAGCCACCAAAGGCATTGCCAATCGTCATGCCAATGCCGTAGGCCATGAGCACGACCCAAATCAGGCTATCGCTCAGGCCAGCGACCTCGGTCATGGTCCAGGAAATATACGTGTAGACGGAGAACATACCGCCGAAACCCACCACGCCCATGATGACGGTGAGCCACACCTGGCTGTTTTTAAAGGCGCCGAACTCGGTGCGGATATCGGTCTGTTTCATCTCCGTCATGTGCGGCATGAGGAAGAACAGGGCCACGGCGGTAATAAGGCCAATGACCACGACCACCAGGTAGGCCGCGTGCCAGCCCAGCGCGGAGCCTAAGGCCTGTGCCGCGGGCACACCGATGACCGTGGCGATGGCAAGGCCCATGCCCACAAACGCCATGGCCTTGCCCCGCCCGCCGGGAGGGGCCATCGATGCCGCGGACAGGTTAGCCACGGAGAAATACGCGCCGTGGGGCATGCCGGCAATGAAGCGGGCCACCATGAGCACCCAGTAATTCGGTGCGAGGACCGAGAGCAGGTTGCCCACCACCAAAAAGCCGATGAGCAAGAGGATGAGGCGGCGGCGCGGGAGCTTGCCGGTAAACGCCGCAATCAGCGGCGCGCCGACCACCACGCCGAGTGCGTAGGTAGTAATCAGCGTGGAGGCGGTATCTTCAGACACCCCGAAGTCCTCCGCGATCAGCGGCAGCAGGCCCATCGAGACGAACTCGGTGGTACCGATAGCAAACGCGCCAAGGGCCATCGCCACCATGACGATGGTGCGGCGCGCGGTAGAAATCTCCGTCTGGCGGGGCAAAGGCCGACGGTGAATGCGATGTTCATGGGCGCTGCGCGGGCTCAACTGATCGATAATTTTCACGAGGGGCGACGATACACCCCACCTGGGCATAAAGCATGTTCAGGGCGTGGACAGGTGAAGAGGTTTACCCAGCGCATGGCCCCGTGACCGATGCCACCCAGCCCCAGAATGTACCGAGCGCTCCACATGGAGCGGACAAAATCGGTAATCTGGTCATCTGAAGAAATTTTCCCACATTTAATAGGAGAATCATGGCTAAGATTACATGGACCCGTACCGATGAGGCGCCGCTTCTGGCGACCTATTCCCTCAAGCCCATCGTGGAGGCCTTCGCTTCCACCGCGGGCATTGACGTAGAAACCCGCGATATTTCCCTGGCTGCCCGCATCGCCGCGCAGTTCCCGGAGCGCCTCACCGAAGACCAGAAGGTGGAAGACGCCCTGGCTGAGCTGGGCAAGATGGCCAAGACCCCAGAGGCTAATATCATCAAGCTGCCGAATATCTCGGCTTCCCTGGTGCAGCTGAAGAAGGCCATCGCCGAGCTGCAGGCCGCCGGCTACGACCTGCCTGATTACCCGGATAATCCCTCCACCGACGAGGAAAAGGACATCGCGGCCCGCTACGATTCCGTCAAGGGCTCCGCCGTTAACCCCGTCCTGCGTGAGGGCAACTCCGACCGCCGCGCGCCGGAGGCCGTAAAGAACTTTGTTAAGAAGCACCCGCACCGCATGGGTGAATGGTCCAAGGATTCCAAGACCAACGTTGCCACCATGGACGATAACGACTTCCGCCACAACGAGAAGTCCGTCATCATCCCTGAGGAAGATACCCTGTCCATCGTGCTGAAGACCGCCGACGGCGAGCAGACCCTGCTGCCGGAGCTGCCGGTACTTAAGGACGAGGTCATCGACGGCACCTTCATGTCCGCCAAGGCCCTCGATGAGTTCCTGCTCCAGCAGGTCAAGCGCGCCAAGGAAGAGGGCGTGCTCTTTTCCACTCACCTGAAGGCCACCATGATGAAGGTCTCTGACCCCATCCTCTTCGGCCACGTCGTGCGCACCTACTTCGCCGATGTCTTTGATAAGTACGGCGACGAGCTCATCTCCGCCGGCCTGAACGGCGAGAACGGCTTGGGCTCCATCCTGGAGGGCTTGGACAAGCTCGACAATGGCGAGGAGATCAAGGCTGCCTTCGAATCCGCGCTTGCCGATGGCCCCGATCTCGCCATGGTCAACTCCCACAAGGGCATCACTAACCTGCACGTGCCTTCCGATGTCATCATTGACGCCTCCATGCCGGCAATGATCCGCACCTCCGGCCACATGTGGAATAAGAACGACGAGGAGCAGGACACCCTCGCCGTCATCCCGGACTCCTCCTACGCCGGCGTGTACCAGGCCGTCATCGAGGACTGCAAGGAAAACGGCGCCTTTGATCCCACCACCATGGGTACCGTGCCGAACGTCGGCCTGATGGCCAAGAAGGCCGAGGAGTACGGCTCCCACAACAAGACCTTCAAGGTACCGGCAGCCGGCACCGTTGAGGTCCGCAACTCCAAGGGCGAGGTGCTCATCGAGCACGACGTCGAGGCCGGCGATATCTGGCGCGCCTGCCAGACCAAGGACGAGCCGATCCAGGACTGGGTCAAGCTCGCCGTCAACCGCGCCCGCCTGTCCGGCATGAAGACCATCTTCTGGCTCGACCCAGAGCGCGGCCACGACCGCAATATCCAGTCCCTGGTGGAAAAGTACCTGAAGGACCACGACACCGAGGGCTTGGACATTGAGATCCAGGATCCGGTCACCGCTACCAAGACCTCCATCGAGCGCATCCGCCGCGGCGAGGACACCATCTCCGTGACCGGTAACGTGCTGCGTGACTACAACACGGACCTCTTCCCCATCCTCGAGCTGGGCACCTCCGCAAAGATGCTGTCCGTGGTTCCGCTGATGGCAGGCGGCGGCCTCTTCGAGACCGGTGCCGGCGGCTCCGCCCCGAAGCACGTCCAGCAGGTGCAGGAAGAAAACCACCTGCGCTGGGACTCCCTCGGTGAGTTCCTGGCGCTGGCCGAGTCCTTCCGCCACGAGAACCAGACCAACGGCAACGAGAAGGCCGGCGTGCTGGCCACCACCCTGGACAAGGCCACCGAGCGCTTGCTCAATGAGGGCAAGTCCCCATCCCGCAAGGTGGGCGAGAACGACAACCGCGGTTCCCACTTCTTCCTGGCCACCTTCTGGGCCGAGGAGCTGGCTAACCAGACCGAGGATGCCGATCTCGCGGCCTCCTTCAAGGACGTCGCCTCCGAGCTTTCCGGCAAGGCCGATGAGATCTCCCAGGCTCTTATCGATGCCCAGGGTGAGCCCGCCGACCTCGGCGGCTACTACTGGCCCAACGACGAGAAGACCTCCGCTGTCATGCGCCCCGTCGCACAGTTCAACGAGATCATCGATGGCCTGAAGAAGTAAGAGCTTTCTTCACCAGCTAGATTTCACCGCGCGTTCCCTTTGCAGGGCGCGCGGTGTCGTCGTTTTCGCCCCCCTCGTTTTCACACAACTGAAAAAATTTTTCACCTTCCGGGAACCAGGGTTGCCTAAGTTCCGACTATTAGTGCAGTTGATATCAGCACCCATGCAACTGACCACTAAGCACGAAAGAGAACTATTTTATGAGTCGGACGACTCTGCGTTCCTTCATCCAACGCATACACTTTTACGGCGGCATGTTCGTCGGCCCCTTCATCCTGATCGCGGCATTGACCGGCTGCCTCTATGCACTGGCGCCCACCCTGGAAAAGTTTGCTTACCACGACGTCATGACCGTCGAGGAAGTAAATAACCCGGTAAGCCTGGAGGACCAAATCAGCGCTGCCCAGAAGGAGCACCCGGATATGCCGGTCTCCCAGGTGTGGCCGGCAGAATCGGCGACGGACTCCACGCGCGTGCTGGTGGCGGATCCGGGCATCGACGAGAGCCTGCAGCGCACCGTCTTTATAAACCCGGCCGATGGCGAGGTCATCGGTGACTACCCCACTTATTCCGGCCTGGGCGAAATGCCGCTGCGCCGCTGGATCTCCTCGCTGCATGAAAGCTTCCACCTAGGCCAGCCGGGCGAGCTCTATTCCGAGCTAGCCGCCTCCTGGCTGTGGGTCTTAGCCTGCGGCGGCCTTTACATGTGGTGGATTCGCCGCCGGCCCAAGAAGGCTGCCGCACCGCTAAAGAAGCAGCCACAGCGCTCCAAGCGCTGGAAGGCCACCCGCCTGCACTCCACGATGGGCGCTTGGATTTTCATCGGGCTCATTGGCCTGTCCGCCACCGGCATTACTTGGTCCCAGCTGGCCGGCGAGAACGTCAATTCCGTGGTGGAAAAGATGAACTGGAAGGCCACGCCGGTTGAAACCGCGCTCGCCACCGATTCCTCCGCCGATGGCGGACACGATACCCACGCCGGGCACGAAGGCCACGGTGCTCACGGCGCCCACGGCGCTCACGGCGGGGATGCGGAAGCTGCGGGCGAAGCGCCGGAGCCGGAGGTCATCGCCGAGCAGGCCGAGCGCGTCTATGCCGCCGGCCGCGCGGAAGGCCTGACGGGCCCGCTGCGCCTGTACGCGCCGGAAGACACCGACTCGGGGTGGAAGGTCAGCGAGCGCTGGGTCGAGTGGCGCTATACCTCCGATGAAGTCTCTGTCAACGGTTCCACCGGCGAGGTCATCGACCGCCTTCCATTCTCTGAGCTGCCACTGTTTAGCAAGCTCAGCAGCTGGGGCATCTACCTGCACATGGGCATCATGTTTGGCCTGCCGCTGCAGATTGCCCTGTTCGCGCTCGGCCTCGCCATCGCCGCCATGGTGGTACTGGGCTACTACATGTGGTGGAAGCGCCGGCCGCAATTCGCCCCTGGCTCCAAGCGGCACTTCTCCTGGGCTACCACCGTCCTAGGCGCTCTCTTTACCGCCACCGTCGGTGTATTTATGCCGCTTTTGGGTATTACCCTTGCCGCATTCCTCGTACTAGACATCATCTTGATGAACGCCGGAAAGTGCAAGGTCACCGCGCCAAAGAAAAAGGATGAAGACGCGGAGCTCGTTCCCGTGGGCTAGCAATCTTAGTGAATACCATCACACAGGGTGGAGTTAATGGGTACATTGGTCGCTTATGACTAACCCATTACTCCACCCTTCATCGTTGCCCTACCAACTCCCGCCGTTTGCGGAGATTAAGGTCGAGCACTACCGCCCTGCTTTCGACGAAGCGCTCGCACGCCACGACGCCGAGCTCGCCACTATTACCGAAAACACCGCCGCCCCCACGTGGGAAAACACCGTGGAAGCCCTCGAGCGATCCGGCCAGGACCTCGACCGCGTGATGTCGGTCTTTGGCAACCTGTCTGGCACGGACGTCACCGATGAGATGGAAGAGATCGCCGCCGATATCTATCCGCGCCTGTCCGCCCACTACGACGCGATGTACCAGGACGAAAAGCTCTACCAGCGCATCAAGGACGCCACCCCACCCGCCGGCGATGAGGAGGGTACTCGCCTGCACGAACACCTGCTGCGCACGTTCGCACGCCAAGGAGCGGATCTCGATGCCGCCGGCAAGGCCCGCCTATCCGATATCAACCAGCGCCTCTCCGCCCTATCGGAGGAATTCGGCCGCAATCTCATGGCCTCCACGCGCGAGCGCGCCGTCGAGTTCACGGAAGAAGAGCTCGAAGGCCTGCCGCCAGAGCGCATCGCCTCGGCCAAGGCGGATGCCAAGGCCCTAGGCCGCGAAGGCTACGTCATCCCGCTCGAGCTGCCCACCGTGCAATCGGAGCAGTCCCGCTTGGCTCAGGAGGGGGCGCGGAAGAAGCTCTATGCGGCATCGGCAAGCAGAGGCTCCGAAAACAACATTCCAGGGCTTATCGAGGCCGTCCAGCTGCGCGCCGAACGCGCCGAGCTGCTGGGCTATGCCTCCCACGCCGATTACGTCATCGCGGAAGAAACCGCTGGCAGCGCCGATGCCGCGCGCGACATGCTCGCAGACCTCGCCCCCGCCACCGCGGCCAATGCCGCCGGCGAACACAAGCTGCTAGCCGAGGAAGCCACGCTCAACGAGCAAGACTTCCACGCCGCCGACTGGCCTTACTGGGAATCCAAGGTCCGCGCCCGCGACTTCTCGCTCGACGAGGAGGAGTTGCGCCAGTACTTCCCCCTAGACAAGGTCCTCACCCAGGGCGTATTCGCCGCCGCCGAGCGCCTGTACGGCATTACCGTTATCCCGCGCGAGGACCTGGAGGGCTATGCCGAGGGCGTGCGCGTGTGGGAGGTGTTCGACAAGGATGTCGAACACGAAGAACAGGGCGAACACGGAGATAAGGGAATCGGCCTGCTGCTCACGGATTACTTCGCCCGCCCCACCAAGCGCGGTGGCGCGTGGATGAGCCAGTTCGTGGGCCAATCGGGCCTGCTGGAACGCAAGCCGGTCATCGTCAACGTGCTGGGCATTACCAAGCCCGCCGATGGTTCCCAGCCCCTGCTGAGTCTGGACGAGGTGCACACCCTCTTCCACGAATTCGGCCATGCCTTGCATGGGCTGCTTTCCGATGTCCACTACCCCACCTTCGCCGGCACCAACGTCCCGCGCGACTGGGTGGAGTTCCCCTCGCAGATCAATGAGAACTGGGCGCTGGATAAGACTCTGGTCAAGCAGTATGCGCGCCACGTCGATACCGGCGAGCCGATCCCCGATGAGCTGCTCGATGCCGTGACCGCCGCTTCCGAATTTGGCCAGGGCTTTGCCACCTCGGAGTACTTGGCGGCCTCCATTATCGATTTGGCGTGGCATTCGCTCAGCGCCAAGGACGCCGCAGCGCTGGAGGCCACCCCGGAGGCCGTGGACGCATTCGAGGAGGAGGCCCTGCGCGCGGTGGGCCTGGATAACCCGCACATCGCTCCGCGGTACCGCTCGACGTACTTCAACCACATCTTCGCCGGCGGCTACTCCGCGGGCTACTACTCCTACCTGTGGGCGGAGGCGCTCGATGCCGATGGTTTTGAGTGGTTCAAGGAGCAAAGCGATCTGCGCGCCGCCGGGCAGAAGTTCCGGGACCTCATCCTCTCCCGCGGCGCCTCCCGCGATTTCGGTGCGGCCTACCGCGACTTCCGCGGGCGCGATAAGGACGTCGCGCCGCTGCTCAAGCGCCGCGGCCTATCCGGCGCCTAGCGGATACTGTCCAGCCAGGCGGCGTGCACGCGCGCCTCATCATTTTCTTCCGGGTGAAAGCTCAAAGCGGTGACGCCGCCGTGGCGCACGCCCACGACCGCTTCCTCCGCGCCGTCGCGCGGCACGGTCGCGATGGCCTCCACGCCCTCGCCCACACGGGTGACCAGCGGGGCGCGGATAAAGCTGGCCTCGATGGGCAGCGTTTCTTCCCCGACCACAACCGGCACGGTGCGCTCGGCGGAAAAGCGCTGGTTGCCAAAGGCATTGCGCCGCACGGTGATATCGAGCAGCCCCAGGGTCTGCTGGCCCGGCGAGGGGTTATCCAGCTCGCGGGCGCAATAAATCAGCCCGGCGCAGGTGGCGAGCACGGGAAGGCCGTGGTCCACGGCCGCGCGCAGCGGACCTGCCACGCCGAAGGTGCGGGCGAGCTTGTCGATGACACTCGACTCCCCGCCCGGGATCACCAGCCCATCCAGCCCCTCAAGGTCGCGCGGCACGCGCACCCGGCGCGTGTCCGCCCCTAGGCCTTCGAGGATGCGCAAGTGCTCTTCCACGCCGCCTTGCAATGCGAGCACCCCGATCGTGGCGCTAGCTTCTTGTGGCATCACCACGCGATTACCAGCCGCGCTCGGCTAGGCGGTGCGGTGCCGGCACATCGCCGACATTGATGCCGACCATGGCCTCGCCCAGGCCGCGGGAGAGCTTGGCGAGCTCGGCGGGGTCATCGTAAAGCGTGGCGGCCTTCACGATGGCCTCCGCGCGCGCCGATGGGTTACCGGATTTGAAGATGCCGGAGCCCACGAAGACGCCTTCGGCGCCCATCTGGCGGACGAGGGCGGCATCGGCAGGCGTGGCCACGCCGCCGGCCACGAAGAGGACGACCGGCAGCTTGCCGGTCTCCGCCACCTCCGCGACCAGGTCGTACGGTTCCTGGATTTCCTTAGCGGCGACGTACAGCTCGTCGCGATCGAGGTGCTGCAGGCGGGCGATTTCCGCGCGAATGGTGCGCAGGTGCTTGACGGCCTCGGAGACATCGCCGGTGCCGGCCTCGCCCTTGGATCGAATCATGGCCGCGCCCTCGGTAATACGGCGCAGGGCCTCGCCCAGGTTGGTGGCGCCGCACACGAATGGCACATCGAAGTCCCACTTATTGATGTGGTTGACGTAATCGGCGGGGCTGAGCACCTCGGACTCATCGATGAAGTCCACGCCGAGCTCGCCCAGAATCTGCGCCTCGACGAAGTGACCAATGCGCGCCTTCGCCATCACGGGGATGGATACGGCGTCGACGATGCCCTCGATAAGCTCCGGATCGGACATGCGGGCCACGCCGCCCTGGGCGCGGATGTCGGCAGGCACGCGCTCAAGTGCCATGACGGCGCTCGCGCCCGCATCCTCGGCGATGCGCGCCTGTTCCGGGGTCACGACGTCCATGATGACGCCGCCCTTGAGCATGTCAGCTAGTCCACGTTTCACGCGCGTGGTCGCAATGTTTTCGGTCATGCGCTCTATACTGCCCTGCTCAAGTGGTACAAGTAAAGAACCATTTCCCGCGTGTTGGGTTGTACCACTTATACTGTGTTTATGCCCCTGCGCCTCGACCCCGCCGATTCGCGCGCCCTGCCGGTGCAAATCGCCGCCGCCGTGCGCGCCGATGTCACCTCCGGCGCCCTGCTGCCCGGCGAGCCCGTCCCCTCCACCCGCGCGCTGGCCACCCAGCTCGGCGTCTCCCGCGGCAGCGTCGTTACTGCGTATGAGCAGCTCACCGCCGAGGGCTATCTCAGCGCTAAGGTTGGTTCCGGCACCGTCATCAATCCCCGCCTGCCCCACAGTCCGCCGCCGCGCCCCGAGCCCGCGCCGCAGCCCGCTCCCGCGCCCGACCTTTTGGAATTGACCCCCGGCCTGCCCGATACTGCCGGCATCATCACCCCCGAATGGCGCGCCGCCTGGCGCGATGCCGCTGCCCAGCCGCTTTCCGATGCCCCTCCACTCCCCCACCACATAGCCAACCACCTGCGCCACATGCGCGGGCTCCGGGTGGATCCGCGCCGCATCGTCGTTACCGCCGGTGCCCGCGATGGCCTCGCTTTAGTGCTGCGCACGCTCGGTACGGCGCTGCGCGTCGGCGTCGAATCGCCCGGTTACCCCAGCCTGCGTCGCATCCCGCAGGCACTCGGTCATGAGTTGGTGAACGTGCCCACCGATGCCGATGGCGTTACCGTGCCGGATACCGACCTCGACGCGCTGATCGTCACCCCAAGCCACCAGTATCCGTATGGCGCATCGCTGCCGGCCGAACGCCGCGCCGAACTCGTGGCCTGGGCCCGCCAGCACGGCGCTTTGCTGATCGAGGATGATTTCGATTCCGAGCTACGCTACGTGGGTCAGCCGCTGCCAGCACTCGCCGCGCTCGCCCCAGAGCGCACCGTATTGCTCGGAACCTTTTCCACCGTGATTTCGCCGTCCATCGCCTGCGGCTATGTGGTGGTCCCGGATGGGCTGCGCGGGGGCATCGACAAGCAGCGCGACATCTTTGGCCAGCCGGTTGGCACCATCCCACAGGCCGCGCTCGCCCACTACCTGGCCAGCGGGGCGCTACGGCGTCACACCGGCCGCATGCGCCGGACCTATAAGCGCCGCCGCGACCTCGTGGCCGACGCCCTGGGCACTCTCCCCGGCGCGCGCCTGCTGCCCATCAACGGCGGCCTGCACGCGGTTTTGCTCTGCGATCCGGCCATCGTCCCGCGCGCCGCCGCCCGCGGCATCAAGCTGACCCCGCTGCGCGAATACTGGGGCGGCGTGGACGCCGAAGACGGCGTCGTTTTAGGCTTTGGCCACTTAAGCGATGACGACCTGCGCCGCAGCCTGAGCGCAGTCGCCGCAGCTCTGCGCGAGTGTTAGCCAGAAATTAAAATCCCTGCATAGAAAGGCGTAGGAATGACGCTTGGCCCGTTCGAGCTTCTGCTGATACTCATCCCGCTGGCTATCTTCATCGGACTTATAGCCGGTGTCATTTATTTAGTCGTGCAGGTCGCGCGCAATTCCAACGATATAAAGCAAAATTCGCAGGACATCGCGCAGCTTCGAGAGGCACAGAAAAGCGGCCCCTCCGCTGGGCAGGGGCCGCATTCTTAAGAGCCTAGTCCGCAGGCTTTTCCGCATTCACCGCCTGCGAGAAGTTTTCGCTGAATTCCTTAAAGCCCTTATTAAAGGTGCCCAGGTTTTCCATGAACCCGCCCATGATGTCTATGGGCAGCGGGAAGACGATGGTGGAGTTTTGGTCCGCGCCAAGCTCCAGCACCGTTTGTAGGTAGCGCAGCTGCAGCGCCGCCGGAGCCTTGCCCAGCTCCTCTGCGGCCTCGCGCAGCTCGCGGGAGGACTGCAGCTCACCGTGGGCCGAAATAACCTTGGCGCGGCGCTCGCGCTCCGCCTCCGCCTCGCGCGCCAGGGCGCGCTGCATCATCTCTGGGATCTCAACGTCCTTAATCTCTACGATGCGGGTCAGCACGCCCCACCGTTCGGTTTGGCCGTTGATGATCGCCGCCAAGTCCTCGTTGAGCTCCTCGCGGTGGGCCAACAGGTCATCCAGGCTCGCCCGCCCCAGGAGCGAACGCAGGGTGGTCTGGGCAATCTGCGAGGTGGCCACGGCGTAGTTTTCGACCTCGAGGACCGCCTTGCTCGAATCGGTAACCTCGAACATGACCACCGCATTCACGCGCACGGACACGTTATCCTTGGTGATGATTTCCTGCGGCGGAATCGTCAGCGTCACCACGCGCAAATCCACGCGCTCCAGCTTATCGATGCCCGGTAGCAAGAAATGCAGCCCCGGCTCCAACATCGGCCGCAAGTGACCAAAACGGAAAGTCACGCCCCGCTCATACTGCTTAATCACCTTCAGCGAGTAGGACAAAAACACCCCGATGAGAGCGAGGATGATGCCGATGACGATCGGCCAGAATACGGGAGCGGACATTTAGTTTTCCCCTTCCAGTTCTTGACGCACCGAGCGATAGCGCGTGGATTTTCCGTACTTCGAACCATAGCGGTCAACCTGCGCCGCCAACTCTGCCTCCCGGTTATCCATCTCCGGCACCACCAGCTGCGGCGCGTTCGAGGGCGTATTCCACAGGTGGCGGGCCAGCGGATACACACCGAATCCGGTGATGATGAGCACCGTGGCGAGCGTCAACGCCACCTCCGAAGGCGAATGATGGCTAATCAGCGAGGCCAAAGGCAGCAGGTAGCCCATTGCCGCTACCGCCAGCGCGATGCCGCGGTGAAAGCGCCCCGAGTCCGAGTGCGGCCACGGGTCCAATTGGCGCGTGACCTCTCGGCCGTGGTGCGAGACCGTGCACTGTTGCTTGACCGGGCAGGTATTGCACACGGTCGGGGTCGCGCGGTAGCGCATGACGCGGTTTTCGGGGTCGAAGCTGGAGGGCCAGAGCCAGTGATCTTCGGGGCATCGCCAAGCATCGTGGTCTTCCAAGTACCGGAAGGTGCCGGCCTGGTTGGCCATGGTGCGGTTGGCGGTTTGCTGCGCCAGCAGGTCGAATACCCACGCCACTGCAAGCAGGAATAGCCCATAGCAGGCGGACAGCACGGTAAATGAACCCGGCATTAGTCGTCCTTCTTATCCGAACGGTACGTCCCGCCCCACTTGGTGCGCGATTCAAATTCCTGGCGCGGCGCGGTGGCGGAATCGCCGCGCTCGGCATCGGGATCTTCCTCCTCAACGAAGGCACCGCGCTCATCAACGTACCCGTAGCGCCGGCCCGTGGAGCTGCGCTTGTCGACTCGCCCCTTGCCTCCAGAAACCAGTCCCACCGAGGATCCCACGGGAACCTCGCCCGCGTGGTCGTCCTCGTCTGGGGTGATAATGCTAAAGAGCGGGTTAGTCGGGTGCTCGTCCACCGTGGGGATGTCCTTGTTGTAGAGCACGCCGCGCAGCGCCATCCAGAGGAAGGGCAGGATGCCGATGAGGAACATGACATCGCCAGGCAGGCGCAGCCACTCCATAACGAAGTTTCCAGGTTGGGTGATATAGCCCAACGAACGCGCCTCCACGTACCCGGAGCCGACGGACTCGTAAAGCTGCATGATGCCCAGTGGCAGCAGCGAAATTACCACCATCCACAACAGGCCAATGTTTTGTAGCCAGAAAGCCCAGCCCATGGCCTTATCGGACCATTTGTCCTTGGGGATGAGATAGCGCAGCGCAAAGACCGACAGGCCTACAGCCAGGAAGCCATACACACCCATCATCGCGCCGTGGGCGTGGTTTGCGGTAAGCGCCGTACCGATTTCGTAGTAAGAAACGATAGGCAGGTTGACGAGGAAGCCGAAGATGCCCGCGCCCAAGAAGTTCCAGAAACCGACGGAGACCAGGAACATCACTGCCCAGCGATGCGGGAAGGGGCGCTCGCCCGAGGCGCGCTGGCGGGAGCCCAGCTGCATGAAGGTCCATGCCTCAACGGTCAACAGGGTCAGCGGCACGACCTCGGCGGCCGAGAAGAATGCGCCCAGGGCCATGTGCTCGACCGGGGTGCCCGAGAAGTACAGGTGGTGCATCGTGCCCAGCACGCCACCGGTGGAATAGAGGATGACGTCCAAGAAGATGATGCCCAGGGCGATCTTTTCGCGGACCACGCCGAGCAGGACGAAGACGTAGGCGACCATGACGGTGGTAAATAGCTCGAGGAAGTCCTCGACCCACAGGTGGACCACCCAGAAGCGCCAGAACTCTGCGACGGAGATGTGGGTTTCCGATCCCGCCAGGTTGCCCACCGCGTAGAACGCTGGGATGGCCAGGCCGGCGAAGAAGAAGAGCCACGGCATATTGGACTTGTGCTCGTTTTTCAGGCGGCCGCGCAGCTGGCGGTAGATAATACCAATCCACACGAACATACCGATGGTCAGCAGCACCTGGAAGAAGCGCGGTAGGTCCAGGTATTCCCATTGCTGGGAAAATAGCGTGCCCTCTTCGATGTAGCCCATGGTGGAAAGCCATTCAAAGGCCATGGAACCAAAGACCACGACCGCGATGGCGCCGAGCAGGAACCATACGAGCCAATCCTGCTTTTTCGGTTCCTTCTTGCCCACGAACGAGGCCAAGAAAATACCGGCCGCTAGGAGCCCGCCGGCGGTCCACAGGAGGGAGAGCTGCACGTGCCAGGTGCGCGAGACGTTATAGGGCAGGATTTCTTGCAGCGGGATGCCAAAGAAGCCGGTTAGTTCCGTGCGATAGTGCTGGCTCGCCGCACCCAGCAGCGCCTGGATCAAGAACAGCAACGCAATGACCAGGACGAACCAGGCCACCACCTTCTGCGATTTGGTCAGCCCGACCTCACCCGGCTGCTTAAAGTCCAGGTTCGGCGCCTCTTCTGAGTGCCAACCGATGGACTTAGACCACCGGCCGTAAATCGCAAAGATCAGGCCGGTACCGCCGATGAGCGCGATGAGCGAGAGCACCGACCACACCACGAGATCCGCGGTCGGACCGTTGTCCACGCGCGATTCCGCTGGCCAGTTATTGGTATAGGAATAGTCGTGGCCCGGACGCTCTGCCGCCGAAGCCCACGCGGTCCAGCCGAAGAAACCGACGAGGTTATTGATGTCTTGCTCATCGGTAATAAAGTCCGACGGCAAGCCACTGTTGTGGGAATCCGGGCCAAAGTACTGCGCGTAGTAGTCCTTATTGGCCTCGAATGCCGAAATCTGGTTATCGGTCCACTCCAGCACGCCCGTTTCTTCGTCATAGCGGTTGGTGCGGAATTCTTCTACCACGGCCTCTTCGGGAGTGGCGGAGGAATCAATGAAATCGGGGATACCGTTCGCGTCGTTTTCCTCGCGGGCATGGTCGAGGGCGCGGCGCAGGTACTCCGCCGTATAGTCAGGGCCCAGGTAGGCACCGTGCCCCAGCACGGAACCGTATTGCTGCAGGCCGCGGGCTTGGTACAGCGCCTGGCCGTTAGTGATTTCGTCCTTGGTGAGGACCGTTTCGCCCGTGGATTCGGAGACAATCTTTTCCGGCAACGGCATGGATGCGTCATAGGTGCGGTACGCCAAAAATCCCATGACCAAAAAGCCAAAGATCATGACGAGGGCGATGCCCTGCACCCACACGTTGCTCACCTTGAGGACCGGTTTCTTCCGGTCTTCAACCCCAGTCGTGGTGGTGGCCATAAAGTGTCCTTTTCACAGTTGTAGAGAGTTCGACATACATCATTATGAACGGATAAAGCGGTGTTAAATAGTCGAACGGAAGACCCCTACCCCCATTCACCCTCATTAGACGGCCCGCACGCGGTCACTATTGGAAAAATCGGTGCACCATATAGCCGGGTTCCGCCCCCAGAATGCCCACCCAGCTTGTTTACCCCCGGTTTTTCCGTAACAATTAATGCATGACATTCGCAGAGCACACCAAGCGCAATTGGCTCATCACGTTATTCGCCGCGATCTTCCTCGCCGCCATCGTTTGCATGATTTTCTTAAACGATCCGCACCGCACGATGGTGGTCGCCATGGTCTTTATCGCCTCGGCAATCCTGCTCTTCGGCGCGATCCTCGGGCTCTGGTACCTATTTCGCCGCAAGGACGAGAAAGACCCGCAGTAGATAGGCTGGGGCGCATGGAATTTAGCTTGCTTGGCCACGCCTGCGTCGCCGTTGCGGCGCCGGGCGGGCGTATCCTCATCGATCCCGGCACTATGACGCCCACCATCCCCGACGCCGATGCGGTGCTCATTACCCATGCGCATGCAGATCACCTAGACCCGGACCGGCTTCCCGATGCCCCACTCTGGGCGCCCGCCGAAGCCTGCGAACAGCTGGGGCGCGGTACCGCGGTCTCACCGGGCGAGACCATCACCGTCGCCGGCCTCGACATCGAGGTACTCGGCGGCCAACACGCACCGATCCACCCGAATATTCCGCGCCCGGCCAACGTGGGCTACTACTTGGGCGGCCTGCTCCACCCAGGCGATCAGTACATCGATCACCCCGCAAACGTGCTGCTCCTGCCCATCGCTGGGCCGTGGGTAAAGGCCGCGGAAGCCGCCGATTATGCCCAGCGTGTCGGCGCCGCGGTCACGATCCCCATCCATGACGCCGTGCTTTCCGATGTCGGCCGCACCGCCTTCGACACCATGCTCACCAAAGCCGGAGTACAGGGCTATAGGCGGCTAAACCCGGGCGAGAAATTTACCGCTTAGTCTATTTTTATTCTCTGACTACCCTGCGGTTTCGCGGCGGGGTGCTGTACGTTACATACCGCTTAGTCTAGTCTTGCGTGGCATGACGACGAAATACGATAACTCCAACGCAAACTGGTCCTTCGCAACCCGCTCCGTCCATGCAGGCCAAAACCTCGACGGCGCGCACAACTCCCGCAACGTGCCGATTTACCAAACCACCTCGTACGTCTTTGATGACGCCGAGCACGCGGCCAACCGCTTTAACCTCTCCGATGCAGGCCCCATCTACACCCGCCTGACCAACCCAACGCAGGATGCGCTGGAAGAGCGCCTCGCCTCCCTTGAAGGCGGCGTGGCCGCCGTGGCCTTTGCCTCCGGCCAGGCCGCAGAGACCGCGGCCATTTTCAACCTCGCCTCGGCAGGCGATCACATCGTTACCTCCCCGCGCCTCTACGGCGGCACCTCCACGCTTTTTACCGTCACACTCAAGCGGCTTGGCATCGACGTCACCCTCGTGGAAAACCCGGATGATCCCCAATCCTGGCAGGACGCCGTGCAGCCCAATACCAAGGCCTTTTACGGCGAGACCTTTGGCAACCCAGTAGCCGATGTCCTCGATATCCCAGCCATCGCCGAGGTCGCGCACACTAACCAGGTCCCACTCATCGTGGATAACACCATCGCCACCGCGGCGCTGGCCCGCCCGCTCGACTTGGGCGCGGACATCGTCGTGGTTTCGACCACGAAGTTCTACACCGGCAACGGTTCTGCCGTGGGCGGCGCGATTATCGACGGCGGCTCCTTCGACTGGACCGTCGAGCGCGACGGCAAGCCAGTATTCCCCTACTTCGTCACCCCGGACGAGGCCTACCACGGCCTAAAATACGCCGACCTCGGCGCCCCCGCCTTCGCGCTCAAGGCCCGCGCCGGCCTGCTGCGCGATACCGGCGCCGCCATTTCCCCGTTCAATGCATGGCTGACGCTTAATGGCATTGAGACGGTAGGGCTGCGCATCGACAAGCACAATGCCAACGCCCAGGCCGTGGCCGAGTACCTGGAAGGCCACGCCAAGGTAACAAAGGTCAACTACGCCGGCCTGGATTCCTCGCCGTATAAGAAGGTCAAGGAGAAGCTGGGTTACTCCTATACCGGCTCCGTACTGTCCTTCGATATTGACGGCGGGCGCGAGGAAGCCTGGGCGTTTATTGATGCCCTGAAGCTCCACTCCAACCTCGCCAATATCGGCGATACCCGCTCGCTGGCGGTTCACCCGGCGACCACCACGCACTCGCAGTCCGACGATGCCGCCCTGGCCGCGGCGGGCATTGCACAGTCCACCATCCGTTTGTCCGTGGGCATTGAAGATATCAACGACATCATTGCTGACCTCGAACTGGGATTTAACGCGCTGGCATGAGCTGTATAAGTATCGGCGATTTTCGCACCGAAGCAGGCGCCACGCTTTCCGATGCCCACATCGCCTACCACCGCTTCGGCCATTTCCTCGGCGATCCGCACGGCGGAAATAACGTCATCCTGGTGGAACACGCGCTGACCGGCAATGCCGATGTGGCCGAGTGGTGGTGCGATCTCATTGGCCCAGGCAAGGCGCTCGATACGACGAAGTGGTGCGTTATCGCCATGAACGCACTCGGTGGCTGCAATGGCTCCACCGGCCCCTCTTCCCCGCATGCGGATGGCCGCAGTTGGGGATCGCGCTTTCCGGCGCTGTCCATTCGCGATTTGGTGGCCGCAGAGAAAAAGGCGCTGGAAGAGCTCGGAATAACGCGCGTGCATGCGATCATCGGCGGTTCCATGGGCGGCGCGCGCACCTTGGAATGGACGCTGATGTATCCCGAGGCTGTTGATGCCGCGTGCGTTATCGCCGTCTCGGCGCGCGCCTCCGCGTGGCAGATTGGTATCCAGTCGGCGCAGATTTCCGCGATTGAACGCGATCCCTTCTGGCACGGCGGCGACTATTATTCCTCCTCTCAGCGCCCCCGCGAGGGCCTGGCGGCAGCGCGGCGCATCGCGCACTTGACGTATCGCGGCGAGCAGGAAATCGATGAGCGCTTTGGTGTTCAGGCCCAAACCGGCGAAGAGCCGCTGGGGCCTTACCGCCGGCACGACCAGCGCTTCGCCGTGAACTCGTACCTGGATTACCAGGGCTCGAAGCTGGCGGATCACTTCGATGCCGGTTCCTACGTCACGCTTACCGAGGCCCTCAACCGCCACGACATCGGCCGCGGCCGCGGCGGCCTGAACCGCGCGCTCGGTTCTTCACAGGTGCCGACCATGGTCGTGGGCGTCGACACGGACATCCTTTATCCGTATCACCAGCAGGAACACCTCTCGCGCAACCTGGGCAACCTGCTAGCCATGGCGAAGGTAGTCTCACCCGTTGGCCACGATGCATTCCTCACGGAATCGCGCCAGATGGACCGCATCCTGCGCAACTTCCTCACCCTGTCCCAACCACACCCGCTGGACGTGGACAGCACAATCGACTACGCCATCTAGCCGGCCGCGGGCCCGCCTGCACGCGAGCGCGGCGCGCAGGCGGCAGGATTCCTTATAGAAGGATCGCCGAAGCGGCGCAGCGTTTACTGCGCTGGCTTCGGCGATATTCGGCGATATTCACTATCGGGCCCAGGGCGGGCGCCACACGATGCCTTCGTGCGGGCGGCGCTCTAGGCGCCCACGCCGCGGTGGGGCATTCGGATCATCGTCGTTAACGGCATTGTGATACCTGCAGGCGATGGTCAGGTTCTCAGAATTGGTCTCGCCCCCGAGCAGCCATGGTTGCAGGTGGTGAACCTGGCATTCATCGGCAGGAATATGACAATCGGGCCACGGGCACACCGGATTTTCCGCCATCGCCATCTGCCGCTGTTTCCAGGTGGCGAGTCGGCGCGTGTGGTACAGGTTCACGGGGCCGGTAACGGGGTAGATGAGGGTGATGAGGCCGGCATCGGCAAGCGCGCGCTCGGCTAGCTGTGCCCCGGCGATGGTGGCGCCGTTGGTTAGCTGCAGGGTGACGTCCTCGCCGTGGGTAACCTTCACCATGTCATCTAGGGTGAGGACCACGTTGGTGGCGATAGTGGAAGATACCGCACCCTCTGCGAATACCCGGCGCGCATCGTCCACAGTAGAGACGTGGTTATTAATCTCTGCCACCAGCTCAGATTCCGCGGTAATGGTCAGCGTCCACAGGTCGTTGGTGCGGCGGGTAAGCCGCACGCCTTCTGTGCGTTTCTGGGAGCGTTCCTCTTTGATGAGGCGGCGGGCGCGCTTTTCAATCTCACTGGTAGAGACGTTGAGCCGGCACAGCTCCTCGCGCAAGGCCCACGCCGCGCGCTGGGTTTTCAGCTTCTGCGCGTGCACCTCAATGATTTTCAGAGCATCGAGCGGGAGCGCGGTGGTGCGGGCGGCGCGTTGCTTGGCGCTAAACGATGTCGCGCCGAAATACGTATCCGCTAGGCGCGCGAATTCCGCGGCCTCTTTATCGCTAAAGCCGCGCTCTACTAATTCGGCTTCGGATAGCCCAATCAACTCCCCGATGAGCGCCATCGGGGAGTTGATTGCTGCGAGGTAATCCGAAATCATGGCTCCGAGCCTAAACCGCGGGCAGCGAAGGGCGCGAGGCCTAGTGCGCGCCGGCTGTGGATAACCACGCGACACGCCGCAGTTTGGTGATGCTGAAACAATCACCTGTGGATAACTAGCTGCCCAACGCGTCCACGGAGTAGGCAAGAAAGGCCATTAGCGCGCCGATGACACCGGTAAACGTGGCATCGAAGCGGCGCGAGCGCACCGCCAGTACGCCGACGCGGCTCGAATCACACGTCAGGCGCACCACCGTCAGCCACAGCAGCGCAAGCCCAAGCAAGAAAGTAGCCCTGCGCCAATACTCGAAAATGGCATAGCCGCCGGATAAGGCCACCCCGGCGATAAAGAGCCCGATAGCCGCCCACTGCACGGAGGCGGGCAGCGGGGAGGGTGCTAGGTGCACGTCGTGGGGATTATCTAAATTCACGCCAGCTTTTCCGCGCGCTCAACGATGTTGCGTACCAAAAAGGCGCGCGTGAGCGGTCCGACGCCGCCTGGGTTCGGCGAGACATACCCTGCCTTGTCCCAGCAGTCCGGCGCGATATCTCCGGTGAGCTTGCCGTCGACGCGGGAAACGCCGACATCGAGAAGCGCGGCGCCCTCCTTAATCATGTCCGCGGTGAGCATGTGCGGCTGGCCAGCGGCGGCAATGACGATATCGGCATTGCGGGTTTCGGCGGCCAAATCCTTCGTGCCGGTGTGGCACAGAGTCACGGTGGAGTTCTCGCTGCGACGGGTCAGCATCAGGCCAATCGGGCGGCCGACGGTCACGCCGCGGCCGATGACGACGGTTTTCGCGCCGTTGAGCTCCACGCCGAAGCGGCGCAGCAGGTGCAGGCAGCCATTCGGGGTGCACGGCAGCGGCGCGTCCTCATTGAGCACAAGCTTGCCCAAGTTCACCGGGTGGAGGCCATCGGCGTCCTTTTCCGGATCGATGCGCTCAAGGATGGCGTTTTCATCCAGGTGCTTGGGCAGCGGGAGCTGGACGATGTAGCCGGTGCAGGCCTCATCGGCGTTGAGCTCATCGATGACCGCCTCCAAGTCCTCCTGGCTGATATCCGCCGGCAGGTCCTTGCGGATGGAGTTAATCCCCAGCTGCTCGCAGTCGCGGTGCTTCATCTTTACATAGGACTGGGATCCCGGGTCCTCCCCCACCAGCACGGTGGCCAGGCCAGGGGTAATTCCCTTTTCCTTCAGCGCAGCCACACGCTGCTTGAGGTCTTCAAAAATCTCGTCGCGGTACAGTTTGCCATCTAATTTGGTTGCAGCCATGGCTTATATCCTAATGGTAGGCGTAAGCCGAGACCCAGCAGCAACCCCAAAGCAGCTCAAAACCGTCACTATTTCTTGCGTGGGTACCTCATGTCGACTTTCCTCCACTGGAAATTGCTGGATTCTTATGCAGACTATTGGCTGCTCAGACCAATCGAACTCCTAGCAATGCATTGGAGCGCAATTACGACCGGTACGCCTTGCCTCAAAAGGCCAATTGTCGCTTCTGCAATCGCTGCTGCTCAACATCAACCAGTCCAGAAATCACACGCGAACTTTCCCAGAGTTTCGAAACAGTATTTACCGAGGTAGTCTCTGGACAACCCACGGGGCTATGGGAGCCCAGCAGCTGAGAAGATCACTCAGGTTACCGCCTTGAACGGCGCTACTGCAGATCTTGATTACGGCATTTCAGCGATTGGTGGCCCTGCGCTTTGAGTGAACAGATGTAGGTAGAAAGGTTTCTTCGATGGGATTCGGCGGTGCTCTGCAAAGAACGAGCAAAGACGGCGGGCCGTGGGTACCACCGGCATGGTTCTCGTTTATTGTCCTACCGGCCATGGTCGTAGCAAGTTTCTATATCAGCCAAGTAACCGGCTGGCGCGGCGTAGCTTCACCCAACGAAGAAGGAGTCTCGTGGAGCGAGGTGAGCTCGGAAGGATTATTGGGCTATTCAGCGCTATTCCTTGCCTTCTATTACTTTCTGGTCCTGCCGTTTTTCCTTTGGCGTAGGTCCAGGTGGAACAAGCGCAATAATCGCGGGACCAACGAGTAAGAGAAATCGGTTTCTCAGGGCAGCGCGAGAGGTGCGACTCCTACCTCTTCCTTTTCACCGACTACCCTTAAACCATGACCAACCTGCACATCGTCTTCGACAACCCCGTAATCCCCACCAATACCGGCAACGCCATTCGGACTGCGGCGGTAACGGGCGCGTACCTGCACCTCATTGAGCCGCTGGGATTCAACTTCGACGACAAGCACCTCAAGCGGGCGGGGCTGGACTACCACGACCTGGCCGATATGACCATTCATCCCAACTTCCAGGCCTGCATGGATGCGCTGCCGGGCGCGCGGGTCTTCGCGTTTACCACGCATACGGATAAGTGGTTCACGGAAGTGGAATACCAAGACGGCGACGTGCTGCTCTTTGGCACGGAGCCGACCGGCCTGCCGGACGAGCACGTCAATCATCCGCGGATTACTGACCAAGTGCGCATTCCGATGGTCCCGGCTCGGCGCTCGATGAACCTCTCCAACTCCGCGTCCACGGCGGTCTTCGAGGCCTGGCGCCAGCTTGGTTTTAAGGGAGCGGTGTAAGTTCTGGCAGGTCGCGGGAGCGCAGGCGGTTGAGCAGCGCGTGGGCATCGGCAAGCGCGAGGTTGCGCGCCGCCATCTTCACGGGCCCCTGTACGAGGTCGAGCTCCACCGTGGCTAGGCCGAGCAGCTGGGAAATCGGGCCGCGGCGCAGGGTGAGTTCCTGGATATGGCGCAGATCGATGGCTTGGACGCGGCGGTTGAAGCGGCCGGCGCGTACGATGACGTAGTCGCCGGCCAGCGCGACGGTTTGCTGCCGGTAATCGATGGGCGAGACCCATTTGGCGCGCGCGGGCGAGGCGTAGGTCGGGGCGGCATCGGCGGGCAGGAATTGCCGGGCTTGCTCGCGCTTGCCGACGGGCACGATCCGCGTCGACCCCGATCCCTCGCCGCTGGCCGTGCCACCGTAGCCGGCGACCGACACGCGCGTTTCGTACCAGTCAAAGGGCCGCCACAAGAACGGCTGGGTGACCTGGACGGCGTGGATGCGCTCGAGGCGGATGTTTTGGCGGCGGCGATCGGCAAGGCCGTAGGTGATATTGAGTACGCCATCCTCAAGGCTGGCGGTATAGCGCCACGAGGAGTCAATCACGTTCCAGGCACGCGGGACGGTGGCCACAAGGATGGGCAGCGTGATGGTCAGGGACATCGGCGTGACCACGAGGAAGACGAGGGCCGCAAGCAGAACGATCGTGGACGCGTGCAAGGCGGCCGCGGCCAGGGAACGCGCGATGGGGATTTCGGGGATGAGGACGTTGTCCTCTTCTTCGGCCGACTGCTCCTCAGTCGGCCGTTCCTCAGCTGGCCGCTCCCGCGGCTTACCGTGGACGCGGGAGAGGATTTCGGCGCGCAGGGCCTCGGCATCGCGCTTTGTCAGGAAGGCGATTTCGATGGCGGACGACTGCCCTCCGGCCGTTTCCACGCGCACGGCCGCGAGCCGGAAGAGGCGGGCGATGACGGGCTCGACGACGTCTACCGCCTGCGTGCGGTCATAGCGCGCCGTGCGCTGCTGCTTCGAAATAACCCCGCGGCGCAAGGTGAGTTCCTCCTCGCCCAGCTGGTAGCCCATCTGGCGCCACCACACGCCGGAGACGAGCCAGACCACCGCGCACACTGCGATGAACCCGGCCAGCGCGAGGCCAATATCGCGCAGGTCTGACGCGCTGTGTTCGCCGGTAACGAAGGCAAAGATTCCGCGCAGCGCCTCCATATTGACGTTTAAGGCAAATGCTGCGATGACGGCCAGGATGACCGACCACAGCCGCAGCAGCGGGGTCAAGCGGTGGACGCGGTGGTACCTCATAGCCCGCTCATCCGCTCGCGGGCGTGGTGGGTGAGGCGGGTGCGGAGGGCATCGGCAAGCGGGGCGTCCAAACCCTTCACCGTGGCGTCCGTGTTTGCGGAGGCGGTGTGCAGCTGCAGCTCCTTGAGCCCGAAGGCGCGCTCGAGGGGGCCGGCGGTCACGTCCACGAACTGGATGCGGCCGTAGGGCACGACGGTGAAGGAATGCCACAGCTTGCCGCGGGTAATGAGCAGCTCATCGTCGGTTTCGCACCAGCCCATCCGGCGCACCTGGGCCGGGATGAGCCAGATCAGCCAGAAAAAGAGGACGGCGAAGAGGCCCGCTGCCCAGTAGAACCACGGGGTCCACCAGTACCCTGCCGCTGCGGCCGCCGCGGCGAAGATAACCGTCCAGCCCAGGTGGCGGATGTAGCGCACCTTAACCAAACGCGGCGAGACGGGGTTCATTTCTTCGCTCATAACTATTGACAGTAGCAATCGGGCTCGCACCCTTGCGCAACTTATCGTTAATCGATATTATCGAATTACGACAACATCGAAAGTCGATAAGGAATCGACGGAAAGGATTGTCATGACCACCCCACAGCCCACCTCTCAAGCTGAGCGACGCGAAATTAACGCTGCGGCCGCCCTCTGCCTGTTCACCATTGTCATCCTCGGCCCCACCTACCTGCGCGACCTTGTCACCGGGCACTTTTCCACCGCACTGAGTGCGGCCATCCCGGAAGGCCTAAGCAAGCACAACCTCGACGGCGGGCCATTCTGGATGCTCACTGCGGGGCTCGTCGTCAAGATTGCAGGAATCTTGATTATCGCGTTCTTCGCCTACCGTTTGGTCAAACCAATGCTTCGTGGACAGGTTTTCAATGCGAAAAATGTCCGCTTCCTTAATGGAATGACCCTTGGGATTTTCATCTGGTTTATCGGACGCTTCCCACTCGAAGGAATGGGCAATAACTGGGCGTCCTCGCAGCTCGAAATTGACTGGTGGGCCAACCAGAGCGGTTCCTCATTAGGCGAGCTTGCGCTGCCCTACCTTTTTGTCTGCACCCTCCAGCTCTTCTCAGTTGCCATCAAGCGCGGCAGCAAGCTCGAAGAGGAGGTTGAAGGCCTTGTCTGAGGAGCAAGAACCCCAGGTGATCTGCCACCTCGACCGGAAAATGGAGGAGCGCGGTATTACCGGAGCGGCGCTCGCGAAAGAGGTAGGTATCACGCCAGTTAACCTGTCCGTCCTGAAGAATAATCGCGCCAAGGCCGTGCGCTTTAACACCCTTGCGGCACTGTGTGCGGCGTTGGACTGCCAGCCGGGCGATATCTTCGGAGTAGAGTAGGAAAACCTTGTCAGAGTGTTGGGTTTATGCAGCACTTTGACTTATGCCCCAAAGAAAAAGCCCTCCGCACCCATCTATAACCGGGTCCGTGTGTTGCGCGCCGAGCGGGACATGTCGCGCGCGCAGCTGGCTGAGGCCATCGACGTCAACCCGCAGACCGTCGGCGCCCTCGAGCGCGGAGACCACTCCCCCAGCCTGGACCTAGCCTTCCGCATCTGCGAGGTCTTCGACCTCCCCGTGGAGGCTATCTTTTCCGCCAGGAATTTGCCCCCATGTCCGCTGAAATCTATAGGAAGAATTCCTAATGGCTAAAGCGCCTAGTCCTGGCCGGCGATATTTTTCTCGGCCTGGCCACCGCATTTGGGCTGCAATTCTTCGGTGCGGAGCAGGTCGCAGCGAAGGAAACTAGCGGAAATCGCGGGAGCCGCGGGAGAGGAAATCGCCAAAATCCAGCGGCTCAAGCTTGTCCGCGACCACGCTTACCACGCCGGTGGCATTTTGCACGATGCCGCGGATGATAAGCGCGCGGGCGGTGCGGGCGAGCACCTTCTGCCGGGACCACAACCCGGGCGAGACCATGACATTCATCAGGCCGGTTTCATCCTCCACGCCCAAAAAGGTCAGGCCGGAGGCGGTGCGCGGGCGCTGGCGGTGCGTAATGATGCCGGCGATGCGCACGCGGGTGCCATCGGGGACGTGGGGAAGGTGGGAGGAAGGCAGGACATCACCAAGCGCGGCCCTGACTAACTCCATAGGCTGCTTATCGTGGGTGACGCCGGTGGCGGCGACATCGGTAGCCATTAGCTCGAAGGCCGACATGCCGGGCAGGTGCGGCGAAGCGAGCGCGGAGGTGCCAGGCAACATGCCCTCGCGCTCGGTGGCGGCGACGCCAGCCTGCCAAAGCGCTTGGCGACGCTCCAACCCCAAGCACTCCAGCGCCCCCGCCGTGGCCAGCGCCTCCACCTGCTCCACGCTGAGATCCGCCCGGCGCGACAGATCGGAGACGCTGCTAAAGGGCGCGGCGGCCTCCACGCGCTCGGCGGCCTTATCCCCCAGCCCCTTGATGAGGTTGAGGCCCAACCGGATCTCGCCGGTGGGCAGCGCCCTGGCCTGCGCGCCGGAATCGTTGATGCTCACTGGCAGCACGCGCACGCCGTGGCGCCGGGCGTCCTGAATGAGCGACTGCGGCGAATAAAAGCCCATGGGCTGCGCGCGCAGCAAGCCCACGCAGAACTCCGCCGGGTAGTGGTGCTTGAACCACGCGGAAAAATACACCAGCGAGGCGAAGGACTGCGAGTGCGATTCCGGGAAACCGTAGGCGGCAAAGGCGGTGATCTTGGCCCAGAGCTTTTCCGCGACCTCGCCGTCGATGCCGTTGGTGGCGCGCAGGCCCTCGAAAAAGCGGCTGCGCAGCGCGGCCATCTTGGCGGGTGAGCGCTTCGAGCCCATGGCGCGGCGCAGGTCATCGGCTTCGGCGCCGGTAAAACCGGCGGCATCCACCGCAATCTGCATCAGCTGCTCTTGGAAAAGCGGGATGCCCAGGGTCTTGCCCAGCGATTTCTCCAGCACCGGGTGGTCATAGGTCACGGGCTCGAGGCCATCGCGCCGGCGCAGGTAGGGGTGCACGGAACCGCCTTGGATGGGGCCGGGGCGGATGAGCGCGACCTCCACCACGAGGTCGAAGAAGCAGTGCGGTTTGAGCCGCGGCAGCGTGGCCAGCTGCGCGCGGGACTCCACCTGGAAGACGCCGACGGCATCGGCGCGGCAGAGCATGTCATAGACCGCGGGCTCGGCCAGGTCGAGCTCCCACAGGCGCACCTCGCGGCCGGTGGTGGCGCGCACGGCATCGATCATGTGGTGCAGCGCCTCCAGCATGCCGAGGCCCAGCAGGTCGAATTTCACCAGCCCGGCGGCGGCGCAATCGTCCTTATCCCACTGCAGCACGGAGCGGTTGTCCATGCGGGCCCATTCCATCGGCACCACGTCCGCGATTGGCCGGTCGCATAAAACCATGCCGCCGGAGTGGATGCCGAGGTGGCGCGGCTGGTCGAGGAATTGCTCGGCGAGTAAGGTGACATCGGCAGGCGCCTCGGCTATGCCTTTCGACCACGCATCGGCCGAACCCTGCGGGTAACCCAGCGCGCGGGCGGCGTCGCGGGTAGCCCCCTTGCGGCGGTAGGTGATGACGTTGGCCACTTGTGCTGCGCGGTCGCGACCGTGGGTGCGATAGACGTACTGGATGACCTCCTCGCGCCGTCCAGATTCGATGTCGATGTCGATATCGGGCGGGCCATCGCGATCCGGCGACAGGAAGCGCTCGAAGAGCAGCTGCGCGGAAATGGGCTCGGCGTTGGTAATGCCCAGCGCGAAACAGACGGCGGAATTGGCCGCCGAGCCGCGCCCCTGGCACAGGATATTTTCCTGGCGGCAAAAATCCACCAGGTCGCAGACGATGAGGAAGTAGCCTGGAAAGCCCAGCTGCTTGATGATGCCCAGCTCGTGCCGCATCTGCTTTTTCGCCTTAGCCTGTATTTCGGGCGGGCGCGAGGCGTAGCGCTTTTTACCGCGCCGCCACACCTCGTGTTCGAGCCAGCTCATCTCGGTATGCCCCTCCGGGACGACAAAGTCCGGCAGGTTGGGAGCAAGGGCACCCCAGGTGAAGGAGCACTCGCGGGCAAGGCGGACGGTTTCGGCGATAAGCTCGGGCCGGCCGGGAAGCAACTGGGCCATCTGCTCGCCGGAGCGCATCCAGCCTGCGCCCATCGGGTGGGCATCCGGTGCGGCTTCTTCTAAAGATTGGCGGTGCGCCAAGGCGCGTTTAGCGGCGGCGAGCCGTACCTGGTCGCGCGTTGCTGCCGCAGGTCGAGCGGTTGCGATGGCGCGGAGATTATTGTACTTATCCAGGAAACCGTGGTGATCCGCATCTTCGGGAGACATTGTGCACGCATATTCGAGAACTATGCTGTCTATTTTTATTCTTTCGAGAACGTGATCGATTTTTTGTATAGCCTCCCACCCCAGCAGGAAAAAGCACTCTTCTTCCAACTCGCGCGCCACGACATCTAGGGGCGGGTACGCGACACTCCCCTTCTCCCCGGCGTCCATCCGCGCGCGGGCGATAAGGCGCGAGAGGCGGCGATAGCCTTCCGGCGTGCGCGCCAGCACGGTCACTGGGGACTCCGCGAGGGAAAGCTCCGCGCCATACATGGCCGGAAGACCCGCCTTAGCTGCGGCCTCCGCGAATTTCATCAGGCCATAGAAGCCATCCCTATCCACGACGGCTAGCCCCTCGAGGCCAAGCTCTAGGGCGCGGGCGACTAGCTCTTCCGGCTCGGCGGCGCCGTCGAGAAAACTATAAGAACTTACCGCATGTAGCTCCGCAAAGGGCACGGCGGAGCGCCCGCGCTGGACGGGGTCATCGCCGCTGCCAAGGTGATGCACGGCAACGGGCGCGGCAGTGTCCTTGCCGGATAGTATCCTTTCTAAACGCGACCACGGCAGCGCCTTTCCACCATTAATTTTCACCCTTCACAGGGTAGTGTCGAATTAGTGTTCTACACAACCCGGCGTGATGAGACGTGTTCAATAGACAAAGCGGTTCGCTTATTGCTAGATTGCTAAACGGTCAATTTATTTAAACTCCTACATGTAAGGGGACCTCATGCAGATTCGTCGCGCAGCGGCCGCTACCGCCGCCGTTACCGTCGCCGCCACCAGCCTCGTGGCCTGCTCCTCCGACGCAGATGATGACAAGACCATCGCCGTTGGCACCACCGATGATGCAAAGCAGGCCTGGGTTGCCTTTGAGCAAGAAGCCAAGGACGCCGGCTACGACATCGACATCAAGTCCTTCTCGGATTACAACACCCCGAACCAGGCCCTGAACCAGGGCGAGCTGGATACCAATAACTTCCAGCACCTGAAGTTCCTGGCCGAGTACAACCACGGCAACGGCACCAACCTGGTGCCCATCGTCGCCACCGAAATCGTGCCGCTGGCGCTGTTCTGGAAGGGCCACGACTCCCTCGACGGCATCGAGGGCGAAGAAGTTGCCATTCCGAATGACTCCACCAACCAGGGCCGCGCCATCAACGTGCTGGTCCAGGCAGGCCTTATCACCTTGAAGAAGGACGGGCTTATCACCCCGACCCCGCTGGACATCGATGAGAAGAAGTCCAAGGTCAAGGTCGTGCCGGTCGATGCAGCCCAAACCCCATCCGCGCACGGCGAGGGCACCCCGGCGATTATCAATAACTCCTTCCTGGAGCGCGCCGGCATCGACCCGGCCACCGCCGTCTTCCAGGATGACCCGAACTCCGAAGAGGCAGAGCCTTATATCAACGTCTTCGCCGTTCGCGAGGAAGACGCCGATAACGAGGACATCAAGAAGCTCGCCGAGCTCTGGCACTCCGATGCGGTACAAAAGGGCGTCGACGAGGACTCCGCAGGCACCTCCGTCGAGGTCGAGCGCACCCCAGAAGAACTCCAGGAAATCCTGGACAAGCTCGAAGCAGATTTGGACTAATCACCCTTGCCTTCTACCCCGCCGGTTTTCACCCCGGCGGGGTTTGGCACTTCCCCGCTAAGGACGCAACCCGTGGCAGATTCCACCCAGAACGGCACTCGCATCGAGTTCCGCAATATCACCAAGGTCTTCCAGCAGAAAAAGGCCGAGGTCAAAGCTCTTGACGATGTCTCCTTAACCGTCGATTCCGGCGAAATTATCGGCATCATCGGCTACTCCGGCGCCGGCAAATCCACCCTGGTCCGCATGATCAACGGCCTGGACACGCCCACCTCCGGCGAATTGCTGCTCGATGGCCAAAATATCGTCGGCATGTCCGAAAAGAAGCTGCGCGGCATCCGCCGCAATATCGGCATGATCTTCCAGCAGTTTAACCTCATGAACTCCCGCACTGCGGCGGGCAATATTGAATACCCGCTGCAGCTGCAGGGCATCGGCAAGCGCGAGCGCCAACAGCGCGTGCAGGAGCTGCTGGATTTTGTTGGCCTGGGAGATAAGGGAAAAAGCTACCCGGAGCAGCTTTCCGGCGGCCAAAAGCAGCGCGTGGGCATCGCGCGCGCCTTGGCCACGAATCCGTCGCTGCTGCTTGCCGACGAAGCCACGTCCGCCCTCGACCCCACCACCACGCAGGAAGTCCTTGACTTGCTGCGCCGGGTAAATAAGGAGCTCGGCATCACCATCGTGGTCATCACCCACGAAATGGAGGTCGTGCGCTCCATCGCGGATAAGGTTGCGGTGATGGAAAATGGCCACGTTGTGGAACAAGGCAGCGTCTACCAGGTCTTTTCCAATCCCCAGACCGCCGTGGCCGCCAAATTCGTCGCCACCTCGCTGCGCAATGAGCCCGACGTGGTGGAAACCGATGACCTGCTCGCCCACGAAGGCCGCCTGTTTACCATCAACCTGACCGAGGAATCGGGCTTTTTCGGCGCCGCGGCCAAGCTGAAGGATGCGGGCGTATCCATCGCCGTCGTCCACGGCGGCATTACTACCTTGCAGCAGCACTCCTTTGGCAAGCTCACCGTGCGCTTGAGCGGCGACGATGCCGCCATCGAAGAGTTCTACCGCGCCCTATCTGCCACCACTCAAATTGAGGAGATTGAACGATGAACGTCAACTATCTCGCCGCCGCCGACTGGGACCGCTTGGGCGGATCGCTTGTCGATGCCATCGTCGACACCCTCATCATGGTCTCGACCACCCTCGTCGTCGCCGGCATTCTGGGCCTGGGGCTCGGCATCTTGCTCTACACCGCCCGCCCGGGCGGCATCCTGCAGAATAAGGCCGTCTACCTGGTGGTCAACCTGCTGGTGAACTTCGTTCGCCCCATCCCGTTTATTATTTTGCTGGCGTTCGCGCAGCCGCTCACCGTCGCCGTGATGGGCGGGTCCATCGGCCGCGAGCCGGCCACCTTCGTGATGGTCATCGCCGCCACGTTCTCCGTGGCGCGCGTGGTGGAACAAAACCTCGTGGCCATCGATCCAGGCGTTATCGAGGCCGCCCGCGCCATGGGTGCATCGCCGTGGAAGATCATTACCTCCGTGATCATCCCGGAGGCCCTCGGCCCGCTGATTCTGGGCTATACCTTCCTGTTTATCGCCATCGTGGATATGTCCGCCATGGCCGGCTACGTCGGCGGCGGCGGACTGGGTGACTTCGCCATCGTCTACGGCTACCGCGCCTTCGAATGGGAAGTTACCGTCGTGGCCACGCTTATTATCATCGTGCTGGTGCAGGCCGCGCAGTTCTTTGGCAACTGGCTCTCCTCCAAGGTTATGCGCCGCTAATAAGCTCCACACCCGTGGCCACAAGCGCCTTGCCGGTCTTGGGCGCGTCGCCGCAGGAAGAGACCACTCCTTCCACGGCGCGCTGCTCGAGTGCCACGCTCCACCGCCGGCCATCGGCATGCGTGACCACCGTGCCCTGCTTCGCGTCTTCTGCGTGGAGCTGGCCGTAGTAGAGATCCTCGGAGGCATCGATAAGCTCGCGCGCTACTGCCAACTCCGCCACCTGGCCGCGCGGGCCGAAGATGCCGCGCCCGCGATTGACCGGGTAGAAATACTTTCCTTCCGCCGCCGCCGCAATCATCTGCGCGGCGGCTTCCTTATTCATCCGGCCAAAGGAATACCCCCAGGGCATGAGCATGACCGAGGGCGCGAAGCGGTGCCCCTTCGTGTGCGAGGTCTCCCACACCAAATCCGGGTAATCCTCCACCAGCTCCGCGGCGAGCGGCCGGCCCTTCACGGCGCAGCACTTATCGCGCTTAGCATGGGTGCACACCAAAACCAGCGGCGTATCGAGGATTCCTCCCCCATTGCGGCCCGGCGCGGTGAGATCCAAATCCAGGATCTTTTCCGGGCCGGTCAAAAGGACCAATTCCATCACGCCCTGCTCGGCCCACACCAGGTAGCACCGGTGCATGGTGCCGATTTGGCGGCCATCGCGGCCGGGGCGGCGAATCAATTGCAGCCCGGCCTGACCCTTGAGCTTTTCCTTCAGCTCGGCCGTGAGCTCCGGGCCAAAAGTATCGCCATCAAGCACATCGCGCGACCAGCCGCCGGGCCACTCAAAGAGGACAAACACGGACTCTTTTTTCGCCGTGCCGGGCAGCGGTTCCACCTGGTAATCTGAACAGAAATCGGTCATGTACCCTAGCCTAACCTGTCTGCAACTCAGCTCACATATTTGGCAACAATTCGGTCAAGATCTGCCCCCAACGCTAGGCAGTAATTACTAGAAATTATACTCTAGTGGTCATGTATAAAGCCCGCCTCTCACTCCTGCTTGCCGCCGCAGCCTTCCTCACCGGCTGCAGCACCGAATCAGCGGATGACACCACCATGGCGGCCTCTGTGGGAAACTCGCACATCAACCCTCTGGGTGAGGCGGATATGAGCATGAAAACGCTGCGCCCTGAGGCCCCCTCAGAACTCGTGGTGACCAAGGTGCGCGTGGGCCAGCACGATGGTTTCGAGCGCGCCGTTTTCGAGCTCGAGGGCGAGGGTTCCCCAGGATGGTTCGTGGATTACGCCGATAATCCCAAGCAGCAAGGCTCTGGCCAACCCATTAACTACGCCGGCGATACCGCGCTCAATGTCAATATCGACGGCGTGGTCTATCCGTTTGAGGCCGGCATCGACGAGCCGCGCATCGGCGTCGTCGACGCCCCCGCCGGTGGCGTTATTACCCAAGTGGTCAACGACCGCACCTATGAGGGCCGCAGCCAGTTTGTCATCGGCATGAACCAGCGCAAGCCTTATTCCGTACAGGTGCTAGAAAATCCCACGCGCCTCGTGGTAGATATTCGCTCCTAATACGTCGCCTCCACGCGCCAGCGCCCCTCTGACCACACCAAGAGCCAGGCGCGCTGGCGTTGCCCCCGCTCAGCTTGACCCACAATTTGTAGCCGCGCCGCGTGCTGTGGCTTTTCGGTCCACCACTGCGTATCCACCGGCCACGGGCCAGCCCAGCCAATGACGCGGTAGCGGTGCGCGCCCCACCCGAGCGCCACGGGCACAGAGGATAGGAGGGCCTCAGCGGTGACGATGACGTCCCGCGCGGCGGCATCGATAAGCCGAATGCGCGCGGCCGGATGGTTCGGCCCGCCGCCTAGGCGCGCGGGAAGCGGCGCGGGGATCCTACCTGGCCAGCTGCCTTGTGGCGTGGCATCGCGCTGCTCCCCGTAGGGAACGTACTCGATGCGCTCGGCCACCCCACGGCCACCGGCGGCCCGCGGCTGCAAGACGCGATCTATGCCCAGCTGCGATTGCACGCGCGAAATTACCCGCTTGACCTGTTCCTGTGAGGCATCCCCGCCCCAGAGGCCATCGGCCTGCGGCCTAGCCACCTCCACCGGTTCGAGCACCAGCCGCACGATCGCGGCGCCGTCCTTGCCGCTCGACCGCGCCGCCGTAAGCCACCCATCCAGCTGCCAGCGCACCCGGTCCGCGGTCGCCTGCTCCGTGAGCGCCTCGTGCGTGCGCCATACCCGGGCCACAGTTTCACCAGTGGCCAGCTCCGCCACCACGCGCAGGCGCATGCACACCACTTCCGCCTCCGCCAACCGCACGTGCAGCTGCGCGGCCAATTGCCGGGCCACGAATGCCGCCGCATCCACGCGCTCGATGGATTGCTCGCTGCTCACGGACAGTTCGGGCCGCGCCATTTCCGGGGACACGCGCTGGTCCGCCCGCGCGTGCGCCACCTCGTGCGCGCGCTTGCCCTGCTGCCCAAACCGGGTAACCATCTGCTTAAACGGCAGCGCCGCCACATCACCCAGCCGGCGCACGCCCAATTTCTGCAGCTGGGCCACAAATTCCGCAGAAAACCCCAACGCAGCCTCCGCGGCTAAGACGCCCACGGGCTGGGCGGCCAAGAAATCCCGCGACTCGCCCTCCGGCACCACCGCGCCTACCCCGCGATGTCGGGCCGCGATGATGGCCGTGGCAATCTCGTCTGCCACGCCGAGGGTGGAATCAAAACCGACGTGCGCGGTGGCATCGGCAAGCATCTCCAGCGCCTCCGGCCCGTGGTAGCGCAGCGCCGCCCCCGCGTCCACGATGGCCAGGCCGGGCCGCAGCACCTCCACGGACGAGGCCACGGCGTCCAAGCCCGCCGCAATCTCCGCGAAGGCCGCGCCGTCCCTATCCGGGTTCGCCTCCACCACCTTTACCTCAGGGCAAATCGCCTGGGCCTGGCGCAGGCGCATCCCACGCCGAATGCCCGCCCGGCGCGCCGCGCTATCGCACACCAGCACCGCATGATTGCGCGCGATCAGCACCGGCCCCGCCTGCCCAACCGCCTGGATGGGCCAATCCGGAAACCACACCGCGGCCACCCTCATACGGCCTCCAACCTGCGGGCTTCGCCCATGGTGAGGCTCCCGCGCGCGGTGCCCTTTTTCGAGTCCACCGCAAGATCGATATCCACGCCGCGGATGCGCCCGCTGCCCTTGCCGATGCCCCGATACGTACTCACCTCCGCCCCAATGCGCACCGCGGTGCCCGGCAGCCGCGCGCCCACGGTCAGCACCGCGGCCTGCCCGCCGCGGATCTTCGCCCACACCGGCCGCGCCTTCGCCGGGCTCAGCTCGCCGGGCGGGCCATGGTGGATGATAAGGTCCATCCCCTCTGCCAGCACGCTGGTTACCGCCCATGACTCCAGGCCCGGATCGGGGACGGTGACCACGTTATTGAGACTCCCCATTTCGGCAACTTGTGCGAGAGAAAGATCCGGCCACCCTACTATCCCCACATGGCCCCCGCGGGCCGTAAGATGGCAGATAAGCTCCACCACGAGCGCGGGACACTCCGCGCACGAGACCACCTTCCGCCGGGCGAGCCCACCTGCGGGAAGTAGCCGCGCCAGGTGGGGAACGGTATCTACCAGCTCGTCTTCATCTTCCTGCTCCATCGCCTGCATGCGGGCGCGCAGCACCGCAACGCGGTCGGACCTCCCCAGCCCCGCTACCGCTTTTTCTAGGCGAACGTTCGTTTGACTCACCCACACAGTATGAACCCTCGACCGGACACATGCAACTGTATGTTCGAATGGTAGTCTTAAGCGCATGAACCTGAACGAGGCCTACGGTGCTATGCGCGAGAATCCAACCCCCATCCCCACCCCGCCGTGGGTGCGCCTCGGATCCTCCATCCTGCTCGGTGCCACCGTCGCGCTGCTGACCACCCGCACCCATTTCTTCGCCACCCTATCTGGGGCCGCGGTCTGCCTCGTGGCGGCATTCGTCTTGGTCTTTGCCCACCCCTACCGCCGCGAGATGCGCTCCTATGCCGACCGGCACGATGCCGACCTCATCCCCACCATCGCGCAGCTAGTACCGCTGATGATTCTATGGCTTCTCATCATGCTCGCGCCCATCCTGGGCCTGCCCGCGTGGGGCTCGGCGCTGGTGTGGGTTGCGGTCTCAGGTATAAGTTTTATCGCCTTCCCCCACGTGGATGGCACGCGCCGGCTGGCCTTTGTCTAATCCATGCGACACTGCGGGGACTTATCCACAGGAATTCCCCTGGTTTTCGCGCTGCGGATCCGGGTTATCCACAGCTTGCGCACTTGCGGTTGCCCTAGCGATTGAGCGCGGGCTAACACCGCCCTAGCGTAGGCGGCATGAACGCACTCGAGACCTACCTCACCGCCCTCGCGCCCGGCATGGATATCATCGCCGCGTGCCGCGGTCTCTCTGGGTCTGAGCTCATGGAGCGCGGCGCGCCCGATACAATCGCCGCCGACCTGCTCCTTTTGTGCGACAGCTACTACGGCCGCACCGCCTTTAGCCGGATGCAGCGCCGCGCCATTGCCGATGCCCGCACCAACGCCCACCCCATTGCCCTCCTCGCCGGCATCGAGCGCGTGGTCAACCGCGCGCCCAGCAAAAAGCAGGCGTGGGAGCTGCGCGCGGAATGCTGTGCGATGTCCGCGGAGATGAGCGCCATTATCAAACACGCCCGGCGCCGGGTGCGCGAGATGAAAAAGTCCACGGTCAGCCCCGGCGTGCGCACCTACCGGCGCCCCAATGACTACTGGACGCTCGCCATTACTGGTACCTCCCGCTTCATTGCGGATCTGCAGGGCGCGATTACCGCCGCCGATAAAAAGCCGCTGCAGGCGGTGGAAGATATCTTCTTCGGCGCCGGTAGCGCCGCGCGCTCCACAGTGGTCACCAACGCCATCGTGCCGCTGGAGAAATTCATTCGCATCCGCGACGGCCACGGCGACGACGTGCAGCTCGATCTCACCAATGGTGCGACCATGTCCGGTACCGAGTACCTGCGCCGCGTGCTTAACGATGCCGGCTATTCCGCCCCCGGCCCCAGCGGCAACGGTGGCGGCAGCGGCGAAACGGGCTATGTCACCCTCGTGCATCCGGTAGAAGGGCCGGTCAACCTCTACCGCACGGCGCGCGTGGCCACCGATAAGCAGAGGATGATGGCGGCCGCGGAAAATCCGCGCTGCGCCTGGCCCGGATGCAATCAGCCGGCCGATTTATCCCAGATCCACCACCTCACCGCCTGGAGCCGCGGTGGGGAGACCAATATGAACAACCTCGTCGTGTGCTGTGCTTACCACAACGGCATCAACGACGACGATCCCAATGCCCCGCCCCGGCGCGGGCGGCTAGAAAGGGTGGGCGGTCGCATCGTCTGGCGGCCACCGGTGACACCCCGCAACTAGCCGCAGGTATGCGTAGAAGGCGCTCAAGTACTGAGCGCCTTCTACGCATGCCGTTTTGTGGGTTTACTCCCACTCGATGGTTCCCGGTGGCTTGGAGGTGCAATCCAAGACCACGCGGTTGACGTCTTTAACCTCGTTGGTGATGCGGGTGGAGATCTTCTCTAGCACGTCATAGGGCAAGCGGGTCCAGTCCGCGGTCATGGCGTCCTCGGAAGATACCGGGCGCAGCACAATGGGGTGGCCGTAGGTGCGGCCATCGCCTTGGACACCGACGGAGCGGACATCGGCAAGCAGCACGACCGGGCACTGCCAAATCTGCTCGTCTAAGCCGGCGTTGGTCAGCTCGGTGCGGGCAATCAGATCCGCCTGGCGCAGGGTCTCGAGGCGATCCTCGGTGACCTCACCAATGATGCGGATGCCCAGGCCTGGTCCTGGGAAGGGCTGGCGGCCGACGATCTCTTCCGGCAGGCCCAACTCGCGGCCCACCGCGCGCACCTCGTCCTTAAAGAGCAGGCGCAGCGGCTCCACGAGCTCGAACTCGACGTCATCCGGCAGGCCGCCGACGTTGTGGTGCGACTTAATATTGGCGGTGCCGTCGCCGCCGCCGGATTCGACGACGTCCGGGTACAAGGTGCCTTGGACGAGGTAGTCGACGGTGGAGCCGGCGGGGGCATCGGCAAGCACGCCGGCCACGGCGCGCTCGAAGGAGCGGATGAACTCCGCGCCGATGGCCTTGCGCTTTTCCTCTGGGTCGCTAACGCCCGCCAGCTTCTTGAGGAAGGCCGAACGCTCGTCGGCGGTAACCAGCTTGGCGCCGGTCGAGGCCACGAAGTCAGTTTCAACCTGCTCGCGCTCGCCCGCGCGCAGCAGGCCGTGGTCGACGAAGACACAGGTCAGGCGATCACCGATGGCGCGCTGCACCAAGGCCGCAGCCACGGCAGAGTCCACGCCGCCAGACAGGCCACAAATAGCGCGGCCTTCCTCGCCTACTTGGGCGCGGATATCCGCGATGAGCTGCTCGGCGATATTATCGGCGGTCCAGTTCTGCTCCAGACCGGCGATCTCCGTGAGGAAGCGGGTGAGCACTTCTTGGCCGTGTGGCGAGTGCAACACCTCGGGGTGGTACTGCACGCCGGCCATCTGCTTGGCCGGGCACTCCATCGCGGCGACTGGGGCGCCGGCGGAGGTTGCGGTTACGTCGAAGCCCTCGGGGGCGGCGGAGACGGCGTCGCCGTGGGACATCCATACCTTGTGCGTGGGCTCGAGGCCCTCGTGCAGGATGCCGCCCTTGACGTCGATATCGGTGCGGCCATATTCACGCTCACCGGTAGACGATACGGTACCGCCGAGGATGTGGTTCATGGCCTGGAAGCCGTAGCAAATGCCGAAGACCGGAACGCCAAGCTCTAGCAGCTCAGGTTTGAGCGCTGGGGCGCCGTCGGCATAGACGGACGACGGGCCGCCGGACAAAATGAGCGCGGCGGGGTCCTTGGCTTTGATTTCCTCGATGGAGGCGGAGTTGGAAACAACCTCGGAGTAGATTTTGGCCTCGCGCACGCGGCGGGCAATGAGCTGCGCGTACTGAGCGCCAAAGTCCACGACGAGGACTGGGCGCGGGGTAGTATTTGGCTTAGTCACGCCCCATAGTCTAACCCATAGGCCCCGCGGCCCAGGAAGCGCTTGCCCATGTGGGGCATTGCGGCGGCTTTCGCACCGTGGGGCGCTGGCTGCACAAGTGACTCGGGCCATGCAAGGGGGCGCGGGAGTAAGCTGCGAGGGGCGCAGCAATTCGGGGGAGCGCCAGCGCGGCGCGGGCCCGCACGATGCGAGGCGCGCCGCACGCAGCGCGCTACTTAATAGCGAACCGCGAGCTCGACCTTCTGGAACGACTTCAGGTCGGTGTACCCACACTTTGCGAGGGCACGCCGCAGCGCACCCACGAGGTTGGTGCGGCCGAATGGTTCGCTGGATGGGCCGTGCAGCACGGTTTCCAGGCTCGGCGCAGCCGCGGGTGCGGCGTCGCCTGCGGCAAGAAAATCCACATCGAGGTCGGTATCGACGCCGGCGAACTGCGCGTATCCGCGCGGGAACCGCGGATGGCCTGCGGTAGCCGGCCAGTACCATCCCCTACCGCCTGCCTCTCGGGCCTGGGCAAGAAGGGGGCCGAGCGCGACGCTATCGGCACCGCAGGCAAAGGCCTTGGCGATGGTCCCGGAGTTGTCGAATTCCGCATCCGCAATGATGTGCACGTAGCGGCCTTCGGTCTCGTCGAGGTAGTCGCGGCGGGCGGCGGCGGCATCGGCAATGGCGGTGGCCATAGCGGTATCGATGCCGACGGTTTCCGCGTTGGTCGTCACGCCCGCGCCCACGATGACGCCGGCCGCCCCGGTGCGCATCAGGTGCAGCGCCGTGGTGTAGTCGGCCACGCCACCGGCGATGACGGGCACTTCGAGCGAGCCGATAAATTCCTTCAGGTTAAGAGGCTCGCCGCCGGTGGCGACGTGCTCCGCGGACACCAGCGTGCCCTGGATGAACAGTAACTCGGCCCCAGCGGCGATAGCCTTGGGCGCCATCTCGCGGGCGTTTTGGGGCGAAACGCGCACGGCGACGGTCACACCGGACTCGCGCACTTGGGCAATGCGGGAGGCAAGGAGGGCATCGTCAAGCGGGGCGGCGTGCAATTCCTGAATGGTGGAATTATCGCCCGGCTGGGAATAGATGCGCGCCAAGGCACCCTCAAGGTCCTCGTGGCGGCCCCACAACCCTTCGGCGTTGATGACGCCGAGCCCGCCCTGCTTGCCCATCTCGATGACGAACTCGGGCGTGGCGAGCGCATCGGTGGGGTGCGAAACGAAGGGGGTATCGAAGGTATAGGCATCGATATTCCAGGTGGTATCCACGTCCTTGGACGAGCGCGTGCGGCGCTGGGGAACGATGGAGACCTGGTCTAAATCAAAGGTGCGGCGGGCCTCGCGGCCGATGCCGATTTCGGCGTATTCACGCATGTTTGTCCTAGCGGTAGTTCGGGGCTTCGGCGATTTGCTGCAGGTGGTGCGGGTGGGATTCCTTCAGGCCCGCGGCGGTGATCTGGACAAATCGCTTGGTCTTGAGCTCATCTAGGGTGGCCGAGCCGGTGTAGCCCATGGCCGCGCGCAGGCCGCCGATGATTTGGTGCACGATGGCATCGATCTCGCCGCGGAAGGGCACGCGCCCCTCCACGCCTTCTGGCACCAGCTTGTCCTCGCTGCGTACGTCGGCCTGGAAGTAGCGGTCCTTGGAGTAGGAGCGCTTTTCGCCGGAAAGCCCGCGACCCTGCATGGCGCCCATGGAGCCCATGCCGCGGTAGCGCTTGTACTGCTTGCCCTGGTACACCACGATGTCACCGGGCGCCTCGGTGGTGCCGGCGAACATAGAGCCCAGCATGACGGTATCGGCACCGGCGGCCAGCGCCTTGGCGATGTCACCGGAGTACTGCATGCCGCCATCGCCGATGACCGGCACGCCCGCGGGAGCGGCGACGGCTGCGGCTTCCATCAGCGCGGTGATCTGCGGCGCACCAACGCCGGCGACGACGCGGGTGGTGCAGATGGAGCCCGGGCCGATGCCGACCTTGATGGCATCCGCGCCGGCGTCGATCATCGCCTGGGCTGCCTCACGGGTGGCGAGGTTACCGCCAATGACATCGACCTTGTCGCCGAAGTCCTTCTTTACGCGGGAAACCATCTCGAGCACGCGGTTATTGTGGGCGTGGGCGGAGTCGACGACGAGGGCGTCCACGCCGGCATCGACAAGCGCAGCGGCGCGCTGATAGGAATCCTCACCGGTACCAATGCCTGCGGCAACCAGCAGGCGGCCGGCAGCATCCTTGGAGGCGTTGGGGTACTGCTCGGATTTTACGAAGTCCTTGACGGTGATAAGGCCAATGAGCTTGTTATCGGCATCAACAATCGGCAGCTTTTCTACCTTATTGGCTGACAGCAGCTCCAAGGCCTCTTCCTTGGACACGCCCTCGCGCGCGACGACGAGCGGCATCGGGGTCATGACATCGCTGACCTTGCGGTCAAAGTCCGGCTCAAAACGCATATCGCGGTTGGTGCAAATGCCCAGCAAGGTGCCATCCCCATCCACGACCGGCAGGCCGGAAATGCGGAAGCGGGCGCACAGGGCGTCGACCTCGCCAATAGTCATCTCGGGGCGGGCGGTGACCGGGTCCGTGACCATGCCGGACTCGGAGCGCTTGACGATTTCTACCTGCTCGGCCTGCGCTTCCGCAGACAGGTTGCGGTGCAGCACGCCAATGCCGCCCTGGCGCGCCATGGCGATGGCCATGCGGGCCTCGGTCACGGTATCCATCGCCGCGGATGCCAGCGGCACGCCCAGGCGAATATTGCGGGTAAATTGCGCGCCGGTATCGACCTCGGAGGGCACGATATTGGACTCGGCGGGCAAAAGAAGCACGTCATCAAAGGTCAAGCCGCGCAGGGCTACCTTGTTCGGGTCATCTCCACCAGTGTGAATAGGGTAATCGCTCATCGAGGTATCTCCTTAAACAGGTTCAGCGGCTACCCCAACTGTAGTGCGTGCCCGGCCAATGACACCATTCAGGCTAGGGGTTAATTGCCTTAAGCGGGCAAGTTCAATAGGCTCGCAGGCGTGAACTTCTTCGCCAATATGCCCCGCGATCCTTTTGCAGACGATCCGAACGACCCTGCCTCCTTCCTGGAGGAGGACGAGCAGGTCATGCCGCTTTCCGATGAAGACCGCGTCGCCCTCATCCACGATCTCGCCCTGGTAGAGAAATTCGCAAGTGTGCTCGGCCCGCGCGGGATCGATGGCATCTTCTTCCTGTGTGAAGACTGCCAGGAAAACCACTTCTACGAGTGGGATATTATGGCCGCCAATATGCGCGCCACGCTGGCAGGCGAGCTCGCCCCAGTGCACGAGCCTGGAGCAGAACCCGACCCGCGCCGCTACGTGCCGTGGGACTACGCGCTGGGCTACTTGGACGGCCTCGAGGGTCGCTAGGGTTGTAGCACTGCCCTCGCTACTCGGCGCCCGCCCCCAACTGAATGGTTGTGGTGGGTGCTTCTTCGGGCTCGCGCGTCTCCGGCTGCGGATTCGCTGGCGCCTGCTCCGTTACCACCACGGTTGAGGTCTCGTACTGCGTTTTCGTAACGGTTTGTGGCGCTGGTTCAGGCTTGTCCTGCGGCTTTTGGCCCGGCGCGGTCTCGGTGGCGGTTTCCGTCACGGTTTTCGTCTTCGGGCGGGCAGGACGCTTCTTTTCGGCTTCCTCCTTGGCGGCGATGGCATTTTCTTCTTTGTCTTCAGCCTCTTCGAGCTTGGAACGGGCTTCTTTCATAAGCTCGCGCGCACCTTCGAAATCTCCCTCTGCCGCGCGGGATTCCATCTCATCTAAGGTGCCGGCCAACTCCACATTGCGGGTCTCATCCGGCCTATCAAATACGCCAGAATTAACCATGACCCCGCCCGCACCGGCGAGGATGACTGTGGCGGCGGCCGCGCCGATAAGTCCATGCATCACGGGGCGATTACGTCGGCGAGACCGCGCCTTATCGAGGCTGATGACTTCCGATTCTTCCTCTGCCCCGTCCACGCGCGGGGCTGGCGGCATCTGCTTATCGATGTCCCCCTTCAGCCCCAACAGCAGCCCGGCGAGCTCATCGCTGCCGTTGGAGGGATCTTTGCCCTGCGACAGCTCGGTGAGGAATGCATCATCATCCACCAAGGGCTGGAGCTGCTCCGTCAGGTCATCGTTATTCTTTTTAGAATGCTTGGAGGCCATGATGGTTTCTGTCCCTCCTTCCTTTCTTAAGGTTTACGCGTGTCTCTAGAGCGGGGGTTGTGGCTTTAGCCCTCGGTGGCTAATTGTTGCCCAAGGGCCTTTCGCAATTGTGCGAGAGCTCGGTGCTGTGCGACGCGAACCGCACCCGGGGTGGACCCCACGATATCGGCGGTTTCTTCTGCCGAAAGCCCAACGAACACGCGCAAAATAACGATGTTTTTTGCCTTGTCACTTAAGGTATCGAGCAAGGCGCGCATTCTGTTACTACCATCATTTTCTAGCGCCCATTCCTCGGGAGTCGCCTCGTTTGCGGTGCTTTCTGGAAGCTCCTCGGCGGGCGTGGAGCGATCGCGGCCCATGGCGCGGTGGGCATCGGTGACCTTATTAAAAGCGATGCCGTAGACATAGGCCATGAAGGGTCGGCCCTTATCTTCATAGGATTCGATAGATGTGGCGACGGCGAGGCAGATTTCTTGGGTCACGTCCTCCGCGGTGGGCTGGCGCCCGCCACCGATGCGCGCACGACAATAGCGCAGCACCTGCGGATGAATAATTTGCAGGATAGATTGCAGTGCGCGGCGGCTTCCACCAGCGGCCAGCGGAACGAGATCCGCTAGCTCTTTATCCTTATCGCTCACGAGTGCACCCTCTGCAGACTTTTAAATCGATATTCAACCATATTTCCTCTGGGGTATTGAGCGCAAAGGGACAACGACGCTACACATCAGCAAGCTTGCAACCCGACAACCGGGCAACGCTTTTGCTTGGCGATGCCCCAGTAGGAAAAGCACCGCAATTGAGCCTGTGTCGGCGGTTTTCTTGGCTCTACACCAGGCTTTATGCCATCTGCATCATAGAAAGAGGAAAATTCATAATTCGTTAACCTTAGCCATTATTGCAGGTAAAAGGGTGTTAACGAGTCACATAAATGGAGGCAATACTTGGAAGTCAAATACTAGTAACCCTCTGTTTACCGAGACGCGACACACTACAAATCGTTGCGGTTCGCGGATGACTCTCCACCAGCCGCCAGAGTAAGAATTCTCGTCCTGTTAAAGGAGCGTAAGTAACGTGTCTCAGTCCAAGTCTCCTCTCGGACCTACTGCAGATGTATGGGATTGGCAGTTGCAAGGTGCGTGCCGCGGTGAAAACTCGGACGTGTTTTACCATCCAGACGGAGAGCGTGGCCGCGCCCGCGCCCAGCGCGAAAATCGTGCCAAGGCCATTTGCAATTCCTGCCCAGTTATCGAGCTCTGCCGCGAACACGCCCTGCGATCGGCAGAACCATATGGCGTATGGGGCGGCATGAGCGAATCCGAGCGCGTCGTGGTGCTGCGCAAGCGCCGCCGCGCGACGGTCAACGCCTAATCCAAAATTTAAGTTAGCGCGTAAAACCCACACACCGCGCTCGCGGCGGGCGGGAGTGCGGGGTTCCGGATTAGCCCTGCGTAGCAAGCGCCTGCTGCAAATAACGCCCCGTGAGGGACTCCTTTGAGCCCGCTAAGTCCTTGGGCGTGCCGCTGAAGACAAGGCGGCCACCGGCAGAACCGGCACCTGGCCCGAGCTCGATGACGTGATCCGCGTGCGCGAGCACGGCGAGGTTGTGGTCGATGCAGATGACGGTATTGCCGGCATCGGCAAGCTGATCCAGCAACTGCAGGGTGCGCTCGGTATCGGCGGGGTGCAGGCCCGTGGTTGGCTCGTCTAGCACGATGACGTCTGCGGTGGACTTTTTATCGGCAAGGTGCGCGGCCAATTTAAGGCGCTGGCGCTCGCCGCCGGACAGCGTCGATAGTGGCTGGCCAAGGCTTAAATACCCCACGCCGGCAGCAACGAGCGTGTCACAAATCTTGGCGGCGGCGGGCACTTTGACGCTGCGCAAATAGTCGGCGGCGCGGGAGGCAGACAGTTCGAGGACATCGGCAATATTAAGCTCGCCCAAGCGGTACTCCAGCACGTCGGCGGAAAAACGCCGACCCTGGCAGATTTCGCAGGGAACATCCACGCCGTCCATGACGCCGAGTTCCACATACACCACGTCCGCGCCATTACACTTCGGGCACGCGCCTTCGGAATTGGCGGAGAAGAGGCCGGATTTTACTCCATTGGCCTTGGCAAAGGCCTTGCGGATGGGGTCAAGCGCACCGGTATAGGTCGCTGCGTTGGACCGGCGCGATCCCTTAATGACACTTTGCCCGATGTGCAAGAGCCTGTCTCCTGCTACCTCTGGCAGGCACGCGGCCAGCGAGGACTTGCCGGAGCCGGCCACCCCGGCGATGACGGTGAGCACTCCCTCCGGAATATCGACATCGATTCCTTGGAGGTTATTGCGCTGCGCGCCGCGGATGGCAAGCGCCTTGGTGGATTCGCGCACCGATTCTTTCAGCGTGGCGGGATCCGCGAGGTACTGCGCGGTTATGGTGCCGCTGCGCCGCAGCTGTGCAGGGGTTCCCTCGAAGACGATGGTGCCGCCTTCGGCGCCCGCACCGGGCCCGAGATCGACAACGCGATCCGCGATGGCGATGGTGGACGGGTTGTGCTCGACCACGAGGATGGTATTTCCCTTATCGCGCAGCCGCAGCAGCAGGTTATTGATGCGCTCGCAATCGTGCGGATGCAGGCCGGCGGTGGGCTCGTCGAAGACATAGGTGACATCGCTGAGCGGCGAGCCCATGTGGCGCACCATGCGGGTGCGCTGGGCTTCACCGCCGGACAGGGTCCCGGTGGCGCGCGATAAGGTGAGATAGCCTAGGCCCAGCTCGATGGCGGTGTCGACGGCGGCAGAAATAGCATCTACCAGCGGCTGGGCGGAAGGAAGATCGAGCTGGGTAAGCCAGCCGTAAAGGTCTGTCAGCTCCATCTCGCAGACATCGGCGATAGACGCCCCGGCGATATAGGACTCGCGGGCATGGGGCGCCAGCCGGGTGCCGGCGCACTCAGGGCAATCCACGAAGACTACGGCCTGCTCGACGAAGGCGCGCATGTGCTTTTGCAGGCTTTCGACCGGCTTGCTCAATACGTTGGTGCGCAAGCGCGTGGCAAGGCCCATATAGCTCATGTTGACGCCGCCGACCTTGGTCTTGGTCTCGGTGAAATACAGGTTGTGCTTTTGCTCTTTACTGAACTCGCGCACCGGGACGTCATCGGGGTACAGGCCGGATTCGGCGTAAGCGCGCCACATCCAGGAGCCGGGCTTCATGCCGGGATAGATAATGGCGCCATCGGCAAGCGAAAGCTCCTCATCAACCAAGCAGGATAAATCGATATCGGATACCTGCCCCGTGCCCTCACACTTGGGGCACATGCCGCCGGTGCGTTCGAAGCGGCGAACCTCCTTGGTGCCGTTGACCTCGATCGCACCCTGGCCAGAGGCGGAGGGAACGTTGAAAGAATAGGCCGCGGGGCCGCCGACGCGCGGGGACGCGGCGCGCGAGAACAGCACGCGCACAAGGCCGGTGATATCGGTGGCGGTGCCAAAGGTAGAACGCGACGAGGCCGCCATGGGCTCCTGCCCCACCACGATGGCGGCGGTGAGGTGAGCCAAGCTATCCACATCCGGGCGGGCCAGCGACGGCATAAAGCCTTGGACGAAGCCGGGATAGGTTTCATTGACCAAGCGCTGCGATTCCGCCGCAACGGTATCGAAAACGAGCGAAGATTTACCGGAACCGGAAACGCCGGTAAAAATGGTCAGCTTGCGCTTGGGGATGTCCACCGAAACATCGCGCAGGTTATTTTCCCGCGCGCCGGTAATAATAATGCTCTCCACGAGCTTCAAGTCTAAACCAAAAGCCCCGCCGTGCCCTCCCCTGACTTGGCGGGAGAAGGTGCGGCGGGCTCTGGGCTATAGCGCAGGAATTAGTGGTGGTGATGGCCGTGACCGGCCTCAGCGTTGTCTTCTTCCTGCGGCTTTTCCACGACGGATGCCTCGGTGGTAAGAACCATGCGGGCAACGGAGGTGGCATTGACCACTGCGGAGTGGGTGACCTTCACGGGATCGATGATGCCGTTATCGATGAGGTTGCCGTACTCCAGGGAGTTGGCGTTAAAGCCTTCACCGTTGGCCATCTCAGATACGCGGGAGACGATGACAGAACCATCGAGGCCTGCGTTTTCTGCGATCCAGAATGCCGGGCGGGTCAGAGCACGGGCAACGGCGAGCACGCCGACCTTTGCCTCGCCCTCGAAGTCCTGGGCAAAGGACTCGAGTTCCTTGGAGATCTGTACCAGCACGGAACCGCCGCCGGCGATGACGCCTTCTTCTACGGCCGCGCGGGCGGCGTTGATGGCGTCCTCGACGCGCAGCTTACGCTCGTTGACCTCGGTCTCGGTTGCGGCACCGACGCGGATAACGGCGACGCCGCCGGAGAGCTTAGCCAAGCGCTCCTCGAGCTTTTCCTTATCCCACGTGGAATCGGTGCGGGCGATTTCGCCGCGGATCTGTTCACGGCGTTCATCGAGGGCTGCGGCGCTGCCGCCGCCATCGACAAGCACGGTGTCTTCCTTGGTGATGGTCACGCGGCGCGCGGAACCCAGCACCTCGAGGCCGACCTCGTTCAGGTTGACGCCCACCTCAGGGTCCACCACGGTGGCGCCGGTAACTACGGCCAAGTCATCCATGAAGCCCTTGCGGCGCTCGCCAAAGTACGGTGCCTTTACGGCAGCAACCTTCAGGACCTTGCGGATGGAGTTAACCACGAGCGCCTGCAGCGGCTCGCCCTCGACGTCTTCCGCGATGATGAGGGTCGGGCGGTTGGTTTCCGCGATCTTTTCCAGCAGCGGCAAGAAATCCGGCAGGGAAGAAATCTTGTTACGGACGAGCAAAATGGCGGCATCGTCAAGCACGGCGTGGTTGGTCTCTTCCTCCGTAGCGAAGTACGGGGAAAGGTAGCCCTTGTCAAAGGAAATACCTTCGGTGACATCCACGGTGGAGTCCATGGTCTGGGACTCCTCGACGGTGACGACGCCGTCCTTGCCCACCTTTTCCATGGCGCCGGCAACCATCTCGCCGACCTCCGGATCGCGGGAGGACACGGTGGCTACCTGCGCGATTTCGGAGGCGGAGTTGACTGGGGTGGCGCGTGCCTTGAGCTCCTCGACGGCCTTTTCCGCCGCTGCGGAGATGCCGCGGTTGAGCTCAATCGGGTTAGCGCCGGCGGCAACGTTGCGCAGGCCCTCAAAGATGAGCGCCTGGGCCAGCAAGGTCGCGGTGGTGGTGCCGTCGCCGGCGATGTCGTTGGTCTTGACCGCAACGGACTTCACCAGCTGCGCGCCGAGGTTCTCGAAGGGCTCCTCGACGTCGATATCGCGGGCGATAGTCACGCCGTCATTGGTAACGGTCGGGCCACCGAAGGCCTTGGACAATACGACGTTGCGGCCGCGCGGGCCGAGGGTGACCTTGACGGCATCAGCCAGCGTATCGACGCCGCGCTGAATTCCCTCGCGGGCTTCTTGGTCGAATGCAATAAGCTTTGCCATAAGTAGTTCCTACTTCTCGATGATGGCGAGGATGTCGCGCTGGCTCAGCAGCAAGTACTCTTCACCGTCGTACTTCAGCTCGGTGCCGCCGTAGCGGGAGAAGACAACGGTGTCGCCTTCCTTAACGTCCATAGGGATGCGGTCATCGTCGTCTTCCCAGCGGCCCGGGCCGACGGCGATAACGGTTGCTTCCTGCGGCTTTTCCTTTGCCGAATCCGGGATAACCAGGCCGGATGCGGTGGTGGATTCTGCTTCTACGATCTGTACGAGGACGCGGTCCTCAAGCGGCTTAATAGTTGCCATGATGTTTCCTCCGTATTGTTCGTTTGCGCACCTTAATGGCGCGCGCGTGCCGGTTGTGGATGTCCAGCACAGCCGTCGTCGCGGGTGAACAACTGTGGGTCAAACAACCTGATTAGCACTCTACCCTCGTGACTGCTAACCCTCAACAACGACGCGACCCCCGTTGCCGAGCCGCGCTACGGTGCCAAGTGCGTCAGGGACACCACGTGTACTCCGCTCGGATGCCGAAAGCTCAGGTTTCCTCCCGTCACGATCATCAAGACGGGCGGGACCTCCCAATCAAAGCGTTCTGCAAAGGCCTGCAAATTGCTTGCCGCCTTCTCAATGATCTCTTGGCTTTGCCCCAATTTAATTTCTACGAAAACGGTCCTTCCTGCCAGCTCAAATACCGCATCTACTTCCAGCCCAGATGCGTCACGGGCATGAAAAATGCGCTTTCCACTTAACACCGCTAAGTCATGGACTACTTGGGATTCAAAAAGCTGCCCGGCAAAGGCAAGGTTGCGCAGCAACTTGTCTGGGGACGCGTCCACGGCAGCAGCGGCCAACGCCGGATCCGCCAGATGCCTCTTCGGTGCCGTTCGAAGGCTAGCCCGCGAGCGAAGATGGGAGGACCATGCCAATTGTTCTTCCACGATGAAGATGCGCTGCAACGCAGCAAGGTACTCGCTGACCGTAGCCCTTTGCGCACCAATATCGGTAGCAGTAGAAGAAATGGGCTGTTCTGTGGCTACCCCACGGGCAAGCGAACGAATAAGTGTCGTTACTTTTACCGGGTCCCTTCGCACACCATCGGCGGCTTTAATATCCACGTGGGCCACAGTATCGATATAACTGCGCAGATTCTCCTGCGCCGCCTCAACGGAATAATTCCGGTTTGCGGGCCAGCCTCCGTGCGCGATGCGCTCGATAATCCCTGCAACATTCACGACCGTTTCCCCATTCGACTGCGGGGGTTCCTGAGCTACCAATTCGGCTAATGATACTGCGCCATTAGAATGCCCCGACTCATAAAAACTGAAGGTCTTCATCCGCAGCCTGGCGATACGCCCCGCACCCGAGTGCCTGGATTGTTCCTCCATTGGCGCAGTCGACCCAGTAAGAATGAACTGCCCAGGCGCTTGCCGGCGGTCAATTTCATGCCGCACCAAGTTCCACAACTGCGGTTTTTCTTGCCACTCATCAAAAACTCGCGGCGTATCCCCCTCCAACGCCAAATCCGGGACGATGCTGAGCTGCATGTCGAGGTTTAAATCCGTATCCACCTGGACAAGACTGCCCGCAATTTGCCGAGCGGTCGCGGATTTCCCACAGCCCTTTGGGCCTTCTATCAACACTCCACCGGATCGCTGCAGGGCTCCATGAAGCCGCGAATCCTCTACTCGCGAAAGATAAACATAGCCTTCTTGACCAGTCATTTTAAACCCATCCATCAGTTTGAGTGCGTTTCACCCATCAGAATATCAGAGTTTCACCCATCAGTTTGAGCGCGTTCTACCCATCAGAATATCGGCGATTCATCCATCAGTTTATGCGGATCTGGGCGGTTGAGCGCAGGAATCCCGCGAGAATGAGCTTGACCGCACACAGCGCAAGGAACATTGCACCAAAAATCGCGCCGAACGGCGCCCACCACACTCCGGCAAGGCTCTCCCGCAGCGCGCTCATCCCAGAATAAGAGTCGGGATACAACAGCTCGTTGAGCACCGAGACCACCGCCACGCTCAAGGCGATGACTAGGGCCGCAGCAGTAACAGTCAGGCAAAATGCCTCGCCCACCTGCACCCGCACCCACGCTGCTGGTGAGGCACCGGCCAACCGCAGTCCGCGAACATCGCTGGCGATGCGCGAGCGCATAATGAGTGAAGTCAACACCGCACCAACGATGCTTGGGGCCACGACTGGGCCGAGAAACGCCGCGAAGACCTGCCCCGACGACAAGGTGTCTAAGTCGCCCATACTACTTTTGAACATCCTTATCCCCGAGCCGACCGCGACAATCAAGCCACCAAACAGCACCCACGGGACGATATGGGGCACGGAAAAGCGGCGGCGCACCCGCACATTGGCCCCGGCGATGCCGCATAGTCGCGTCCATTGGTCCACGGCGGGCATGAGCCATGGCGTCATGAATGCCACCAGGATGACCAGCCCCATGGAAGCGGCGATGCTATCGGCCGGGTCCTCTATCTGCAGGCAGCCGTACACAGCACCGCCCACCAAACCGGCAGCCACAAGGCAGCGCAGCATCACCCACACGCGGCGCGGTTCCACCCGCGGGCGCAAGACCCGGCGCAGTGGTACTAGGGCACCGCAGACCGCCGATGCCACGCAAATGGATACAGCGATGCGGATGACTAGCGGGGTAATGGCCAACTCCGGCATGGGGATCCCGTCACTGCGAAAGGCCGCGGCCATGGGGTCAACAAACAGGGGTGCAGCGAAGGTCCCTATCAGCGCAGCGATAGCGCTCACGGCAATCACCTGCCCCACGATGAAGCTATTGATCATCCACCCAGGCATACCAATCATGCGCCACGAGCGGTACACGGGTTCGCGTTCTTCAATACTCAGCCGCATCTGCGACAGCGTGATCAACACAACTGTGCAGACCGCCATGCCCAGCACGGTGCCGCCGAGAGGCCCCGTGGGATCATCGTCCGCGTCCGAGGTGGCCACCAGCATCGATACCGCCAGCGCGCACGCGGCCGATGAGACCACCATGGTCAGTGCGACGGCAAGCCAGGATAGCCAATTGTTTTGTAAATCCTTAAGCCACACCAGCATGATTGGCCTCCTGGAGCTCAATGATGCGATCGGCGTTTTCTGCGGCAAGGTGCGAATGGGTCACCATGACCACCGCTGCCCCGTCTCGTGCGGCGGTACGCAGATGGGTGAGGACGAGTTCGGCGGTGGCATCGTCAAGCGCGCCCGTAGGCTCATCGGCAAAGATATACGGCGCACCGGACAGCACGGCGCGCGCTACCGCGACGCGCTGCTGCTGACCGCCGGAAAGCTGCCCGGGCAGGCGGCGCTCCAGCCCGTCAAGCCCCAAAGACGCGAAGGTTTTCTGCACCTCGTCGCGGCTGCAACGCCGACCAGAAAAGTGCGCGGTCAACGTGGCATTGCGCTGCGCATTCAGCGATTCCAGCAGATTATAGTCCTGGAAGACGAAGGCGCGCTCCTTGCGCCCCGGAGCGTTGACCGTACCGGAGCTGGGCTTATCCAGCCCGGATAGCAGGTTCAACAGCGTTGTCTTGCCGCTGCCGGATGGCCCCATAATCGCGACAAATTCCCCCGGCTCGATGCTTAGGTCCACCTCGGCGAGTGCGGTATGGCTGCCGTAGCGCTTGCTCAGATTCTGTGCTTTCAACATGCCCTCCATTCCACCGGCCGTGCCCCGCACGCGCGATGGGGAAGGCTGCCCGAAAAATGGTGGGGCTAGCTCTACTGCCACCACCCCGGCGCGGGGGCTAGGCTGAACGGATATGCGAACTGTCAAGGCCAATGGGTGGAGCCTCGCCCTCGGAGTGCTCGCGCTTCCGGGACTGGTGGTCTCCGTACTCATGCTGCCGTGGATTCCGCTGGTAGCCCGCGCCGCGGAGTTTATCGGCCGCTTTGGTGCGAGGTGGATGGGCGTTGATATTCCCGCGCGGCGGGCCAATCGTTGGTTTGATTGGCAGCAGTTTTATCACCTTTTACTGCAGCTTCTTATTTGCGTGGCCTGCTTTACCAACTGGGTCTTTGTCGGTTTTGTCGCGGGCGTATTAGTTATCGCACCGTTTATTCCGCAGGCCGAGTTCAACGTCGGCGAGTGGACCACCGATAATCGCCCATTGATTTTTGTCGTGTGCTGGCTCGCGGCCGCAGTGCTCCTCGCTTTGCTGGTGGTGCTCAACCGCCTGCTGGTCAAGGCCTCTATTTCTTTAACCCGGCTCGCGCTGAGCCCCTCTGCCCAGGAGTTGGCGGCCTCGCGCGCCACGCTTATTGATGCCTTTTCGGGCGAGCGCCGCCGCATCGAGCGCGAGCTCCACGATGGTCCGCAGCAGTACCTGACCGCGCTCAAGCTCAACCTGGCAGCGGCCAAACTCCAGTCTCCGCCCGAGGCTCAGCAGGCGCTTGCCGATGCCGAACATAACGCCACCCATGCCCTATCCGCCCTGCGCGCTACCGTGCGCGGCATTGCACCACAGGTGCTTTTCGATGACGGCCTCATCCCCGCCCTCGATGAACTCTTGGCCCACAGCGGGCTCGACGCGGAATTGCACGTTGAAGGCGCAGAACGCTCCATTGGGGAAACGACGGCGCTACTGGCCTACCACGCGGTAGCAGAAGCACTAACCAACGCGTCCACCCACGGCGCGGCCACCGCCGCCACCGTGTCCATATCTTTTGGCGACGATCTCCGCGTGAGCGTCCGCGATAATGGCGTCGGCGGCCTCTCCGCAGGAGGAGGCCCTAGCGCGTCCGGCCCCGCGCATTCCCGTGCCGGCGTTGGTACCAGCGCCGACACAGGTGGCAAAGCGACTAGCGCAAAGACCACCGGGGCAACCGCGGGCACAGGGCTGGCCGGGCTGCGCGAGCGGGCCGCGGCACTTGGCGGCACCGTCGACTTCTCCCCTGCCCGTACAAAGGGACAAGGAGCAACCTTCACCATGTCACTACCGCTAAAGGAGGCCCGATGAAACTCTTATTGGCAGAGGATTCTGCCCTCTTGCGCGCCGGGCTAGAACAGCTTTTGACGGCACTGGGCCATAGCGTGACCGCTGTCAACGATGCCGAGGAATTGCGCGCCTGCGCGGGCAGCGATGACTTCGATCTGATCATTAGCGATGTCCGCATGCCGCCTACCATGAGCGATGATGGCTTGCGTGCCGTGCACGATGTGCGTGCGGCGGACCCGTCGCAACCGGTGGTGGTGCTCAGCCAATACGTGGCGGCGAGCTACTTGGACCGGCTCTTAGAGCACGGCGGATTCGGCTACCTGCTCAAGGAGCGCGTATCCGATGTGGACGAATTCGTGCACACCCTTGAGGAAGTGGCGGGTGGTGGCACCGTCGTCGACCCAGAAGTGGTCACCGCCTTGCTATCCGCGCGGCGCACGGGGCTGAGCCAATTAACCGCCCGCGAACGCGAGGTTTTAGGGCTCATGGCGCAGGGCTTGAGCAATCAAGAAATTGAAGACGCGCTGGTATTAACCGCGGGCGCGGTGAGCAAGCACGTGTCCAATGTTTTTCTCAAGCTCGGGTTTCGTCCCGAAGACGCCAATCGCCGCGTTAAGGCCGTGCTGATGTGGCTGCGCCACACCGAGCGTTAAAAAGGGTGCTTATGCGCTCTTTGTGGAGTTGATGACCGCAGCGCGCCAGAGCGTGTACTCGTCCGGGAAATCCTCGCGGTAGTTTTTCACCGCACGGATGCCGTGCTCGACGGAAGCGATGACCTCGTCGATGGAGTCCTCTTCGCCCTCTGCATCCACGAAGATAACTGGGCCGCTGATAGCGCGGATGGGATCTTGTAAAAAGGCGGAGTTTCCCGTGTCGGCGGCATTGCGCGCCAGGGAAGCAACCGGGTTGGGCTCGGCGCCTTCCTGCTTAGCTTCTGGTTTATACAGCGCGGCGTAGGTCGTCCCGTCATCTTGAAAGACGACGGAGACGCGACCCTCGGTGGTGCCGCCCAAAAACTGGTTGGCGTGTTCTAATTCGAACTCGATTTTTCGGCGAGTGAGATCGGGGTTGACGAGGAAACCAACGGTCATGAGAGAAAGCTCCTTTAAAGCCGAGAGGGCATGAACGCGTTAAAGGTTACCGCTCCCTCCCCCACCCTGCAGTGCGAGGAAGAAGAACTTTAGGTTAATTGTGGCTGTTCCACATCCAATTGCGTATCGGTACCGATACCCAGGCTCGACGGCGCAGCCCCCTCATGAATGAGCTGGGCGCCAAGTGCTGCAATCATCACGCCGTTATCGGTGCACAGGTTAAACCGCGGCACGCGCAGCTCGACACCCGCGGCGTTGCAGCGCTCGGCGGCTAGCTCCCGCAGCCGGGAATTGGCCACAACGCCACCACCGAGCAGCAGCACCTTCGCCCCGGTATCCTCGCAGGCGCGAATGGCCTTCGCGGTCAGCACATCGGCCACGGCCTCTTGGAACGAGGCGCATACATCCTCCACGGAGATGGTCTCACCGGCCTTTTCGGCGCGCTCCACATAGCGCGCAACGGAGGTCTTGAGCCCCGAGAAGGAAAAATCATGCCGGTGCTCGCCGCGCAGATCTTCGGCGCGCGACATGCCACGTGGGAAGTCGATGGTGGGTTTTCCGCGGGCAGCCAGCTTATCAATGACCGGCCCGCCCGGGTACCCCAGCCCTAGGAGGCGGGAGACTTTGTCGTAGGCCTCACCGGCGGCATCGTCAAGCGTGGAGCCCAACTCGCGCATGGGCTTTCCCACGGCCTCGACTTCGAGCAACTGCGTGTGCCCGCCGGAAACCAGCAGCGCGACCGAGTGCGGCAGGCTCTCGCCCTCAAGGTTGGCCACCGCCACATGGCCGCCGAGGTGGTTGACGCCATAAAAAGGCACGCCCCACGCGGCGGCATAAGCCTTGGCTGCGGAAGCACCCACGAGCAGGGCTCCGGCCAGGCCCGGGCCCACGGTGGCGGCAATGGCATCGGGCTTATCGATGCCCGCCTCCTCCAGCGCCGCCCGCATCACCTGCGGCATGGCCTCTAGGTGCGCGCGGGAGGCGATTTCGGGCACGACGCCGCCAAAGCGCGCGTGCTGCTGCATTGACGAAGCAACGGCATTGGCGATGATCTCCATGTGGCCGTCTTGGTCCAGCTCGACAATGCCCACCCCGGTCTCATCGCAGGAGGACTCGATGCCCATGACCTTCATTACTGCTCCTTTGCTTCGCGCTGGCTTGTTTGTGGCGACTGGCTGGGGCGCACCATGACGTGCGCATCCGCGCCGGAGGGCTGATAATAATTGCGGCGAATCCCCTCGATGCTAAAGCCATAGCGCCGGTATAGCTCGATGGCGGGATCGTTTCCCACGCGCACTTCTAAGAAGATGGGCGCGCTTTTTAAGTCCGCGATGTAGCAAATATTGTCCATCATCATGCGCGCGATGCCGCGGCGCTGGGCCTTAGGATCAACGCCAATGGTGTGGATTTCAAACTCGGGGTCCGCGGCTGGGCCCATCATGCCGATGCCGGCATAGCCCAATAAGACCGGCTCCTCGCCGTCCTCCGGCGATGCGGGATCTAGGGCGCCTTCCACCCCGAGGTAGAAGTTGAACGGCTGGGCCATTTCTTGCTCAAATACCGCTTCTGTCCACGGGGTTTCACCAGGAAAAAGCACCTTTTCCAGCTCAGCGCAGCGCGGGGCATCGGCGGGGGTGAGCTCGCGCAGGTTCACAGGCGCACCTCTGGAATGGCCGCGGAAAGCTGCTGCTTTTTGGGCGGAACCGCATCGGGACGGCGCAGGTACAGCGGCACGAATGGCTCCGGCTCCGCGTCGAGCTGCGCGACGGCCACCAGGCCCTCTGCGGTGAGTGCGGCTTCGCTACGTGGCAGCGCAGCAAGTTCCTCTGGCAACTGCTCAGCCAGCTTTTCCGGGATGACCACCTGCGCGACGTCTCGCACGTCAAGCTCCCCCGGCTTCGAAACGTCCGGGCCCGCGACGCGTTGTCCCGCGCGGTAGGTAGCCCAATAAATTTCCTTTCGGCGGGCATCGGTAGCAACCAGCGCTGCGTCCGCCGCGTCCCTTTCATCGGCTGCATCGGCCCCCGCTAGCGCGGCGTGCGCGATGGCATCGTGGGTGCAGACGCCGTGGAGGGGGATGGAGAGGGCATCGGCAAGCGCCTGCGCCGTAGCCATACCAACGCGCAAGCCGGTAAAGGGGCCAGGGCCCATGCCCGCAACGATGGCGTCGAGGGCGCCGAGCTCCACCCCGGCCTCACTCATCACCGCGAGGATGGTGGGCATGAGCCGTTCATTGTGCGCGCGCGTATCGGCCAGCACGCGCTGTGTTATCTGCCCAGACTCGGTGTCGACTACCCCGGTAACCAGGGCGGTCGTCGCCGTATCAATGGCCAGGACGCGCATTAGCCGACCAGCTTCCACACGCCGTCTTCACTCTGGAAGGCCAGCGGCTGGGAGCCCTGAACCAGTGGAACTCCGCCGTCGAGGCCGTGGCCCTGCTGCTCCATGGCCTTAACCTGGGTGTTGATCATCTCGCAGACCTCAACCTCGGAGGAATCCAATTCCTCTACATAGGGGTCAACGTTGTGGCCCAGCGCCATGACGTAGCTCTTGCCCTCAGGAACGACACCGTCCTCAAAAGTGATGTCATCGGGGTTGGGGGCTGCTTCCTTAACTTTATCTTCCGCCATGCCTGGGCAGATGAAGCCGATGGCGCTGTAGTCGGCGCCGTAGACATCAGACGGGATGAGCGACATTACCTCGAGGTTCCGCGGGGCATGCTGCAAGGTATTGGTGAGGTTGCCCTCCAGGGAATCCTCATCACGCAGGGTAGCCCCGGCAACGAGCACCATCATCACAATGATAAATAGCGCGATAATGGTCGTGGTCAGGTTGCGTGCAAATTTAGTCATGGGGTGAGTAACGCTCCTCGGGTCAAGGGGGTCCTATATGTACATATGGTGAAGTGATTGTCAGTTCTATTTCCGAGGCTACTCGGCGGCCAACAAGCACTCACCCACTGGGTAGTGCCTGCCAGTGTAGGCGGCTTACCCAGTGGGTGAATAATTAGCGCGGGACATATGGGGCTAAAGCAATAACAATAGCAGCACCTGAGCGGCGATAATCTTGCCAATGATGGTGGTTGGATACACCGTTGCCCAGCCGCGCCCGGCAAGCTCCGTGCCGGTTTGGCCCCGGATATAGGCAAATACTGCTGGGTTCGTGGTCATGCCGGCTGCACAACCCATGGCCTCGTCCCACTTCAAGCACAGCACCAGCATGCCGATGACGCCGATGAGGATGGCCGATACCAAGGTAATGATAAAGCCAACGCCGATGATGGTCAGCGAGGACGGATCCGTCAGGGCATCGCGGAACGATGCGCCTGCCGATGTCCCCACGCCCGCCAGGAAGAGCGTCAGTCCCAGGTTCGAGAGGGTTTCCCTGGTATGGAAGGGCATCTGCCAATTGATGGGGCCGGTGCGGTTCAGGTAACCGAGGATGAGGCCGACCACGACGGGACCGCCACCAAAGCCCAGCTGCAAGGTCGATCCGCCCGGCATGGGGATGGGAATAAGGCCCAACAGCATGCCCAAGGTCAAACCGATGGACATGGACAATAGGTCAGCGTTGCCGAGCGCCGATTCAGAATCGCCCAAGTACTTGCGCACCTCGCGCACGTGGTGCGAGCTACACACCACGCGCACGCGGTCGGAGTAGTTCAGCACCATATCTGGGTGCGGGACCGCATCGCTATCGCCCTTGCGCACGCGCGCGATGATGAAGCCATGCTCGAGCGCATCGATATCGCGGATGCGCTTGCCCGCGACCTTCGGGTTCGACACGGTCACGCGCTTATACTGCAAGCCCGCCTCTGGGGTGAGCTCGACTGGGTATTCCTCACCGAGCACCTCGATGGCACCGGCGACATCCTTTTCGGAGCCATTAATAAGGAATGCCTCGCCCTTGCGCAGGGGCATATCCGGGTGCGCAAGCCGGTGGTGTTCCATATCGGAGATCTCGCGGGTAGCCACCACGGTATGCCCGGTGACGCGGTACAGGTGCCCGGCTGTATCCGGGAAGTCTTTGGTCAGCCGTACGCCTTTGGCTACCAGCGGAGCGGGAATCATCCCCTCTTTCTTGGCATCTTCCTCGTGGTCCACCTTGAGGATTTTCGCGCCGATGGCGGCGACTAGGATCGCGCCGATAACCGCACCCGGGTAAGCCAGCGAATAGCCGACGACCGGGGTGGAATCGCCCAGCATATCCACCACTGCCGCCATACCTGGTGTGGACGACAGCGAACCGGCAAACATGCCGGCCGCCACATCGGTTTCGAGGCCGAAGACGCGGATGAGCCCGAAACCCACGCCGACCAACAGGATCAACATGCCGATCATAAAGACGGTCAGCTTCCAGCCACGGGTAGCAAATTCGCGAACGAACGACGGCCCGAAATTAAGGCCAATGGCATAAACAAAAATGGCCAAGCCGAATTGATAGACCAGCGGTGGAATCTGGATATCCGGATTGGCGGTAGAAAGCCCGAGCGCCACGAACATCGCTGCCGCGGCGCCAAGAGAGATGCCAAAGAATTTGATTTTGCCGATGGCCAAACCAATGGCCATGATGGCAAAAAGGGCGAGCAGAGGACTAGAGGCTAGGAGATCTAACACCCTTCAAGGATCCCGCACCTTAAATACCTAAAGCAACTTGACGCCCTAAGATATCCATCACTTATACCTTAAAATTAATGAGATCTACCTAATCATTGTGGCGCCATGACCAGCTAATACGGCGCACGTCCTCATCGGCGCCGGCAAACTCCGCCGGTTCGCGGTCGATGCTGACAAAGAGGTACTTATCTGCGATCTGCTCGATTAGGCCGCCGCCCCATTCGGCGACGACGACGGCATCGGCAAGCTCGGTGTCCAGGTCCAAGGCATCCAGCTCCCCCAAGGGATCGCCGGAATTGGCCCCGCCCTCATCCAAGAGGCGATACGCGTCCACGTGCACCAGGTCCGGCCCCCCAACCCGTGAGCGATGCACGCGGGCGATGACGAACGTGGGCGAGGTAATCCGCCCCTTGACCTGCATGCCCTGCGCAATTCCCTGAGTAAAGGTGGTTTTTCCCGCGCCCAATGGGCCATCCAGGATAACGACATCGCCGGCTTCGAGCGCGGCGCCCAATTCCTTGCCGCAGGCGTGGGTCTGCTCCACCGTTGCCAGATCGCGGGTCCCAGACTCCGGAAAATTACTGCGCATCGGCCTCTCCTATATATTCGCGTTCGGTGCGGCCGGTGGGCCGGCACACCACTTCATAGTTGATGGTGCCCACGGCATCAGCAAGCTCGGTGGCAGACATGCCGCCCCGACCAAAGATGACGGCCTCATCACCGGGGGCAATGCCGTGCGGGTTATCTCCTAAATCCACCACTATTTGGTCCATGCACACTCGGCCTACCTGCGGATAGAGCCGCTCGCCGATGCCCACCTGAAGGTGGCCCTGGTACGCCCGCGGCAGCCCATCGGCATAGCCACAATCCACCGTGGCCAGGAAACCTGGCTTATCCGCGCTCCAGGTACGCCCGTAGCTGGTGGCCTCATTCTTATCGATCGGCTTGAGCCCAAAGACATTTCCGGACCAGGTCATCGCCGGGCGCAGGCCATGCTCTCTCCCCGCGATGGGCTCGAGCCCGTAGCACGCGATACCCACCCGCACCTGCTCAAAGTGCGCCGATGGGCGCGAGAGCGTGGCCGGCGAATTGGCCAAATGATTGACCGGGCACTTCAGACCGGCCGCGCGCGCCGCATCCAGGGCGCGCCGAAACTCTTCTTCCTGGGCGTCATTATGCGCATTATCCGGCTCGTCCGCGCAGGAAAAGTGGGACATGAGGCCCAGGACCGTGATGTGCGGGGCATCCCGCAGCAGCGCAAAGACCTCGTCCCAGTCCGCCTTATCCACCCCGGAGCGGTGCATTCCGGTTTCGACCTTAATATAGACCTCGGCGGGAATCTCAGCCTCCACCAGCTTCTGCGCCTGCGCCGGGGAATTGACCGCAATCTGGATGCCACATGCCAGAGCCTCTTCTAGTACCTGATCCGTCTGCCAGATCCATGCCGCGATGGGTGAGTCCACTCCCATGCGCCGCAACTGCACGGCTTCTGTCAGCGTGGCGACGCCAATGGAATCCGCCCCCGCTTCCAGCATCACGGGCACGACCCTTTCTACGCCGTGCCCGTAAGCATCCGCCTTCACCACGCACATCAGCTTGACGTCTGGGCCGATCTTCTCCTTAATCAGCCGCACGTTATGCGCGATGGCAGCAAGGTCAATTGTGGTTTTCAGCATGCCACTATTGTGCCACTTTCTACCCGCGCGCTGAATTTACCGCAGATATGGGTAAGACCCCTCTCCCACCTGTGCAAAAAGGACGAGAAAGGGGCCAGAATCGCCGGAAGGTTATTCCACGGTCACGGACTTAGCCAGGTTGCGCGGCTGGTCAACGTCGTAGCCCTTGGACTTTGCCACGTGTGCGGCAAAGATCTGCAGGGGCACCGTAGCAAGGAGCGGCTGCATCAATGTCGGCGCCTTTGGCACGCGGATGACGTGGTTAGCGTAATCCTCTACCGCGGTATCGCCTTCTTCTGCGATCACGATGGTAATGGCACCGCGGGCGCGGATTTCCTGGATATTGGACACCACCTTGGAGTGCAGCGAATCGCGCCCGCGCGGGGAGGGCACGATGACGAAGACCGGCTGGCCCTCCTCAATCAGCGCGATCGGGCCGTGCTTGAGCTCGCCGGCGGCAAAGCCTTCGGCGTGCAGGTATGCGATCTCTTTGAGCTTCAGCGCGCCTTCAAGGGCAACCGGGAAGCCCACGTGGCGGCCCAGGAAGAGCACGGATTCCGCATCCTTCATGGAGTTAGCCAGGCCAGCTACCTGCTGTTCTTCATCGATGACGCTTTGTACCTTGTCCGGCATATTGCGAAGCTCAGCAAGTACTCCCTGAATTTCATCCGAGAACATATTGCCGCGCAGCTGTGCCAAGTACAGGCCCAGCAAGTAGGTCGCGGTAATCTGCGCCAAGAAAGCCTTGGTGGAGGCCACAGCGATTTCGGGACCAGCGTGGGTGTACAGCGCCGCATCGGATTCGCGCGGAATGGACGAGCCCTGCGTATTGCAGATAGCGATGACCTTCGCACCCTGCTGGCGTGCGTGACGCACGGCCATCAAGGTGTCCATGGTCTCGCCGGACTGGGACAATGACACGACCAAGGTCTTCTCATTGACGATCGGATCGCGGTAGCGGAACTCGTGGGCGAGCTCAACCTCGGTGGGGATGCGGCACCAGTGCTCGATGGCGTACCGCGCCACATGGCCGGCATAGGCCGCCGTGCCGCAGGCGATCACGATGATCTTATCGATGGACTTCAAGACCGACTCATCGATGCGCAAGTCATCTAGGGTCAGCTGGCCCTGCTCATCAAAGCGGCCGAGCAAGGTATCGCGCACGGCGGCAGGCTGGTCATGGATTTCCTTTTCCATGAAGGAATCAAAGCCACCCTTTTCAGCGGCGGCCGCATCCCACTTGATCTCAAAGGCCTTGCCTTCAGTGGGGTTGCCGTCGTAGTCAGTAATGACGACATCGTCAGCAGTGATGGTGACTACCTGGTCATTGTCCATTTCCACTGCGGACTTGGTGTAATCAATAAAGCCCGATACGTCAGAGCCCAAGAAGTTCTCGCCCTCGCCCAAACCAATGACTAGGGGCGAATCGCGGCGGGCGGCAACGATGCGATCCGGCTGGTCAGCGTGAATGGCCAACAGGGTAAACGCGCCGTCGAGGCGCTTAGCGGTCAGCTGCATTGCCTTGGTGAGGTCACCTGCGGCGTCATTGTGGAAAACATCGCCAAGCAACGCAGCGGCAACTTCAGTATCGGTTTCAGAAACGAAGTTGTAGCCCTTATTCAAGAGCTCGGTCCGCAGCTCCGCGAAGTTTTCGATGATGCCGTTGTGCACCACGGCCAGCTTGCCGCCGTCAACGACGTGCGGGTGCGCATTGAGATCGGTCGGACCACCGTGCGTGGCCCACCGGGTGTGCCCGATTCCCAAAACGGAATCCTGCAGCGGACGCGCTGCAATCTCATCATCCAAGGCAGCAACCTTGCCCGCCTTCTTCCGCCAGCTAATCTCCCCATCGGCGTACATCGCCACACCAGCGGAGTCATAGCCGCGGTATTCCAGTCTGTGCAGACCTTCCACGACTACATCCAGAGCGAAGTATTCGCGGTCACCGCTAGCGTGACCAACATATCCAACAATTCCACACATAAAAAGGAATCCTACCTCATTGGTCAACACGAACCGGGGGTTGGACTAGGGCCTGTTATTTATGGCCGCACACTTATTCGGGCCTTTTATAGTTACTGGAAACTGGCCTGCCCACCGCTAGTTTTCGCACCCTCGGTGAGCAGCCCTCCCGCCCTGCGGCTGACTGGGGCGCGGAAGAAGACGGGGGCATCGGCAAGCAGCCGCGCCCCTTCCCCACCGGGCTGCTAGCGCGTGGCGCGCTCCAGCATCTCAAGGACGTGGTGGTAATCCTCGCCGGTGGCGCGGGTCATGCCCAGCTCACACGTGCGGTTGGTAGAGGCGTGATACTGCGCGCCCAGCTCCGTGACCTGGGCGGCCTCGGCGCGGGTGGCGGACTCCGTGAGCTCTGGGTGGAGCATGCCGCGGTCGCCGGCATAACCGCAGCAATTCCAGGCGGTGGGGATGTGTACCTCCGTGGCTGCGGCTCGGGCGACCTTTTCTACATCTCCCATCATGCCAAGCTGGAACGCCGAACAGGTCGGGTGAATCGTCATGGAATCGACCGGCTGGGTGGTCTCGAGGCGCGGCAGCAGCGTATCGGCGGTGAAGCTCAGCGCATCGATGACGGTGATGCCGATGGATTCCAGCATCTCCTGAAAACCCGCGGTACAGCTGGACGCGTCCACGATCACGGGCAGGCAGGCGTTATCCGTGGCCTCCATGACGGTCTCGCGCACGCGCTGCTCCATGATGTCGTGACCCTTGCGCATGCCCTTTGAGGACCATGGCGTTCCGCAGCAGAGCTTTTCTATGCCCTTAGGCACCTCCAGCGCGATCCCCGCCCGCTCCAAGACGGTAATGAAGGCTTCCGTTGCACCCATGCCCTCGCCTTGCGGGGCGAACATAGAGTTTACGCAGGCTGGAAGGTAGATTCCCGAGGTTTCAGCGTAGCGATCACCCACGCGCCCGGCCAGGCGCTCGCGGGACTTGCCGCCCTTGCCGAGCTCCGGCTGGTATCCCGGCACGGTATCGGGGCCGATGAGCGAGCGGGCCACGTCGGTAACCTTCGTCACCAGCTGAGCCGGCAGCATGTGCGCGCCGGTCAGCGTCGTTGCGGCACCGCGGCTGGTTACCTGCCAATTCTTGGCGGCAGCGGACCAGACCTTTTCTTCTGTGGCCCCGGCATTCTCGTGGCGCAGCTTCTTGATGAATTTGCCGGTATCGATGCCCACCGGGCAGGCGGTTAAGCACATGGAATCCACGGCGCACGTATCGATGCCCATGTACTCATAAGCCTCATCGAGTTCTGCAACCAAGTGCGTATCGCCATTTTCCTGCGCCCGCTGGCGGGCACGGCGCACCACGATGCGCTGGCGCGGAGTCAAGGTGAGATCCCTCGACGGGCACACCGGCTCGCAATAGCCGCACTCAACGCACGGATCGATTTCTTCTTCCACCGTGGGGTTGAGCTTGATATTTGTAATGTGTGCATCGGGGTCATCGTCCAAGATGACACCTGGGTTCATCGTGTCGGCGGGATCGCAGGCGCGCTTGAGCAACTGCATGACCTCGTAAAGCTCATCGCCGTACTGGCGGCGCACATACGGGGCCATGGCGCGGCCGGTGCCGTGCTCGGCCTTGAGGTTTCCCTCTGCCGAAAGCACCAAGTCCACCATTTCCTCATTGAAGTTGTTATAACGGCCAATGGCGCTATCGCCTTCGAAGCGGTCCGTTAGAAGGAAGTGGATATTGCCGTCTTTCGCGTGGCCGAAAATGACCGCATCGTCGTAAGAATAGCGGGTAAAAAGCTCCTGCAAGGAGGAACAAGTATCGGCCAAATCCCCCACCGGCACCACAACGTCTTCCAAGAGCGCCGTGGTTCCTGAGGGCCTCGCTTCTGCCACTTGGGCATACAGGCCCTTGCGGAAGTTCCACGCGGCGGTGCGGGTGGGAATATCGGCAGAAAACTCCGCCGGCGATTGCAGGTCCAATTCCCGCAAAAGGGACGAGCCCTTGTTCTCTTTTTCCCGCAGCTCTTCCTTGTCATCGGATTGGTACTCGATGAGCAACGCGGCCTGTGAATCCACATCGAAACCGGTAATGGCCTGCGGGACCTTATCAAAGCCTTGGCCCACGCGAATGGAGGCAGAATCCATCAGCTCCAGGGTGGCGGCACCGGTCTCCACCAGGGAAGGCAATGCCGTCGTAGCGGCGGAGAGATTATTAAAGACCGCCACGGTAGTCGTCGTGAGGGAAGAGATGTGCACGGTACGAAAGACCGCTTCCGCGATAAACGCGAGCGTTCCTTCGGAGCCAACCAAGAGGTGCTCAAAAAGCTTGACGGGGCTATCAAAATCCAGGAAGGAATTAAGCCCGTAGCCCATAGTATTTTTCAGTAGGAAGTGGCGGCGGATGATATCTACTGATTCCTGGTTATCGCGCACGCGGCGCTGCAGGCGGATGAGCGTATCCACCAGCTCGGGTTCCTGCGCCTGGAATTGCTGGTCCGCATCCGCGTCCGCAGTATTGATCACCGTGCCAGAAGGCAAGACAAAGGTCAGCGATTCCAAGGTGTTGTAGGTATTAAACTCGGTGCCGCAGGCCATGCCGGAGGAATTATTCGCCACCACGCCGCCGATGGTGCAGGCCGCCTCGCTGGCCGGGTCCGGGCCGAGCTTGCGGTTGCGCAGCCCTAAACGCGCATTGACCTGGCGCACGGTTGCCCCTGGCTGCACGCGCACCCGCTTGCCGTCATCGAGGACTTCTATGCCCCGGAAATGCTTGCGCACATCCACCAGATACCCCTCGCCGGAGGCCTGGCCGGCCAAGGAGGTGCCGCCCGAGCGCAAGGTCACCGGAATGCCATGCTGCCGCCCCGCTTTGAGTATGGCAGCCACGTGTTCTGCTGAACGCGCTTCAATAACGGCCTTCGGTGTGTAGAGGTAGTGCGAGGCATCGGAGGCATAGGCCACCCGGTCGATGATGCCGGTCTTTACCTCCGGACCATCCTGCGGAAATAATTGGTCGATCTTGAGGGTGCCGGTAGTCATATGCGGCGACCTGCCTTCCCAGAGAAGCATAGAAAATGTTACCTAGTACACATTTTCGCCCGCCTTCTCGCCGCCGCGCAAGTAAGGCAACCCATATAACTTCGGCGCCGCGCACCCCTTATGGCCTCCGTGAATCCCCCGCATGTGCCACTCGCTACCCCTTGCCACCAGCACGGGGGGATCTTCATCTATCCTAGAATGCGTGTCTGCGAATTTGAATAAACACCTCGGAACGTTATCGAAGCGTGGCCGCAACCGCGTGCTGGTTGGCGACCTCGATTATGCGGGTATTACCGGCAAGGTTTATACCCCTGCGGAAGGCCAAGGCCTGCCCGCCGTCGCCTTTGGCCACGACTGGATGCACAAAATCAAGGATTACCACGCCACGCTGCGCCACCTCGCCAGCTGGGGCATCGTCGTGGTCGCCCCCAATTCTGAGACCGGCATGTTCCCTGACCACCGCAACCTGTCTGCAGACATGGAATCTGCGTTGCAGATCGCCGCTGGGGTAAAACTCGGAACCGGCAATATCACCGTATCGCCGGGCAAGCTCGGCATGATCGGCCACGGAATGGGCGGCGGCACCGCGGTTTTGAGCGCGGTTGATAACCCGAAGGTCAAGGCCGTCGCGGCTATTTATCCCGCCGTGACCGCCCCATCCGCCGTCGAGGCCGCCCGCAGCCTCGATACGCCAGGCTTGGTCATTGGCTCTGGTCGCGATGACATTTTCAATGCCGGAAACCCCGCCAAGCTGGCCTATAACTGGCACGGCCAGGTAGCGTTCCGGGCCATCGACAAGGGCACGCAGGCTGGCTTTAGCGAAGATCGCTTCCGCAAATTGGCCATCGGTTCCGGTGCCTTCCAATCTGGCCCCACCGAAATTGCCCGTGGCCTCGTCACAGGTTTCTTGCTCTCCACCCTTGCCGGCGAGTCCGCCTACGATGGCTTTGCGGATCCTGAGGCGAGCGCGAAGAAGGTAGAAAGCTTTACTGGCGACGAACTGGCCGAGCGCGCCGGCGTTGCCCGCGATGACTAAAAGCTAACTCGCTGAATTAGACCTATCCACGTCGCAGCACAGATTTCACCTGCCCCGATGCGTTATTGACACGCGTTGGGGCAGCACCATTTTGGCCGCTTCTGCCACCGCGGCGCCACGTTCCAGCAGCTGCTTGCCGATGCCCCATCGCATCACCTTCCTTTCCCCCATGCTGCTCATTCTTGGCCTGTTGCACGGCCTTGGCCGTGGACTTTTCTAGTTCGTCTTGGGCCTTCGCCAGGCTTTTTTCAAATTCCAACATGCGGCGCGCGGTGCGCTCGCGAAATCCCTGCGCGAATTCTGCAAAATCGTTATTCATTACCACTGCCCTGCCTTTCGTGCAGTCACGGGTGGTTCATCTGTATGTGGCTCTGGATCGGGCTGAGGATCAGCCTCGGGAGCAGGTGCCGGTGCCGGGGCTGGGGCCGGTGGCTGTTCAGGTGCCGGTGCCGGCGCTGGTGCTGGTGCGGACTCAGGTTGAGGCTGCGGCTCTGGCGCAGATGCTCCAGCTCCAGCGGCTTCTGCTGACTGCAGATGCTGTACCTTTTCTGGAGGCGGGGCAGGCTCTTCCACCTGGGAAAGCTCCGGAGGCGGCTCAATCGTTCCGTCTTCCGGGCACGGTTCAGGCTCGGGTTCGGGTTGAGGCTCAGGTTCTGGGCACGATTCGGGTTCCGGTTCTGGTTCTGGTTCAGGGCAAGGTTCCGGCTCAGGCTCCGGTGCGGGCTCGGGTTCTGGCTCAGGCACAGGTTCCGGCTGCGGGGCCGGGCAATCAGCATCCGCGATGTTTTCTAGGCACTCTGCAGCGCCCTCAATGATGAGGCCTACACCCACCAAAGCAATTCCGGCGCCGACGATTCCCAAGCTGCCGCTGCAGGAGGACTCGATGTCACAAGCTGCATCTTCTTCCACTGCAGCCGGTGCTGTTGGTTCCTCTTCGCACTCAGAATCCTCCGGCACAGGCTCAGGGACCGGGTCGGGCTCCGGCTGAGGTGCGGGTTGTTCCTGTTGTTCCGGTGGGCAATCTTGTGGTTTCGGTTCTGGTTCGGGCTCTGGATCTGGGTCCGCATGCGCCGGCGTGGTCGTGGATTCGGTCGGTCGAGGATCATTGTTCACCGAACCGCGGCACTGTTGGCACTGGCACTCGGAAGAATGCTGCTCAGGTGTGGGTTCAGGTGCTGGCTGCGGTGCCGGTGCTGGTTTCGGGTCGGGTGCCGGCTTCGGATCGGGCGCGGGTTGTGGCTGTGGGGCCGGTGCTGGCTTTGGATCTGGTTGTGGTGCCGGTTTCGGATCTGGCTTTGGTTCCGGCATCGGCTCCGGCTTGGGCGGGCATTCAGCGGTGGATGCGGGCTGCGTTGGTTGCGCTGGCTGTGGCGGGTTGGAGGCGGTGTCGCCCCCGCCATTGGGCATCGGCCGCGTGGGGTCTGGCGTGTCTGGGCACTTTTCCACCGGTGGTGGGCAGGAATCCTCCTCGGTCTCTGCTGGCTCGGGGCATTCCTCAGGCAGAGGACGATCGCAGACGCATTCGCACCGGGATTCGAATTCGTCGTAACAGGATTCAATGGCATCATCGCGGTCTCGGCACGTGCTGGCGATGGAGTCATTGGTGTCATCGATGATTTTCGCACCAATGGTGGAGACGATGGGAATAATAAACTTGGCCAGCGGGTGCCTGGTTGCCACCATGGACAAGATATTGAGCAGTGGGATGACCGCGGAAATCAGCTCGGTCAGTGCGGTGTCGGAGGTATCGACGACATCGGAAATAGCGCCCGAGCATTGCTTGGCAGACTCAGTAAGTTGATTGCCTTCATCGCGGTGGATATCAAAGTCTTTTTGAATGCCCGTCAGGTGCTCGCGCAAGGTTCCATGGGCAACGTCAGAGTCATCCGTGCGCAGGAAATCCGCAAGCCCCTTCCCTCCGCCGTGCGGGAGATTTCCTCCCACCGCGGAGATGGTATGGCGCAGTATGTTTTGTGGGGCGATTCCATCTACCGCGCTGATGAGCTCACCTAGAAGCCCCAATGGCATGCTGGGACCGGAGTAATGTCCCAGGCAGGCCAATTGGAACTGCGAAATGGCGGCGGAATAATCCCCTAAAAGCGATTTAGTCAGCGTACTCACTAGTCCACGGCCTTTCCGCTCTCTCCTGCAAAGGAGCGGCTAAAGCCGACATCGTACGTGACGAATGCGCGCATCTGGTCGTGCGCTGCCTGACCTGTGGCAGAGATATTGTCTAAGCGCCACGTTCCATTGTCATGAATGCGCGCGAGGATGCTGCGGATGCGTTCCCCGTGCCCGGAGAAATTTCGCCCAGCCGCCGCAATAGGAAAGTCTGGAACGTCGGCGCGGTGAGCTTGGCGCTGTTCATCATTGGCGCTTATAGCTTGTTGTAGTGCTGTCATCGCCTCTGCAGGGCGAAGGAAAACCTCAGACATCGGTATAAATCCCCAAATCCATATGCGGTAAGTGTGCTCACCTTCATTGGACTGGGGTTTATACCAAATGGTTCCCCAATACTTCTTATTTTCTTAACTGCCTACACCGAGGCGACGACGGCAGAAAGCCTACCTGCCACCTTGCGGGCGTGCTCCTCTTCGGCTGCTTCCACCATGACGCGGAACAGTTCTTCGGTGCCGGAGGGGCGCAGCAGCACGCGGCCGGTCTCCCCGAGCTCCTCTTCTGCCTCCACAATGGCCTGCTTAACCTCGGCAGAATCCATGATCGCGGCCTTATTGGATACCGGAACGTTGATGAGCACCTGCGGCAATACGGTCATGACGGAGGCCAGTTCCTTCAAGCTCTTTCCAGACTTGGCCATGCGCGCCATGATGGAAAGGCCGGTGAGGGTGCCATCGCCGGTAGTGGAGTCATCGGGAAGCACGACGTGCCCAGACTGCTCGCCGCCCAGGGAGAAATCGCCGCGGTGGAGCTCTTCAAGCACATAGCGATCGCCCACTGCCGCGTGGCGGACCTCAATGCCTTGCTTTTCCATGGCGAGGGTCAGGCCGAGGTTGGACATAACCGTGGCGACGAGCGTATTAAAGCGCAGGTCATTGTCTTCCTTCATCCCTACCGCGAGCAACGCCATGATCTGATCGCCATCGACCACGTTGCCTTCGGCATCGACGGCGAGGCAGCGGTCCGCATCGCCATCGTGGGCAAGGCCCAAATCGGCACCGTGCTCGAGCACCGCTGCCTGGGCTTTTTCAATATGGGTAGAACCACAGTTCTCGTTGATATTAAAGGCATTGGGCCGGTGGTAAATCGGGATAACCTCAGCGCCTGCTGCTTCATAGGCGCTGGGAGCGACTTTCGACGCCGCGCCGTTGGCCGTATCCACAACCACCTTGATGCCGCTTAAGTCAGTGGATACAACATCCTTGAGGTGCTCTAAATAGCGCTCGCGCCCATCAGGGGCCTCCGAGATAATGCGACCCAACTTGGTGCCCGTTGGGCCTTCCTCAACGAGGTTATCCATCGCAGCCTGAATCTCATCTTCCACGCTATCCGGCAATTTCTTACCGCCAGCGGAGAAAAATTTAATGCCATTATCTGGCATCGGGTTGTGGGAGGCAGAGATCATCACGCCGAGATCCGCACCATAATCATCCGTCAAAAAGGCGATGGCTGGGGTAGGAAGCACCCCCACGCGCACAACGTCCACGCCACGGGACGCCAAGCCTGCGGCGATAGCGGCATCGAGCATTTCACCCGATACGCGGGGATCACGGCCGATGATTGCCAAGGGGCGGCGCTCATAAGATTCGCGCTGCGCAGTAAAGACCTCTGCAGCCGCTTGTCCCAGCGTCAAGGCCAAAATGGGAGTCAGCTTTTTATTCGCGAGGCCGCGAACTCCATCGGTTCCAAATAGTCGAGTCATGCAGTCAATTATGCCTTGTAGGACCCATCGGTTGCATGTTTGGGCATCGGCAAGCAGGCCAGTTGGGTAACCAACATCACGAAAAATGTGCTTGTGGCGAAAAGCGAAATTTGCTTTAAGCCGTACTTTCCGGCATTTATATGAAATTATTAGCTAGGTTATACTTCACTCTTTTGCCTTAGAGAGGATCAACGATGAACGAACCTAGATCTTCAGGTGACAAGTCACCTGAAACTACCTCGCAGAAGGCACGGTCAGCCATTGCGAAAGCCGCTTCTGGGGAACGCGCTATTCATCCAGCCCTCATCCCCGGAGTAAGTGTCGAAAACACCCGCGCAGATTTTAAGACCAATAAAACGGTCTTTGCGGTGGCCTTGGCATCTACATTTGCCGTTATCCTGTGGGCCATCATCGCCCCAGATAATCTGGCCAGCACAGGAAGCACCATGCGGGCGTGGGTCGTCCAGAACTTTGGATGGCTATTTACGATCATCATGATTGCCACCACGGCATTCCTGCTGACAATCGCTATCGCCCCAACCGGCAAAATTAAGCTCGGCGCAGATGATTCCAAGCCCGATTTCTCCCGGAACGCCTGGATCGCCATGCTCTTTGCCGCTGGCATGGGAATCGGCCTAGTTTTCTACGGCCCGATGGAACCGCTTGCCCTATTCTTGACTCCACCGCCGTATCTCTCCGGCGTTGAATCCGGCAGCCAAGAAGCCATCCTTCCGGCCTTTGCCCAGGCTGTGCTTCACCACGCTACGTTGCCGTGGATGATCTTTGCGCTGGTGGGCGGCGCGCTTGCCTATGCTGCTTATCGACGCGGCCGCATCCCGCTTATTTCCTCGCTATTTGAACCCCTCATTACGGATTCGAATAACCGAGTATTTGGAAAGATCGTCGATATTTTCGCAGTGTTGGTCACCCTCTTCGGCACGGCGACCTCGCTGGGTATCGGCGCCCTGCAGATCCGTACGGGAACCTCGATTCTTACCGGCAAGCCCCTCGAAGGAAACGGCATCATGGTGGTGATCATTACGATCCTCACCATCCTTTTCATCCTTTCCGCAATGTCCGGCATCAAGCGCGGCATCCGTATCCTGTCCAATATCAACATGGGCCTGGTCATCGGACTCGCGGTCTTCGTGCTCATCACCGGACCAACGCTCTACATTCTGGATCTGATTCCCGCATCCCTGCTGCAGTTCTTCAAGCACTTCGAAGACATGATGTCCCTGTCCGCCTCCCAAGGTGAACCGGAGAAGGAATTCGTCACCGCATGGACCATGCTGTACTGGGCGTGGTGGATTTCCTGGTCGCCCTTCGTCGGCATGTTCATCGCGAAGATTTCCCGCGGGCGCACCATTCGCGAATTCGTCTTCGTCATCATGCTCGTGCCTACCACCCTGTCGCTTTTCTGGTACGTCATCTTTGGTGCCACTGCGATCAAGACCCACCTGGATGGAGACGGAATCGAGATTGAAGGTTCCGGCGAGAATGTGATGTTCGATCTCATGAGATCGCTGCCGCTATCCAGCATCACCACGGTCATCGTTCTCCTTGCTGTGGTGGTCTTCTTCAATACGGCAGCTGACTCCGCTACCAACGTCATGGGCTCTATGTCCCAATCCGGTCGACCGGTCCCCTCAACATTGATTTCTGTAATTTGGGGTGTTGCCCTAGGCGGCATTTCCTTGTCCCTGCTGCTGATTGCCGGCAAGGATGCGCTCAGCGGCCTGCAGTCCATCATGGTCTCCAGCTCGCTGCCGTTTACCTTCATCCTCATCGGCATCATGGTGGCGTGGGGCAAAGACTTGGCACGCGACCCCGCAATACTGCGCAGGAAATACGCCCATGCTGCCATCGAGCGCGGCACCCACTTGGGCCTCCAAGAGCACAATGGCGACTTCGTCTTCAGTTCTTCTGCCGTTCCAGAAAACCACGGTGCCGGCGCCGAAATTGAAAACGATGATCCATACCTCCACGAGTGGTACACCATCAACGCATCGGATGAATACCTCGCAGAGCAAGCCGCCCTACGCGAAGAGCGCCGCGCCGAGCTCAAGGACTTTGCACAGAAGAAGAACAAGGACAGGGCCGCAGAAGACGATGAGTAGTCTCTCTGTTTAATCGGCCTTCCCCTTCCCCTTGCCGCTAGCCCGCCTCCATCGCACTGAGCATTAATGCTTTCGCGATGAGAGGCGGGCTTTTCTCTACTCCGCAGTCCGGCACATAGCGGTGTCTACGGGCTCACAACGGCCTCAGCGGGGCCGCTCATACCCCCGAAGCACGGTTAAGCGTTAAGGGGCCATCGAGGGCCGGCCAGGCGGGTTTAGCCGACTTGACCGGAGAGGGGCATCGCCAAGAGCAATAAAACGACAAAGCCGCCGCCTCCCAGAATGGGAAGCAGCGGCAGTGTATGGCGCTTGCGCGCGCAGTAGGAGCGAGATTAACGCTTGGAGTACTGCGGTGCGCGACGTGCCTTGTGCAGACCAGCCTTCTTACGCTCAACTGCACGAGCGTCACGGGTGAGCAAACCAGCCTTCTTCAGGGCGGTACGATCAGCCGGGTTGTAGATGTTCAGTGCACGAGCGATAGCCAGGCGCAGGGCGCCGGACTGACCGGTCGGGCCACCACCGTTAACGGTGACCTTCAGGTCAAACTGGTTCTCGCGGTCCAGCAGGGTAAGCGGGGTGAGGATGTCCTGCTGGTGCAGCTTGTTCGGGAAGTACTCAGCGAACTCGCGGCCGTTGACCACGATCTGGCCGGAGCCAGCAACGAGGCGAACGCGAGCGACGGCGCGCTTACGGCGACCGACGGTCTGGATTGGGCCCTCGTGGACCGGAGCAGCGGTCTCAACCTCTGCCTCGGTCTCAGGGTTGGCGCTAGCCAACGAATCACCGATGGTGTTGGTGAACTCTTCGGTAGCGGCGCTTGCTGCAGCGATGTCAGCAGCCTCGGCTACATTGTTGTCGATGTTCTGCTCAGCCATTACTGTGCCACCTGCTTAAACTCGAAGGTTTCCGGCTTCTGACCGGCGTACGGGTGCTCATCGCCTACGAAGACGTGCAGCTTCTTGATGGAAGCGCGGGAGAGCTTGTTGTGCGGCATCATGCCGGCAACAGATTCTTCGATAACGCGGACCGGGTTGGCGTCCAAAGACTGACCCAGGGTCATGGACTTCAGACCGCCCGGGTAACCGGAGTGGCGGTAGCGCATTTCGCGGTCGCGCTTGGTGGAAGAAACGTGAATCTTGTCAGCGTTGATGATGATGACGTGGTCACCGGTGTCAACGTTGGGTGCGAACTGTGGCTTGTGCTTGCCGCGCAGCAGGTCTGCCACGGTGGAAGCAAGCTTGCCCAGCACCACGTCAGTAGCATCGATGACGTACCACTTGCGGGTGATGTCACCGCTCTTTGGGTGGAAAGTAGACAAAATGACTCCTTGAAAGTCTGTCTCGGAACTGCCGGCCAGCGCTAAGCATCCATTCGCTTCCCAACAGCGGCCGGTGGAGACCTGCGGGAAGCGCTTCGCCAGCTGCTTGCCGACGAACGAACACATAGGGTTACAATCCTAGCCGCTACCGGGGCAAAAGACCAAAACGCCGAAACCGGTACCTTCTCAGAAAGAAAAGGTACCGGTAAAAGAGGTTCTATATGGCGGTTTGTGTAAATAGCGCGGTAAGGGGACGGCGGCTGCGTTCGCCTCCTGCCGGATTGGATACGGGCACGGGCACCGCCCGATTCCCCTACTGCGCATTAAAGAAGCAGGCTAGATAGATGTTGCCAACGGTGCATTATCCCCAGCTAGCGGCGGCGCGACGGTTGACATCGCTCATTGCGTCATTGCCTTGGGACACAGTCTTGGAGATGGTTGCCAGCACGGTATTGAGTTCTTGTGCCGCCTTATCCCATTTAGCCTGCGCCTGGTTATAAGCCACTGCGGATTCACCTTCCCAGGTGCTCACCATGGGTTGGAGGCGGGATTTGAGGTCGGCCAAGGTGCTGTTGATGCGGCCGGAGGTAGCGTTGATATCAGCTGCGGCAGTAGAGATGGCGCCGAATTGGTACTTGATCTCGGACATGCGGAAAATGGTTCCTTTCGAAGTTGCTGGTGGAGGTGGCTGGGTTACAGGGCGAGGCCGCCGCCAACATTGGAGAAGGCCTGGGTGTTTTCGGCTTCGACGTTGTCAAAGTTGTGGGCATTGCTGCGGATGTTTTCAGAAATCGACGTTAATGCCTCGCGCAGTTGCTGCGCGGAGGTGTTGTAGCGCTGCATCAAGTTATCGAATGAAACCTGCGCCTGGCCGGCCCAGCTGCCGCGGACAGAATCCACTACACCCTGCAGGCGGGTGAGCTCGCCTTGGACTTCGTCATTGGTGTTATCGACGCGGCCGGCGGTGGAGACCATGACATCGGCTTGTGTCTTAAAAGTCTGAGACATAACAGTGCGCCCCTCCTTAGGGCGGGAAGAGATGTTGAGTGTGATTTCCCCCGAAAAAGCTTCTGTGCTTTCTCACCGTTATTGGACTGCGCTCAGGCCTATATGGTTCCCGGGATGTTAAAAACTTTTCTGTTTATTTCTTGCTCAGGGATTCGGTGGCCATCCGGCACGCTGCTTTTTGCACGGCATTGGCGTTATGGCGGGTATGACACCCCACCGACATGTGGTGCCCGGTCTCTTCCCAGATGGTCCATTCCACAACGGAGCCATCGCCGGGGTCTTCTACATAGTGCAGACGCCCTGCGTCCTCGGATACATCGCGCAGTTCCGGATCCTTATCAACCTGCGCTTTGATTTCTTCAAAGAGCGCCCTAGCTGGCACGTTAAAAAGCGAGTCCGCCGCTAAGAGGATCCGTAAATCAGGGTCTTCTCCTGTGGCGGTCACCAGTCCTTCCTCCACGGTGGCTTGAAAACCGGTGGGAAGGACAACGGAGAGCCCTTCAATATCGAGGCGTTTTTCGCCAGGGTTGAGCCCGCCATCGCCACCCGCGTCGCCAGGCGCGTCCGCGTTGTCCTCGCTGCCACCACCAGATTCGTCCGTCGGCACGGATTCGGTGCCGCTTGCAGTGGTGGTACCTCCAGCGATGGTTCCGGCCTCGCCTTCGTCCTCATCATTAGACGCATTCGCACCCATAGCCCACCACGAGGCACCGATGACGGCAAGGATCACCACGACGATTGCGACGTGGAACATGTCGATGGCACCTATCCAGCCGCGCAGCTTATCGCCCCACCGCGTGCCTGTTTCCTGCCCCTTGCCTGCTCGCGCGCCAGTTCCAGTTGCGGCTCCGGCTCTGGGTTCGGCCCCTGTTTCCGGAACCGCTTCCGGGCGTTCCATGGGAATATCCATTTGGGCGGTGGGCGCGGATTCTGGGGGGCCCGCAACCGATTCAGTACCCCGTGCTGGCGTTGATTCCGGTGCGTGCGGTACATCCTGCTGCCGCTGGCGGGCGCCGGCTACATCGAGCTGGCGCTTCACAATGGTGACGGCTTCCCGGGAGATGGCGGTGCCAGAAGGATCTGCGATGACGGATACGTCCACGTCCGGCCAGGCGGATCCAGCGATTTTCGCGATCTGGTCCATGACGTGGCCTAAAGCCTTGCCTTCTACGATGCCTGTTCCGGCGAGATCGTAGCGGTACACGGTTTCCGGGCCTTCAAAGATGGTGGCCGAATCCATAACGGTCACCGTAATCGTTGCCGTTGGTGCGGAGACAGGTGTTTCTGTAGACATTTATTCTTTTCCTTCCCCGTAAACCACCTGGGCGATTCCCAAGTTTTCGCCGCGGATGCTCCACTGCCCGCGCCCGGGCGGCTGGTGGCTGGGCTTTAGCCCGAAGATGGCGCCTTCGTCGCGGTCGGCATCGAAAAGCAGGAACGCGGGTTGCAGGTCGCGCACCGCGGAAAAGAATTGGCCGAACAGTGCCCGGCCGATGCCGCCGGATTTTCTGGCGATGACCATGTGCAAGCCGATGTCCCGCGCGTGCGGCAGAAGATCGATCAAGGGCGCGAGGGCGATATCGCTGACCAGGTCCGCATCATCGATCACCACATAGATATCTGGGCCCTCCCACCAATCGCGGGCGGCGAGCTGCTTTGGGGTGATATCTGGCCCCGGCAAGCGTTGTTCCAGCGTGCGAACGGTATTGACGATTTCCTCCTGCGCACTGGATTGCGTCGCAGCATAGGCCGCCACCATGTCTTGATCCAGCGTGCCCAGGTGAGCACGGCGCTGATCGATGACCACCAGCCGCGTCTCCTCCCGCGGAAGGCCGCTAACCCCACGCATGACCTGCGCCAAGAAGTTGGACTTGCCACAGCCCTGGGCGCCGATGGCAACCAGGTGCGGTTCGCACTCCGGATTCCACGCCAAGGTGGAAAGATCGCGCCCGCCGATGCCCCACGGGATGCCACCAGTGGGGGCTTCGCCATGGGCGGCGAGCGCCTCTGGGGTTAGTACCGCGGGCAGCATCTTCAACTGCGGGGCGGGAACGGCGTTAGCATGCACGCGGCAGATATGGGCGATATCTTGATTCGAGGTATGCGCGAGCAGCATATTTTCGCCGGCCTGTGTCAGCCCCCTGCCCGGGGCGCTGGGCAGTTTTTGCTGCAGCTTGCGGTCAATAAGCGAATCGAGCGACTCACCTAAGCGCAGCTCGAGGCGGTTCGCAATGAGATCCCTAATTGTCGGGCGCATCGTGGTCCACCGGGAGGTCGCGATGACGACGTGGACATTGGCGGAGGCGCCATCAGCAACGATATCCGTAATGGATTCAGCTAAATCCTCAAACTCCGCATTGGACGGGCCAATGTGGTGCCAGCCGTCGATAATCAAGAAGGTCTCGCGCGATTCCGGCCGGCGGATAAACCCGGCAACCTCATCGACGATGCGGCGGATCTTTTCGCCTTCTTCGCGCCCGGCTACCCCGGCAACGTGCGGTAGCCGGTCCAGGGCGGCTAGCTGCCCACCGCCCAAGTCGATGACATAAAAGCGAATATCTTCCGGCCGCCGGTTGAGCGCCAGGGACGAGACTATCGTGCGCAGCGCGCCCGACTTGCCGGATTGCGGTCCCCCGCACAGTGCAAGGTGGCCGCCGTGTTGGTGAAAGTCGATGACTAATTGGTCTTGGCGCTGGTAGTAAGGCCTATCGATAATCCCAATCGGCGCGGACAGTTCCGCTGCGGTGGACTCCGCGCCCTCCCTATCGAGGGACGAAAGCTCGATGACCGGTGGCAGCGGTGGCAACCAAATGCGGTGGGCCTCCTGGCCACGCGCGGCGGCTTCCTCGCCGGCGGCGCGAACCACCTCGGTAAGCACCGATGTGGATTCATCCATCACCACCGTGGGCGAATTCTGTGCAGCGGCATCGTCCTGCGCCCAGCCTGTAAAAAGCTCCACCCGGCGCGGCGGGCCCGCGGGGTTGCCGTCCTGGCCCGTGGCCGCGTGCATCCCCGTGCTAGTCGCAGCCCGGCGCGCGAGCGGCCCTGATACGTAGGAGGCCTGAAACCGGGTGAGATCCTCGGCATCGGATTTCAGGTAGCCGGCGCCGGGTTGGCCGGGAAGGTGGTAGGCATCGGTCACGCCAAGGACCTGGCGGGATTCGGCAGAGGAAAAGGTTTTAAGACCGATTCTGTAGGACAAGTGGGAGTCCAGTCCCCGCAAGCGCCCTTCCTCCAGCCTTTGGGAGGCCAAAAGCAGGTGCACGTGGAGACTGCGCCCCAAGCGCCCCACGGCAACGAAGAGCTCGGCGAAGTCCGGGTGCTGGCCCAAGAGCTCGGAAAATTCGTCCACGACGATGATCAGCGCCGGTAAGGGGCCGTAGTTACGCACGGCATCCGCAGAGGCGTTGTACTCGCCTACATTGGCAAAGTTTCCCGCGGTGCGCAGGAGTTCTTGGCGGCGGTTCATCTCCCCGGAAATGGCATCATACATGCGCTCTACCAGGGTAGATTCCTCTTCAAGGTTGGTAATGACCGCGGAGGTATGCGGCAGGCGGTCACAGCCTAGGAAGGTCGCACCGCCCTTGAAATCCACCAGTACCAGATTGAGCTCATCCGGGCTATGCGTGGCGGCCAGTGCGGTCACTAGGGTGCGCAGGAGCTCAGATTTACCACTACCCGTTGCTCCGATGCACAGGCCATGTGGACCCATTCCCCCATGCGCGGATTCTTTGAGATCCACGGTCACCGGCTGCCCAATGGAATCGATGCCGATGGGCACCATGAGCCGCGAGGCGCCATCGCGTCCGTGCCACATGCCGCTAGCGGCCAACTCATCCACGCCGCTGTAGCCGAGCAGCCCCAGCAAATCATTGCCCCGGCGCCCAGAGGTGCTATCGGGTCGGCGAAAGACCGCCATCCGGCGGGCCATAATCGTGGCCGCGGCAGTGCCCAAATAATCGGGTGTACCCAGTTCTTCCACGCCCGCGGCCGTGACCGCCTGCAGGGTATCCGCCGCAACGAGGCACAAGCCTTCTTGTTCCGCACGCAGGCTCAACGCGGACGATGGTGCACCGCCTACTTCAATGACAGTGGTATAAGAATCGCCGTGGAAGAATTCTTCGGTGCCGGTGGTCAGGAGGGCATCGACAAGCACAATGCGAAACCGCGCCTTGTCTGGCTCCCGGGTATGCGGCAGCCATTTTAGCCACTCCCACTCGCCGCCGATGGCCTCGATTCCGATGGTCTCGGGACCGTGCGCCAGGGCTAACTGCATGACGAGGGCGCGCACCGTATCGCGGGCATTATCGCCGGTAAAGGATAAAAACCTAAAGGCCTGCAATTGGATAACCACCGGCATATCGGGCACGGTGCCCACCGCCTTGATGGCCTGGCGCATGCTCACCGCGCAGACCGGGTCCAGGTCCTCGGTCGCGCCGGAATCCGGCACGTTGATGGGTGTGCACAACGTGGTGGGACCGGTGCCCACGCGCACCTCCAAGGCATCCGGATCATCGGGCCCGCGCTCCCACATGCGCCGCGAGCCCACCAACGGTTCCAACCCCGCAGGATCCGGGTGCCGGTATAGCTCGTGCGCGCGCTGCGCACCGGCATTATCCAGGGCCTTTTCCCGCAGCGCCTTAATGTGGCGCAAGTAGGTCCGCCGGGTTTCATCCGGGTCCTGCCCGCTATTTTGTGGCCCAAACATCATGGCCATGCTGGCCAGCATCATGAGCGGAAACATCAGGGATACCGGGCTGATATGCCGCGAGTCGCCCGCGCCCAGCACCATCAGCGCCACCATGCCCAACATTGCGGCAATCATCACGATGGGTAGTAGCAAGCGCACCAAGGGCACCGGCTGTGGGCGCACCGCTTCTGGAACTTCTTCTGCCTCGATGGTGCCGGTGGGAAGCGGCGGTGGCGCGTCCCTGAGCGGCACGGTCAATGGCTCCACGATGTGGGTTTCCCTGATCCCAAGCATGGGTAAAATCCTCCCCCGATCCACACGCTTAGCGCTCTTGGCCCCCTGCCAAGATTCCCCGCGCTGCGGTGGACACGACGCCACCAGTAAGCCACAATATGTGGCATTGGGCAAGGGGGACGCCCACAATCATGAGACAATTCGGGGGAATTATGACCGCTCCAACGGCGCATCACCTGCGCCTTACCATCCGCATCCATGCAGATTCCTTCCACAAGGAAGCAGACGTAGCATTGCCGTTAAGCTCCAGCCTCGGCGAGCTCATGGCAGAACTTACTGACCTTGTCGATGCACCCGCGATCGCCTCGCCGTGGCGCGCCAGCACGGCCTCCGGGCGCGCCATCGACCTCACCGCACCGCTTGCCGCCACGCCGCTTGCGGAAGGCTCCATCCTGGTGCTCGCCCCGCGCGAGGAGCGGCCCGCGCCCGTCATCCGCGATGCCGCCGAATCCCTTGCCGCGCAGAGCCACGACGACACCACCTCTGCCATTCCCATCGTTTGGGCGTGGACCGGGCTTGCCGCTGCCTTCGCCGTGGCCTGGGTCCTCTCGTACCCGGCGGTGGCCTGCGCCGGGCTTGCCGTCGCGGCCTTCGTGCTCGCCCTGTGGACGCGAGCGCTATCCCTTGTCATGCTCGCCCTGACTGCGGGGGCTGCAAGCGGATGGGCGCTTATTTCGCCCGCGCTTGCCGATGCCCCCTATGCCGCCCTCACCGCCAGTGCCACGCTGCTTGTGGCCTTATTAGCCTGCCACCTCACCCGGCTAAGCACCGTACGGATAACCTCCGGCGCGCTCACCATCGCCGGGTTAGTGCTCATCGCGGCCGTGAGCTATCTGCTTCCCGGGCTGAGTGGCAATTCCGGCATCGGCACGAGCCACGGCACCGCAGCGGCCGCGGGCACCGTTATCGCGGGAGTCATTTTGCTTGCCACCGCCCCCGCGCTAACCATCGCCACCGCAGGGCTCAAGGTGCCGCAATTGCCCACCGCGGGCCAAGACCTCGCCGTCTCGGATGAGCGCCAGCCCGACGTGGCAGATCGCGCCACCCGCGCCGGGTACGCCTACGAAGGCATCTGTTGCGGAATCGCGCTCTGCCTCATTCCAGCGCTCATCGCGCTCAGTTTCACCGGCACGGGCACGCTCGTGGCCACAGACGGCGCCGTAGATAAGGCGGGGTCCGCTGCTTCTACCATCGGTTCTCGCATCGCCGTGCTTTTCGGCACCGGCTTAACCGGGCTCGGCTTCGTCCAAGCGCTCTGCGTCTCTGTTGCCGGAACGGTGGTCATGCACGCCGCGCGTCACGGGCGCGTCCTTGCCAGCTGGGCGCTCATGCTCGTCGCCATGATTGCCTGCCTCACCGCCTGTCTGTGCGCCGTGCATGCGATTGCCGCAGATGGGCTTGCCGGCGCTTGGGCGCCAACGGTGGTTGCGGCCCTCCTGCTTGCCGCGATGCTAAGCGCCCCACTGTGGACGGCCAAAATGAGCGAGGTGGAGCCGACGACCATCGCCTGGTTCGAACGCATTGAGTCCCTCACCATCGCCGCCTGCCTGCCGCTTGCCGCGCACCTCGCCGGGATCTTCGAGCTCATTCGGGGGCTGGGATAATGCACCACAACCGCTCGCGTCATTCTTCCGCACAACCTGGTTTCAGCGGCGGTTCAAGGCTTGCTGCTTGTGCCCTCACCGCGTGTGTCCTCGCCGGAACCGGCGGCTTCATCGCAGCAGCTCCCGCTGCAACCGCACGAGAACCGGACCGGGAATGCGCCACCGCGCATCCTTCTCCCCTAGCGCCAGAACCTTCCGAGGACCAGCGCGCCTACCGCTCCCAGCTGCACTCCTTTGCCACGGGCGAGGGTGTCACGGTAGCCGTCATCGATACCGGGGTTGCCCACCACGAACAACTGCCGAATCTCACTGCGGGTGCGGACTTGGTCACTCCAGAAGAACCGGATCCGCACCGGGATTGCGACCTGCACGGCACCGTCGTAGCTGGCATCATCGCAGGCCACGATATTGGCATCGCTCCGCGCGCCGAGGTTCGCGCCATCCGCCAAACCAGCGCGCATTATCGTCAGTACGATGACACGGCCGGGAACGCCGATGAAGACAGCACCACCGGTTCGCTCGATACGCTGGCCCGCGCCATCGATCATGCTGTGGAGGACAACGCCCGGGTGATCAACATTTCCGTCGTGTCCTGCGTCCCAGAGAAGACCGCGCAGCGCATCGATAGCTCGCGCTTAGATGAGGCACTTGACCGCGCGGAAGATGCCGGTGCCGTAGTCATCGCTGCCTCTGGCAATATTTCCTCCGGTATCTGCGAAGAAGGCGACCACGTCTTTCCCGCAGATTCACCGACCGTATTATCCATTAGCGCCCAAGAAGATGCCCACGCGCTTGCGGAATACTCGCTCACGCCCGCCGATGGCCCACAACTATCCGCCCACGGATTTATACCGTTAGCGCTGAACCCCGCCGGTGGGTGGGCAGACGGGAAGGACCAAGAGGATTCCCTGTCGCAGTTCCACGGCACCTCGTTCGCAGCCCCGGTGGTCAGCGGCACCGCCGCCCTATTAGCCGAGCGCTACCCAGACGCCAGCGCCGCCGATATACGCCAACGGCTGCTTTCTGCCGGTGAGCCCGGTAACGGCTTCATCGATCCGCTCGCCGCCCTTACCCATATCGATGGCGAGTACGCCGCGCCCGCGCGCGATCTGACTATCCCAACAAGCAAAGACGAGCACTCCCCGGCGGCGAGCCGGACCGGGTGGGTGCTCGGCGGGTTAGTCCTGCTGCTGACCGGCCTGGCGGTTGCCCGTGGGCTACGCCGACCGAAGGCAGAGTAAGTCGGCGTAGGTTCTACCGCTCGTGCTTTTCAGCGTGAACACCGAGCGCGGTGCGGGCTAGCACCGCCTAGCGGCTGACCTGTAGCGCTTCGTCTCGGTCCAAGCGCGATGCCTCTGGCAATAGCCGGATGATTTCCCACGGAACCTCGGCTCCGATGCCGGTGCCGAGGGCCTCCAAGAGTTCTTCGTTATCGACTGCATGGCGCTGCCCAGTAGGCGAGACAACGTGGTAGCCATGACCGGTATCCACGCCGACTCCGCCTGCCGATAGCCCACCAAAGCGATCCGCTATGCCCTCTCCTGCGAGCGCTACCGTCCCGGGGTTCTCTGTCACCATCGCTGCACCGCCCTCACTATCGGCGCACATCCAGCCTTCATCTGGGCCAACGAAGTCGAAGGTGGTGGTGGGCAGGCGGAAGTTTAAGGGGGCATCGGCAAGCGCGCCTACCTCGTGCGGGGTGGCCTCCACGCGCGTTGCGCCGTAGCTAACCAGCATGTCTGCCTGGGTGGCGGAGAGCTCCGCCACGCCGTCGTCCGTCCGGGCCCACTGGCCCTGCCCGGTGTCCATGATGTCTGGCAGCGGATCCGGGAACGTCAGCAGCGGCTGTTCCGCAAAGGCATTGAGCAACTCCGCGGGAACGGGCCAGGCATGGGTGCTCCCGTCAATGCCAATCCCCCGGCGAATGACGCGGCCCTCCGTGCTCTGCGCATCGGGCAAGCGCACGCGCCCGTCTGCGGTGAGCAGCCACTGCGTGCCATCCATTTCTGCGAGCGCGGCGCGCTTCTCCCCAAAGCCCTCCTGTGGCGGATCCGCCACCACGATGACCTCCTCTTTGGCTACCTGTTGGCCATCGATGCTGGTGGGGTTATCCGCGGGCTGTTCATCATGCCCGGCAAGGCACGCCGCCCACGAGCGCTGCGGTGCCTCGCCCGGCGCAGCTAGATACCCGGGCGCATCCGAAATCCCCACAGGCGTGCCCAACGAGGCCTGGCGCAAATGCTCGTCCCCAATGGTCTGCGCCTCGGCCGCCTCGCCGGCGATAATTCGCGCGGAAGAGAGGTTGTAGACGGGGTGATACGTATCGTTGACGTCCACGAAGAGCTGGCCCTGCTCCGAGCGCACGATCGGTGCATCCCCCGGCTGCGGGCTCGGCTGCAACCAGGCCAAAAGGCCAGAACCGACCGCCAAAAAGGCCACGCCTACTCCGCCGAACATCATCGCCTTGCGGCGGCGGGCCAGCGGATCGTGGATCATGCGGGTATCCCCCAACACGAGCCCGTGTTCCACGCGGCGGCGTAAAAATTTATGGCCCGAGACTTGGGCCTTGGTCGTTGGCAATGGACGTGCCATGAATTTCCCCCCGAAAATTCCCCGAAAATCTAAATAAACCCAGGCTTCAGGCTAGCGTAGGCGCCACGGCCCTGCCACTTGGCAGCGCGGGGTTACTCAACGGTGCGCTTTTCCCGCGTCACATCAGCCCGCGCGGACATTCCGCCCGGTTTCGGGTAATCCACCTGGACTAAGGACAGACCCTTCGCCGGCGCCACCGGGATGCGGGAGGAGCGTTTTGTCTCTTGTAGCAAGGCCGCGGCAAAGTCGACGTCCCTGCGGCCTTCGCCAACGATTAAGCAACAACCTACTAAGGAGCGGACCATCGACCAACAGAATGCATCCGCGACTACGCGGACTTCAAAGAGCTGCGGTTCCTCCGGCGTCGATACATCCCGCCAGCTAAATTCCTGTAATTCGCGAATGGTGGTGGCATTCGGCTTGGCCTTGCAAAATGCCGCAAAATCGTGCAGGCCCACCAGTGCGGTGGCTGCATCCTGCATGGCATCGATATCTACCGGTTTAAACCATTCGGCAGTATCGCGCGCCCGAGTCGGCAGCGCACCCCGCTGGCTGGTGGTTATCCGGTACACATAATGCCTGCGCAGCGCGGAGAATCGGGCATCAAAACCCTTTGGCGCGAATTCGCAGCCGTGCACCCGGACGTCTTCCGGCAACAGCTTTGCAAGCCTGCGCACCAACTTCCCCGGATCATTTGCTACGGACCGTTGCTCCAGCATCTCCAGCGGCACATCCACGTGCGCCACCTGCCCGCGCGCATGGACGCCCGCATCAGTACGCCCGGCCACCGTCAGCGGTACCTCCGTGCGAGCGATCATTGCCAGCTGCTCCTCGAGCACGCCCTGAACGGTGCGCAGTCCGCCCTTTTGCTTGGCCCAGCCGTGGAAATCGGTGCCATCATAGGCCAGATCCAACCGGAGCCGAACGAATCCTTCCGCTGGTCTCTCATATGAGATCGGTGCTGCTTCAGTCATGGTGAACCTAATGCTACCGGAGGCATCGGCGGGTTCCCGAAATGTGCAACCTCTCCTGCTACACCTCCCCTGTTCGTTTTGAGCAGAAAATGCAATATCTGAGGGCCACATTTGCTCAGTTATCGCAGAGGAGGTTGCGCAGAGGAGGATGCACATAGGAGCTTGCGCATCGGAGGTTGTGCCTAGGGCGCCAAGAAACGGAGAGTGCGTGGTCTGCTGCATGGCGGAGCGGGACGAGGGGAGCGGGACGAGGGGGCGGGACCAAGTACCTGAGGTTCCAAGTTCAAAACGACAAAAGCCACCTCCCCGTCTCTTCGTAAAGAGAATGGGAAGGCGGCGATTGTGCGCTACTTCTGCGAGTAGGAACTGCAATCCACGCACGGCGTTAGGTCCGGCGCGGATTCAGTGGCCGAGGGAGATTACTTCTCCTCGGACTCCTCAGCAGCGGTGTCCTCGGCCGGAGCCTCGGTCTCTGCAGCCTCGTCTGCCTGAGCCTCTTCAGCCTCAGCGGCCTTGGAAGCGGCAGCGCGGGTAGCGCGGTTAGCCTCGGAGGTCACGGTCTCCTCAAGAACGAGGGAGATCTGGGACATCGGGGCGTTGTCACCGGTGCGGTTGTCCAGCTTGATGGTGCGGGTGTAGCCACCCTCACGGTTCTCAAAATTCGGTGCAACCTCGTCGAACAGGTGGGAAACAACATCCTTACGCGGGATGAGCTTCAGCACTGCGCGGCGGTCAGCGATTGTGCCGGACTTAGCCTTGGTGATGATCTTTTCGACGTACGGGCGAAGAACCTTCGCCTTGGCATCGGTGGTCTTGATGGCGCCGTGCTCGATCAGGCTAGCTGCCAAGTTGCTCAGCATGTGAGCTTGCTGCTTGGCGGAGCCACCGAGACGGGCACCCTTCTTCGGGGTAGGCATTGTTTACTCCTCGTGTGCGGTAAAAGTTGAGCGCGCGGCAACGAGTGCCGCAGTTCAGGGTGATTCTTTACTCGGAATCGTCCGCAGCCGGGTCCTTGAAGTCACCGGTTTCTGCGTCGTAGCCCTCGAGCTGGGTGGGGTCGAAGTCCTCAGGGGTATCCTTCAGAGCAAGGCCCAAGTTAGCCAGCTTGATCTTTACCTCATTAATCGACTTCTGACCGAAGTTACGGATATCCAGCAGGTCGGACTCGGTGCATTCTGCAAGCTCGCCGACGGTGTGGATTTCCTGACGCTTCAGGCAGTTGTAGGAGCGAACGGAGAAGTTCAAGTCCTCGATAGGCATGCCGTAGGCGGCGATGTACTCGGTCTCCTGCGGGGAGGGACCAATCTCGATGCCTTCGGCTGCGTTGTTCAGCTCGCGTGCCAGGCCGAAGAGTTCGACCAAGGTGCCGCCGGCAGAAGCCAGGGCATCGCGGGCGGAAATCGAGTTCTTGGTTTCGACGTCGATGGTCAGCTTGTCAAAGTCGGTGCGCTGCTCAACACGAGTAGCTTCGACCTTGTAGGAGACCTTCAGTACTGGAGAGTAAATCTGGTCGATTGGAATACGGCCGATTTCCCCAGAGGTTGCGGCAGCCGGGACGTAGCCACGGCCGCGCTCGACGACGAGCTCAATGTCCAGCTTAGCGGTGTCATTCAGCGAAGCGATGTGCAGATCCGGGTTGTGGATCTCCACGCCAGCCGGCGGCTGGATATCGCCAGCGGTGACATCGCCAGGGCCTTCCTTGCTCAGGTACATAACCACCGGCTCATCGGAGTCGGAGGACAGGACCATGCTCTTGATGTTCAAGATGATCTCGGAAACGTCTTCCTTCACACCGTTGATGGTGGTGAACTCGTGGAGCACACCATCAATCTTGATGGAGGTTACCGCTGCGCCCGGGATGGACGACAGCAGGGTGCGACGCAGCGAGTTACCGAGGGTGTAGCCAAAGCCCGGCTCGAGCGGTTCGATGACGAACTTGGAACGAGACGAGTCGATGAATTCCTCGGTGAGCTGAGGACGCTGGGAAATGAGCATTGCAATTCTCCTTTTCGGCGACCGCTATTTGACGCCGGTAGAGGGGGTAAAAATCTTGAGGTTGAAGATTCCTGATGGACCGCGTGGCCTTGAAGGGCCGTGCGGTATAACAGTTTACTTCGAGTAAAGCTCGACGATGAGCTGCTCTTGCAGCGGAATGTCGATCTGAGCGCGCTCGGGCAACTGGTGCACGAGGATGCGCAGCGTATCAGGAACGACCTGCAACCATGCCGGTACGTTGACATCGATAAGAGCGTCCTGAGCGTCTTCGAACCATTCCATCTTCTGGGAACGCGGGCGGACATCGATGATGTCGTACTGCGTAACCCGGTAGGACGGGATGTTGATGTTCTTGCCGTTCACGGTGAAGTGACCGTGGGAAACGAGCTGGCGTGCCTGGCGGCGGGTGCGTGCCAGACCTGCGCGGTAAACTACGTTGTCCAGGCGGGTTTCCAGAAGGATGACCAGGTTGTCACCGGTCTTGCCTGGGAGGCGGTTAGCCTCGGTGTAGTAGCGGCGGAACTGACGCTCCAGCACACCGTAGGTGTACTTTGCCTTCTGCTTCTCCTGGAGCTGCAGCAGGTACTCAGATTCCTTGATGCGGTTGCGGCCAGCCTGTCCCGGAGGGTACGGGCGGCGCTCGAATGCCATGTCTCCGCCGACCAAGTCGACGCGAAGACGGCGGGATACGCGGGTAGCGGGGCCAGTGTAACGAGCCATTTTCTTACCTCTTTCCTTCCCTTAAACCTTGCGACGCTTGGTCGGACGGCAGCCGTTGTGCGGCTGTGGAGTTGCATCCGTGATCGAGGAAACCTCAAGGCCTGCAGCCTGCAGGGAACGGATGGCGGTCTCGCGGCCGGAGCCCGGACCCTTGACGAATACGTCAACCTTCTTCATGCCGTGGTCCATTGCCTTGCGTGCGGCGCTTTCAGCGGCCATCTGCGCAGCGAACGGAGTGGACTTACGGGAACCCTTGAAGCCAACGTGGCCGGAGGATGCCCAGGAGATAACAGCACCGGTCTGATCGGTGATCGAGACGATGGTGTTGTTGAAGGTGGACTTGATGTATGCGTGGCCCAGAGCCACATTCTTCTTGACGACGCGACGGCCGGAACGGCGTGCGCCGGAACGAGTCTTTGGAGGCATGAACTACTTCTTCTTTCCTGCGATCGTCTTCTTCGGGCCCTTACGAGTACGCGCGTTGGTCTTCGTACGCTGACCGCGTACTGGCAGACCGCGACGGTGGCGCAGACCCTTGTAGCTTCCGATTTCAATCTTGCGACGAATATCAGCCTGAACCTGGCGGCGGAGGTCACCCTCTACCTTCCAGGAGCCTTCAATTGCGTCACGCAGTGCCGAAACCTGTTCATCATCCAGGTTGTCGGTGCGCAGGTCAGGAGAAATGCCAGTCTTTTCTAGCAATTCCTTGGCACGGGTTGGACCGATGCCGTAGATGTAGGTGAGAGCGACCTCCATACGCTTATTGCGTGGGAGGTCAACACCAGCTAGACGTGCCATAAGGCGTGTCCTTTCGGGTTGTTACGGCGGTTTTCTCCCCATCCGTCCCGCTCCATGCAACGCTTCGCCCGGACCGTGCCGGGAGTCCTTGGGTTACTTACCAGTGCGGGCTCAGGCCACCGTAGCCTGAGGTGTACAGGACAAAGTCATGCTTCGCCCTTGGGTGAGGAGGCTGACTGTGTTTACTTGTAGCGGTAGACGATGCGTCCGCGGGTCAGGTCATAAGGAGACAGCTCTACGACGACGCGATCCTCCGGGAGGATGCGGATGTAGTGCTGACGCATCTTACCGGAAATGTGTGCAAGAACCTTGTGCCCATTGTCGAGCTCGACACGGAACATTGCGTTTGGCAGAGGCTCGACGATGCGACCCTCTACCTCAATTGCGCCTTCCTTAGCCATAACCTCTACTTTTCTGGCGACAGACAAGTACCTGTCACCTGCATGTTTGTTGTCTACTGCGGTGGTGCAAGCCAACCAGACCTACTGGCGCTATACACCGTCAAACCAGCATACGCTGCAGCGACACGATTTCCAAACCGTACGCACTTTCCTAATTTCTCAACCTGGAACAAAACTAAAAATACCCTCGCGTTCAGTTCCAAGTTGCGGAACCGAGCACGAGGGCGGGGTGCGCTCACGCGGTGAGCTACACCGAATTAGTAGATGTAGACCTTGTCGCCAATCTGGACATCGTTCCAGTAGCGAACTGCTGCATCGTACGGCAGGTGGACGCAACCGTTGGAGTCAACGTTGGTGTTGTCCAAGTGGAAAGCGTGGCCGTTGTTGGTGAAGTAGATGGAGTACGGCATCGGCGCGTTGTTGAACTCGCGGGAGATCTCGTCCTTCACCTTGCGATTAACGTGGAAGGTGCCGCGCAGGGTTTCCTCACCCACCATGCCAGCGGACATGGATGGGGAAATGTAGGAAACCTCGCCGCCTTCCTGCAACCAGGTGCGGCGGCCATCAAGGTCGACGCAGATCTTGGCGTCTGCTGGGCAGGAGCCACGGTCGAATTCGTTAGCGCGGCGCTGCTCCTCCGCACGGCGCGCCGCTTCTTCAGCCTTCGCCTTTTCTTCCGCAACCTGCTGTGCGTGTGCGCGCTCAGCATCCTCGCGAGCCTGGCGTGCTTCCTCGTTCTTCTGCGCAACTAGGCCCGGGAAAAGGAATTCCAGTGCACTATCCACTGCGGACTGTACATTCGGTGCCAGTTCTGGGGCGTACTTCTCAGCCTGATCCAGGATGTCAGTACGGGTCTGCCATGCCTGGTCACGGGTCTGGCCCTGGAAGTTATCAACTTGCTGCTGGGCCTGCGCGGTGAGCTGATCAAGATTAGGGAGTTGCTGAGCAGAAGCTGCCGGGGCACCGGCAATGGTGCTCAATGCCATGACACCAGCCACTGCTGGTGCAGCAACGGTGGCACTTAACTTGCGGAGGCTGAATTTAGACATAGTGGTGAGTATAAACCTTTCAGGGGATTATCGCCTAGTTTAAGAGGCGATTTTTAGGAATGTATATCAAGAGCGCCTAGTGAGAATGCGTGGGCCGTCCGCCGTCGCGGCTACCGTATGCTCCCAGTGGGCGGCAGTGGAGCCATCGAGTGTGACCACTGTCCAGTCATCTTCTAGCACCGCGCTATCGACGGTGCCCAAGGTGAGCATGGGTTCGATGGCCAGTACAGAGCCCTCTTGAATGAGGGGACCGCGGCCAGGCTTTCCCTCATTTTCCAAGTAGGGTTCTTCGTGCATGGTCCGGCCAATTCCATGACCACCATAACCGTCCACGATATAGAGGGATACGCCGAACTTTTCTTCGGCGCGGTAAGTCGCCTGCTCCAGGGCGTGGGAGACATCCGTCAGGCGGTTGCCCGGGACCATCGCCTGCAGGCCTTCCATCAGCACCCATTCGGTCGCCGCGTTCAATGCCGCAACGTCCGGATCGGGTTCGCCGATGGGAAAGGACCATGCGCTGTCTCCTACCCACCCATCGAGGGTGGCACCGCAGTCGATGGAGACGAGGTCGGCATCGGCAAGCACCGTCTTAGCATCCGGGATGCCGTGCACGATGACATCGTTGACGGAGGAACAAACGGAGCCCGGAAAGCCCTCGTAGCCCTTGAAGGTAGGGGTGGCACCGGCATCGCGGATGGTCTGTTCCGCCACCGCATCGAGCTCGAGAGTGCTCACCCCTGGCGCCGCCGCAGCGCGGACTGCTTGCAGCGCCTTGCCGACGATCTCGCCAGCCGCCTGCATAGCATCCAGCTCACCTGCGGTGCGGGCGGGGATGCGCTTGGTGCGGCGCCGAAAAGCCACTACTTGCCCAGTGCTTCCATGGCGCGGGCGTTGATCTCTTCGACGGATCCTTCTGCCTTAATGGGGATGATGGCATCGCCGTAGTGCTCGATGAGCGGGAAGGTCTCTTCGCGGTAAACGCCGAGGCGGGTGCGGATGGTTTCTTCATTATCGTCGGCGCGGCCACGGGCCATCATGCGCTCAACAACAACGTCTTCAGACACCTCGAAGTTCAATACGCCGTCGAGCTTTTCGCCCTTCTTGGACAATAGTTCTTCCAAGATATCGGCCTGCTCGGTGGTGCGCGGGAAACCGTCCAAGAGGAAGCCGTTTTTGGCGTCGTCTTGGCCGAGGCGCTCTTCTACCATGCGCGCGGTGACATCGGTAGGCACGAGCTTGCCGGCGTCAATATAGGATTTCGCCTCAATCCCGAGCGGGGTGCCCTCGCCAATATTGGCGCGGAAGAGATCGCCGGTGGAGATGTGCGGGACACCAAGCTTTTCGCTCAGGATTGCTGCCTGGGTGCCTTTGCCAGCACCGGGAGGGCCGAGAAGTACAAGACGCATTATTTCAGTAGTCCTTCGTAGTTGGATTGGAGAAGTTGGGATTCAATTTGCTTGACCGTGGTCAACGCAACGGAGACCATAATCAAGATGGCCGTACCACCAAAGGCGGAGGTGCCGTTGGCAGAAGAGTGGCCGACGCCGAGGTCCAAAAGGATATTAGGCAAGATGGCGATCAACGCCAAGTACAGTGCACCGACGCTCAGCAGGCGGTTCATGACAAAGCCGAGGTACTCCGCGGTCGGGCGGCCCGGGCGAATGCCTGGGATGAAGCCACCGTACTTCTTCATGTTATCGGCTTGCTCTGCGGGGTCGTACTGCACCGAAACGTAGAAGTATGCGAAGAAGATGGTCAGCAGGAAGTACAAGACGATGTACTGCCAGGACGACGGCGCCTGCAGGTGCGCAATCACATTGCGCTGCCACCAGTTATCCGGGGTGTCCACGGAGCTGGAGTTGACGATCTGCGTGATCAGCACCGGCATGTAAATCAGCGAGGAGGCGAAGATGACCGGAATAACGCCGGCCTGATTGACCTTGAGCGGCAGGTACGTGGAAGAACCACCGTACTGGCGACGGCCCACCATACGCTTGGCGTACTGCACCGGAATGCGGCGCTGGCCCTGCTCGATGAAGGTAATGCCGACGACCAAGACAATAAGGCCGGCCAGCACCATGGCAAAGACCATGCCGCCGTTGTTCTGCAGAATGTTCATGCCATCGGTAGGCAGACGCGTAGCAATGCCGGCGAAAATGAGCAGGGACATACCGTTGCCAATGCCCTTTTCCGTAATCAGCTCGCCCATCCACATCACGAGGACGGCGCCGGAGGTCATCGTCACCACTAGCAGGATGAGGGTGAAGAAGTTGCGGTCTTCCGCCAAGACCGGCACGCCCTGGCCCAGCAGCTGCTCACGGTCCGCCAATGCGACGATGCCGGAGGATTGCAGCAGTGCCAGGGCGAGCGTGAGGTAGCGGGTGTACTGGGTCATTTTTGCCTGCCCAGACTGGCCTTCCTTCTTCAGCTGCTCAAAGCGCGGGATAACCACGGTCAGCAACTGCACAATGATGGAAGCCGTAATGTAGGGCATGATGCCGATGGCGAAGATCGACAGCTGCAATAGGGCGCCACCAGAAAACAGGTTAATCACGGAGTACAGGTCTCCTGATTCCTCTGTCAGTTGACGCAAGCGTCCTGCAATTGACGCGTAATCTACACCCGGCGACGGGATCTGTGCACCGATGCGGTACGCAATGATCATCACGACGGTGAAGACGATCTTCTTGCGTAGGTCGGCATCCTTAAAAGCCTGCAAAATGGCGGACACTACAAAATCCTCCTGGCCTACCGCTGTCACTGCCACACGCGAATCTTAAGGATTCTTATTGCAGCAACACACGGAGGTGGACACTCGTTGGCCCCCTCAGGGCTCCACATCTTTCTCACACGGCGTTATGAAGTAAAGACAAGGAGTCCCAAAGGAACGGTGGAACACTTTTGACCCCATAACCCTACCAGCCATATAACTGCGAGCCACATCTAACCCGCATTATGTGACAATGATTGCCTTTTCTTTCGCGCTTATTCCGCAAGGGGTTTACCATGTTAATTATTGCCCTGCGCAATTTTCTACCCGTAGTATTCCGGCCTTGCGGTCCCTAAACACCAAGGTCGTTATTGGTGTGAACCCAACATTGCGAAAGAAGTCTAAATGAGCAAAAAATTCACGCCGATGACCGTTGCTGAGATCATCGACGTCTTCATCCCTAGTCCCAACCCGTTCCGCTGGGAGGCCTTTGATGGCTCGGCCACCGGCCCTGTCGATGCCGAATACAAGGTCACCATCAATAGCCTTGGCGGACTTGCTTATATCGCCACCCACCCAGGCGACGTCGGATTCGCCCGCGCCTACGTCACCGATGGCATCTCTGTAGAAGGTGAGCACCCCGCCCACCCGTACGGCATCTTCAACGCCCTGCACGTGATGTATGACAAGTTTGAAAAACCCAGCGCCAAGGACATGGCGCGCGTGATTCGTTCGCTTGCTTCCATGGGTGCTTTCCACATCCAGCCGGTGCCTGAGGTAGAGCGCGCCTCTTGGCTGCGCCGTAAGCTGCACGACGGCCTGTCTAAGCACTCCAAGGAGCGCGATGCTGACGTCATTTCTGATCACTACGACGTGGGCAATGACTTCTACGAGCTCTTCTTGGGCGATTCCATGACCTATACCTGCGCCTACTTCCCCACCCCGGATGCCACGTTGGAGGAGGCACAGGAAAACAAGTACCGCCTCATCTTTGACAAGCTGCGCCTAAAGGAAGGCGACACCCACCTGGACGTGGGCTGTGGCTGGGGAGGCATGGTGCGCTACGCCGCACGCCGCGGCGTGAAATCCATCGGCGTGACCTTGTCGCAAGAGCAGGCCGAGTGGGGCCAAAAAAAGATCGAAGAAGAAGGCCTGCAGGATCTGGCCGAGGTCCGCTTCATGGACTACCGCGATGTCAAAGAACAAGGCTTCGATGCCATCTCCGCCATCGGCATCATAGAGCACATCGGCGTGCAGAATTACAATGACTTCTTCAAGTTCATGTACAGCAAGCTCAAGGTCGGCGGGTTGATGTTGAACCACAACATCACCTACCCGGATAACCACAAGACACCCAAGGGCGGGTTCATCGACCGCTATATCTTCCCCGATGGCGAGCTCACCGGCTCTGGCAACGTCACCAAGGCCATGCAGGACAATGGCTTCGAGGTCTTCCACACCGAGTCCTTGCGCTTTGATTACATGCGCACCCTGCACGAATGGTGCGAGAACTTGAAGGAAAACTGGGAAGAGGCCTGCGATCTGGTCGGCTTGCCCACCGCCCGCCTCTACGGCATCTACATGGCCGGCTCGGAGTGGGGCTTCGAGCGCAATATCATTAACCTCTACCACTTCTTGGGCATCAAGCTCGGTGAGGCCGGCTCCCGCGCCGGCGTTCCTGAGCGCCGTTGGTGGGAAGACAGCCGCTTTTAAAAGGAGCCCAAATGACCCTTTTGGATCACTTACGCGAGCGCGTTTCTGCCCTGCAGCCGCGCCCCGTCGACGCCGTGCGCATCGAGCCTGTGGGCTGGCAGGCCCACCGCGCCGGCGTAGACGCCTTGCTGCGCAGCTTCCGCGAGGTCCCCGCAGGCAAGCGCGTGCGCCTGGCCAAGAAAACCTCTAACCTCTTCCGCGGCCGCAGCGAGAATCAGGTAGGCCTCGACGTCTCCGGCCTAGGCGGGGTCATCGAGGTCGATCCCCTCGCCCGCACCGCCGATGTGCAGGGCATGTGCACCTACGAGGACTTGGTCGATGCCACCTTGCCGCACGGCCTTATGCCGTTTGTGGTTCCGCAGCTAAAAACCATCACCCTGGGCGGCGCGGTCACCGGCATGGGCGTGGAGTCCACCAGTTTCCGCAACGGCCTGCCGCACGAGTCCGTCATCGAGATGGACATCCTCACCGGCACCGGCGAGATTCTTACCTGTTCGCGCGAGCAAAACGTAGACCTCTTCCGCCTCTTCCCCAATTCCTATGGTTCTTTGGGCTACGCGGTGCGCCTCAAGATCGAGCTCGAGCCGGTCCCGCCCTACGTGGAGCTGCGCGAGCAGCGCTTCCACTCGGTAGAAGAGGCAAGCCGCGTGCTTGCCGATGTCTCCGTCAACCACACCCACGAGGGTCAGACCGTCGATGGCCTAGACGGCGTGGTCTTCTCCGAGGACGAGGCCTACCTCGTCTTCGCGCGCTTTACCGATGAGGAGGGCCCTACCTCCGATTACACGCGGGATAAGATCTACTACCGCAGCCTGCAGCACGCCCAGGGCATGCGGCGCGACCGACTTACCATCCGCGACTATATCTGGCGCTGGGATACTGACTGGTTCTGGTGCTCCCGGGCCTTTGGCGCCCAGAACCCCAAGGTGCGCAAGGTCTGGCCGCGCGAGCTGCGCCGCAGCTCCTTCTATTGGAAGCTGGTGCGCTTGGACCGAAAGTACGAGTTGGAGTATAACTTCATCAAAAAGCCACACGGCAAGCCGCGCGCCGAGCGCGTGGTCCAGGATATCGAGGTCACCCCGGAAAACCTTCCGGAGTTCCTCCACTGGTTCTTCCAGGCCTCCGATATCCAACCGGTATGGCTCTGCCCCATCCGCCTGCGCGATGGCGTGGGCGATCTCGTGGGCACCGGCGATATTGCCGCCGAGTCCCAGGACCCCTGGCCGCTGTACCCGTTGCGCCCTGGCAAGACGTGGGTCAACGTCGGCTTCTGGTCCGGTGTAGATGGCGATCACGTCGATCCCAGCGCCCCCGGCAATGGCGCGTTCAACCGCGTCATTGAAGAGAAGGTCAATGACTTAGGCGGCCACAAGTCGCTGTACTCCGAGGCCTTCTACTCCCGCGAGCGGTTCGAGGAGCTCTATGGTGGGAAACTCCCCGATGCCATCAAGGCCGTAACGGACCCCGATGACCGCTTCCCAGGGCTTTTTGAAAAGACCGTGGACGAGGCCTAGGACGGACCCAAAACCACATAAGGGTGGAACGCTCGTGAAAGCGTTCCACCCTTTGTGTAGCTTTGAGCCGATCCCGGGGCGACTATGAGGCCCAAGAGCTAGCGACTACTGCGCCTGGGCCACCTGCGCGGTCTCAGTGTTATCCGGCTGAGACAGCTGCGGGTTTGCGTCGACGGGTCCGGTGGAGCCGGCGAGCGCCAGCGCAGCGGAGATAATAGCGGCAAGGAATGAAGAAATGGACGACATAGCAGACTCCTAGCTAATAGCAATGAGTGTTTACTGTGATAACACTACCACTGCTATGCATACGTCCCCACAGATCGACAACGCCCCCCCTCGCCCCGCACATAAAGTGCGAGGAAAGGGGGTGTAGCTATTCTCTAGTCCAGATTATTTGGTGTTGGCGGAACCGCCAGCAGCCTCAATCTTTTCTACAGCGGACTTGGAGAACTTGTCTGCGGTGACGTTCAACTTAACGTTGATGTCGCCGCTGCCCAGAACCTTGACCGGCTGGTTAGCGCGGACGAAGCCAGCAGCTGCGATGTCAGCGACGGTGATGTCGCCGCCATCGGCAAACTTCTCGGCCAAGTCAGCCACGTTAACAACCTGGTACTCAACGTGGTTCGGGTTCTTGAATCCCTTGAGCTTAGGCAGACGCATGTGGATGGGCATCTGTCCACCCTCGAAAGCAGCGGGAACCTGCTTACGAGCGCCGGTGCCCTTGGTACCGCGACCAGCGGTCTTACCCTTGGATGCCTCACCGCGGCCGACGCGGGTCTTGGGCTTATTTGCTCCTGCGGTTGGGCGCAGGTCGTGCAGCTTGATGATATCAGCCATGGTTTACTCCCCTGCCACTTCTTCGACGGTGACCAGGTGGCGAACCTTGTGAACCATACCGCGGATAATCGGGGTGTCCTGCTTAACTACGGACTGACCGATGCGCTTGAGGCCCAGAGCCTCAATGTTCTTGCGGTGGTTCGGCTTGGTGCCCACCAGGCCCTTTACCTGTGTAATCTTCAGAGCCATTGTTTATGCCTCCTGACCTGCGCGCTTGCGCAGCATACGGGCCGGGGTGACCTCTTCGAGGGACTTGCCACGGCGTGCGGCAACCTCTTCGGGGCGAACCAGCTGCTTGAGGCCGTCCACGGTAGCGCGGACGACGTTGAGTGCATTGTCGGAGCCCAGGGACTTCGACAGAATGTCCTGCACGCCAGCGCATTCGAGCACTGGACGAGCAGCACCGCCGGCGATGACACCAGTACCAGGAGCGGCGGGCTTCATCATGACGATGCCCGCTGCGTCGCGACCCTCGACCGGGTGGGTGATGGTGCCGGCAACCATAGGTACGCGGAAGAAGTTCTTGCGAGCCTCTTCTGCACCCTTCTGGATTGCAGCCGGAACTTCCTTAGCCTTGCCGTAGCCAACGCCTACCTGACCCTGGCCGTCACCAACGACGACGAGAGCGGTGAAGGACATGTTGCGGCCGCCCTTAACGGTCTTGGAGACGCGGTTGATGGTCACAACGCGCTCGATGTACTTATCGCGCTCGTTGTCCTGCTGGTTACGACGATCGTTGCGACGGCCGTTGCCGCCGCGGTTGTTCTTGTTGTTCTCGGCGGAGCGTCCGCCGTCACGCTGTTCACGGTCCGACATTACGCGATCCTTCCGTTGATGTTTCCGTTGACGATGATCATTAGAACTTCAGACCACCTTCACGTGCGGCGTCTGCCAGCGCAGCGACGCGGCCGTGGTACTTGTAGCCTGCGCGGTCAAAGACGACCTGCTCAATGCCAGCGGCCTTGGCGCGCTCAGCAATCAGTTCGCCCACCTTGGCAGCCTTTGCCTTCTTATCGCCCTCGAATGCACGGATGTCCGCTTCCATGGAGGATGCGGAAACCAGGGTGTGGCCTGCCAAGTCATCGATGACCTGGACGTGCATGTGGCGCGAAGAGCGGTGCAGGACCAAGCGCGGGGACTCAGGGGTGCCACGCAGGGTCTTACGGATACGGAAGTGGCGGCGTGCGCGTGCTTCGCGACGACGAGAAGAAATGTCCTTGCCGACTGGAGTGCGCTTCGTGTTTTCAGTGTTTGCCATTGCTTACTTACCCGTCTTTCCGACCTTGCGACGGATCTGCTCGCCTTCGTAGCGAATACCCTTGCCCTTATAAGGATCGTCCTTACGCAGGCGACGGATATTAGCGGCGATCTGTCCGACTAGTTGCTTGTCAATACCGGTAATGGACAGCTTGGTGTTGCCGTCCACTGCGAAGGTGATTCCCTCCGGAGCCTTGATGAGGACCGGGTGGGAATAACCCAGGCTGAATTCCAGGTCCTGGCCCTTTTGCTGCACACGGTAGCCGACACCAAAGATTTCCATCTTGATGGTGAAGCCCTCGGTCACGCCGATGACGGCGCTGTTGAGCAGCGAGCGGGACAGGCCGTGCAGTGCACGGTGCTTGCGGTGATCATCAGGGCGGGAAACGGTCAAGATGCCGTCTTCCACGTTAATGGTGATCGGATCCGGGACGTTTACGCTCTGGGTACCCTTAGGGCCCTTGACCTCAACGTCTTGGCCGTTGATGTTGATTTCGACGCCGTTTGGTACGGCGATCGGTGCTAGACCGACTCGAGACATGTGTCAAACCTCCCTTTACCAGACGTAGGCGAGAACTTCTCCGCCTACGCCCTTCTCCTCAGCCTGACGGTCAGTCAGCACACCGTGGGACGTGGAAATGATAGCCACGCCCAGGCCGCCCAAGACCTGTGGCAGTTCGGTGGACTTTGCATACACACGCAGACCCGGCTTAGACACGCGACGCAGACCAGACAGGGAACGCTCGCGGTTGTTGTACTTCAGCTCGAGGGACAGGGTGTGACCCTCAACGGTGTAGTCAGCGATGTAGCCTTCCTGCTTCAAGATGTCAGCAATGTTTGCCTTCAACTTGGAGGTAGGCATCGACACGACGTCGTGGTGTGCGTTACTTGCGTTACGCACACGCGACAGCATGTCGGCAATAGGATCAGTCATAGTCATATGAGTGACCGTGTACCTTTCTCGTTGCGGTTCCCGTGCTCACCAAAGCGTTTTCCGTGTGATTTCGGGCTACTCACGCTCCTCACGGTCAATACCGCAAGGCGCTCGCCACCCTTTGATTCAGACAACGGTCCGCCATAAACGGCGAGGGGCCTACAACAAAGTTGATGTTCAATTCTTTTTCGGCTCTGCGTTTCGCCAGTTCAGCACGCAAAACCCGCAGGGCTTTGCGCGTCCACCGGTTGTAGCGCAGGCACGCGGGAACACTTTACGCCATATCCTGCGGTTTTCCAAATAAATCCCCTGTATTCATTACAGTCGGATACAGCGCCACATAGTTGAGGAGTAGTTGAGATGAGTACCGAGAACGAAGATCCGATCCGCACCGCCCACCAATGGCTTGAAGAGGCCGCGCGGCTATTAAACCTCGAGCCCCACGAGGCCACGGCGCTGACCCGGGAACTGCTGGATTTAACCAAGGACGTGGCCCATACCCAATTGCGGCCGGCAGCACCGTTGACGGCGTTCGTGGTGGGGTTGGCATCGGCAAGCACGGCAGAAGCCAAGGTAAATATCGAAACCCTCAAGGAGGCGCTGAAGTAATGGCTGGACGTAAGAATGCCACGTTTGCTGTCACGAAGGTCCGTCTGGGCGAGCACGCGCAGGTAGATACCCGCGCCGATACCGTCGCCGGCGAGGAGCCGCTTGAGATTCGCGTAGGCGGGCAGACCATCACCACCACCATGCGCACCCCGGGCCACGACATCGAATTGGCGCACGGTTTCCTCCACTCCGAGGGGCATATCGCCGCGCTTTCCGATGTCACCACTGCCCGCTACTGCGCCGGTGCCACCGTCGAGGGCATGAATACCTATAACCTGCTGGACATAGACTTGGTGAAGAATACGCCGTTGGACTTAAGCGATCTCCGCTTGACCACGACGACGTCCGCCTGCGGGGTATGCGGCACCTCGTCTATTGAGGCGCTGGCAAAGAAGTCGCGCTACCCCATTCCCCAGATCCCCGTGGACCCACAGCTGGTGGTCCAGCTGCCGGAGAAGCTGCGCGCCGCCCAAAAGGAATTCCGCAAAACCGGCGGAATCCACGCCGCCGGCGCGTTTACCCTCGAGGGTGAGCCGGTGGTCATCCGGGAGGACATCGGCAGGCACAACGCCGCCGATAAGGTCATTGGGCACCTGCTCATGGAAGAGCGCCTGCCCGCCGATGACCTCATTTTGGTCATGAGCTCGCGCGCCAGTTTCGAGCTGGTCCAAAAAGCCGCCATGGCAGGTTTTGGCATGCTCGTTGCCGTCAGCGCCGCTTCCTCCCTTGCCGTAGAGACCGCGCGCGAGACCGGCATGGCACTGGTGGGCTTTGCCCGCGCCGATCGTTTTAATCTTTATTCGGGCACGCTGGCCTAGTCGCGGTAGTCTTCCGGCCCATTATTGAGCCAGGCGTACACGCCACCGATGAGCAGGCCGCCGCCGATGAAGTTGCCTATCCACACCAGCGTCCAGTTGAGAGCAACATTGCCAATTGTCAGTGCGGCCGGCAGTGGATCGCTGCCGAAGAAGGTAAGCGCAAAGAGGCAGAAATTGGCAATTACGTGCTCCAAACCCAGGCCCACGAAGATACCGATGATCGGGACGATAACAAAGAACTTCGACACAACGTCCTTGGCAAAGACCGCGCCAACGATGCCCATATTGACCACGAAGTTTGCGGCCATGCCCTCTACGAGCATTCCCTGCGGGGATTTGGTCAGCTTGCCTTCAGAGATGGTGACCAGAAGGTGCGAGGGATCCATATTCGCGAGCTTGGCGGACATGCCGATGACGGCGGCAAAGATGATGGCGCCGACTAGGTTAAAGATCGTGGTAATAAGCAGTACGTAGAAGGCCTTGCCCCAGGACAGGTGCTTTTGCATTGCCCCATAAACCATGTACATCATATTGCCCGTGGCCAGCTCCGCGCCGAGGATAACGATGGCAAATAGGCCCAAGCCGAAGAACAGGGCAAATGCCACAGACCCCAAGCCCGGGGCAACGCCTTCTACCGCTTGGCCTACGACGCCGGCAAACACGGTACCGATGCACAAGTAGACACCGGCGAGGATTGCGCGGACAGAAAATCGTGCAAATGATTGATCGAGCAGGGCGGCCTTTTTCAGGGATGCGCCCTTGGCAGCTTCGTTGAGAGACACCGTTTCTTATTTTCCTTATTTAGCTTTACTTATACGGACAAGAGAACCACGGATTATCGTAGCGGTTAGCGCAACCGCTGCCTCGATAAGCCGGAAAAGAAAATTATTACTCTAAGCTGGGTTCACACCCACCCCTATTGTCCCTAGTTTCCTCGGAGGTCACAGTGGAGCACCAAGACCACCCACGGAGGAAGGGATCTCACTTATCCGCAGCGCAACCGCGCCACACTACATCCTTAAATCACAGCACTCCAGGCCATGCTTCTAGCGGTGCTGATAAAAATCCCCGGCCCAAAGGTGGCTCTGGCCGGCACCATTCCACAGAGCGCGATTGGCGGAAAGCAGAGCATCACGCGCGTCACATCCAAAGCCGTTACCCGAATCGCAGGATAAAAGAGACCTCAGCTCCAAGGCACCGAAAAGCCCCTTCTTCCCCTTGGGATCGCTTTAAAGGCGCATGGGCGTCCTCCGGAGTTCTTCGAGGCTCAGCCGGCATCGTTGCAACGATCCTCGTCATCAGCACGATCGATCGCAGCATCAATACGACCGAGCAAAGCATAAGCCCACCCAAAGGGTTAGAAACCAACGAGACCCTTGGAGAAACATCTCCCGTAATCGAACCGTCGGCGGCACTAGACATGTATATCCCTGCCATCGACGTCCATGCGCAATTTGAGGATGGCACGTGCCGCGTAGTCGATGGCGCCATAAACCCTGACACCATGGATAAGGCTTGCACTTATACTGCCGATGACCGCCCCTACTCCCTGCCGGGAACAAATGCCGACGATATCGTCGTTATCGCTGGGCACACCGGCGCCGGCGTGCCTGCCGTATTCAATAAGCTTTACGATGGCGCTGCCAACGAGCACAAGGTCAGCATCGGCGACAAGCTGTACATACGCACCAAGAATTCCGACCAGAACTGGCTCACCTACACCACAACCGATCTTCACGATCCCGATAAACAAGGCCTAGCCGGGGACTCAAGCGTATGGGGAGACGAGGCGATACCAGGCAGGCTGCTGACCATTAGCTGCATTCAACCCGCTAACCCCCTCAAGGCAGCCGTTCGCAATGCCGTCGTGGGATGGCAATTCGAGGGCACCACCCACACCGCAGACGACAAATCTTAACCGCTCAGCAGCACTGCGGTCACTCGCCCGCCTTCCGCTTATCCGCTCCTTTACCTCAGCTTTACACAGTCCCCGCTTCCGCAACCGGAGGTAGGGACTTTCTATATCTTCTTTCCCAGCTCGCGGGCAAAGGTTCACTATTTTCAACAACGCTAACGATAACGGTTTGCAATAGTATAGTATTCGTCGCAACCTATATAAAAGTTCACTGCACCTAACCTTGGGAGAACCTTATGCCGTTGCGCACCTCACTACCGCGCCTTGCCACCATAGTCGTGGCCTTGGCGCTCGCGTTATTCCACGCTCCCTTCGCCCTCGCTGAGGACGCCCCACTTGTCCGCACCCAAACGCACGTAGATTCCCCGCACGCGGTGTGGAAGGACGGAAACTTCAAACTCATGTCCAATAGTGCGGGCCTAGTCCCCATCGAGGACACGATCAACTGGGTCAGCCACGGCCGCGTCGATGGCGGCCTAGGAGCCTATGCCTGGCGCGTTCCCGATGACCCGCGCTTCGAGTTTCTCAATGCCGAGAAAAACCAGCTCATGTACTACGGCGGCCCCGCAGTAGGCTTCCCGAAAAACACCATGCCCATCTGGGCTGGGTTCGGTGCCGCCGCAGATCTTCCCACCGATCAATTCTGCGATAAATCCTTCAACATGGAAATCGTTGATTTTAAGGGCCCCGGCCGCATGGAGCTGTTTACCTACAGCGACGAGAACTATCCTCTGAACCGCCTCTGGTCCTCCCACGACCCGGGATTCCGTACCACCTGGGTCAATGCAGGCACGCACACGCATAACGCCACGACGTTTACCCGTCCTGGCCACTACGAAGTAACCTACCGCGCTTCGGCTCAAAAGAAGGATGGCACTTTCATCCACTCCGAGCCACAAACCTTGGTCTGGCAGGTAGGCGGAACCAACCCCGCCGAGCGCACGATCACCGACCTTGATACCGCCTTTAATGACGCCAAGTCTGAATACTCAGGCTCCGAAGGGGCCGAGTCCAACGCTCCTATATTTAAGATGGCTCCCTCCAAGGCCGATACAAAGGGCGCGAAGCAAGGCATCCTCACCACGCTCTCCCTCGATACCGGCAATGCCAAAGACTCCGGCCGCGCCGTATTCACCATCAACGGCCACTACCTTGCCGAGCGCAAGGTAGAAGGCGGTAAGGCTTCGTGGGATGAAATGATTGGTGATGAAGAATCCAACTTCCAAGCCATCTTTATTCCCGACAATGATTCCCCAAGCCCTCGCTGGGTATCCGAACCCGTAAAGTTCTGGACCAGCACCGATGGGGAAAAGGACGATGAAGATGCCGAAGCTTATACAACGAAAAGCGGCGAGCTTCCTACCCCAGAGATGGAAGAGATAGAGCCGTTTGAGACCGATCCCCTTGAGATCACGAGCTCTGATGTCACCGTTTCCACCAGTAAAGTGTACGGCGAGGGCGACCGTAATATCGACATCACCGTAGCTCCCGAGGATGACCGCACCACGGTGCGCGTTACCGGCGGCTTCTACAAAGTAGATGGCGAACCGATGACCAGCCTGCCGCAGAACGCTATTGCAGATTGCGAAATCGGCTTTACTTCCGGGCCGGGGCAAAGAACGAGCAGGCAACTCATCGACAGTTGTAAGCAACCCGGATACCAACTCATGCTGCGCATCGTTCCTGACTCCCGCTCCGATGCCGCCGGCGCCTCGCTATTTAGCCATACTCACAAGGATGCTTATGAGCCGATCGCTGAGACCACCGTCTCGTTCGCTGAGGCTTCTGACTCCACGGATTCACAGGACCCAGAAGGATCGGAGAAGCCAGAAGACTCCGACGCCCCAGAGAAGCCGCAGGATTCGGAAGAATCAGAAGGCTCTGCCCCATCCAAGAATCCCTCGCCTTCCACGACCTCGAAGCCTTCTGTTCCCAAGATCCCCTCACCCAAGCCGCAGAACCCGAAGGATAAAGACACCCCGCACAAGGAGCTCAATCTGCACCGGGGTCACGTAGATATCGCCCCGATCCACGAAGATGGTGAACTGCACCTAGGCATCAAGGACGAGACGAACCTGTACCACATTGGTGCAATCTGGCGTAAGCCTTCCGATGTCTTTTTCACCGTTCCAAAGCAGGTCAAGTCCACTTTGAACAAAGACATTCCGCACTTTGGAAAGAAAGGCAGCGCTGCCTACGTCCTGCCAGAGACACAGCGCACCGGTGTAGTGTGGCCTGGGCTCAGCACTGAGGATGCTTACAAGGACACCAAGAAGAATTACACCTTTACCTTCACCCCCGTCAGCGCCCCGAAGGACGGCGAATGGTTGGCATACCAGGCTGATCAGACCGGGCTGGACCAGCGCTTTGCCGGCAGCGATGGCACGCATTCCTACACCACCGAAACCGCAGAACACATGCACCTCAACTGGGCATTCAACAAACCCGGTACGTATGAAGTTGGTGTCACGGTCGCAGAAAAAGACGGTAAGCCTGCGAAAAAGGCTGTTCTGCGCTTCAAGGTAGCTACCGAGGATTCATCATCTGCTGCCCCACCCACTACTGGGAACGACAGTGCCACTGAAGGCGACTCCAACGGCACGGAAAGCACCACACCGTCGAAGGAACCAAGCCCAGAGACAACGGAACCTGCTCCCAGCGCAGAACCGTCTAAGAAGCGCGAGATTACCAAGGGCCACATCGACTTCGGGCCAAAGGTTGTAGACAACAAGCTCGGCTTCTATGTCAACGAAGACGACCAACACAACGTGCCTGAAGACGTAGCGCTGCGCATTCACGATGCCCGCCGCGTGGCGGTCGCTGACTCCCTGGCTAAGACGCTGTCTTTTACCGGAATGGTAAAGACTGGCTCAACGATCTACCACCTACCATTGCAACAGGACCACGACGCTGTGTGGCCGGGGTGGGACACGATCAAGGTGGGGCAAGACTACCGTGACGCCGCGATCGAAGTTCGCCCTAAGTCGGCGCCTACGGACGGAAAATGGTGGGCCGGCCACACTGCCTCCCTAAACACGCCGGCACGCACCTTAGCCGATAGCAACGGCACCCATACGATCAAAGGCGTTGAGGATGGTCCTTTCCATGTCCACGCGCACTGGATTTTTACCGAACCAGGCCGCTACGAAATGGACATGCGCACCGTCAACAACGACGGCGACAAACTCACCGACTGGCACACCGTGACCTTCCTCGTGGGCGATTCAACCACCCAGCCCGGTGGAAAGGACACCGACAAAGAAAGAGATAAGGAAAACAACAAGCCCGCAGACTCCTCGAAGGTTAAGCAGCCAGGCGCTACCAAGCCAGATAACGGCTCGAATAGCACCGGCACTAATAAGCCGGGGTCCGATAAGTCCAAGGCAACTAACTCATCTGGATCGAATGCGGGCGCTAAGGCATCCATGGGAAATGGCGCTGGGAAGTCGGACGGCTCCACCAAGTCCACTACTGCTAAGGGCGCAGGCAGTGGCTCTGGTCCAAGCTCCAGATCCGGCGGAGGCTCTTCCAGCTCCCACAACGGCGCACTAGCCTCTACGGGTGCCAATATCGGTTGGGTTCTCGTGCTCGCCGCACTCTTTATTGTCGGCGGCATAGTACTGGTGAAAAAGCGGTCTAAAGGCAGTCAGTAGCCCTTAAGCTCCGGGGTTCGTTGACCGCCCAACCGCAACGAACTCTCACCGAGGAACTGCTCCACGACCTTAGAACCCAAGAAGCATCAACCCCTAACGCAGAGCTCAGCCCCGAGCATGGTCGATTACTAGCTCGGGCCGGGCTCATTTTGCGTTTTAAAGTGGTTTTTACGCACCAAGCCTTTAATCTCTGCCCGAATAGGTTGAAAGCTAACCTGGACTGCTGCATTCAGCATGTTAAACATAGTTCAATGGAATATGCCGGGTATCTACCTACCTTCCTGATTCATTCCTTTTAACAAAGAAAAACTATGCATAATAAATTTAGCTAACTGTTTACGGGTTCTTGGGAAAGTCAGTGGAAATTGAGCCCGTATGCAGTGATGACCCAAATAAGTGATAGAATAGACTGACCACTAAGAGAAATTGGGTCTATGCCGATCACCGTGATGACCTGAGCTATTTATAACCAATGGATGGACGAAGGCTCCCCCGTGAGAAATGTGATTAGCTTTGTTTAGTCGTATATCGAAATCTGTTTTACTTCCTTTAATCATTCTTGTATCCACTTCTCTAGCGGGATTTTTCTGGGGAGAATTAAGGGCTTTTCCTCTTGCTATGGCGGTAATATACATGACCCTGTACAACGCCTCTATACGTAGAGATTTTTGCCCAAGATCGGAATCTGGGGTATTTATCGTCGGGTTTGCACTATCCATTTTTGGTGGATTAATGAATGGTTCAAACTATGCATTCGCTCTTGGGCTTATGATAGCTTCGACATTCCTTATGTTTTTAAAACTTAATAAGGCGTGACCAACCCGACCAAGGAAGTGAAATGGCTGGCCATTAAGCCTTTACCATGGCCACTAGTATTCCCATCTACTTCTGCCATCCAGGATCGCCGTGGGAACGAGGCAGCAACGAAAACACCAACAGCAGTCTCAAGAGAAACCTTCCCAAAACAGCGACCTGTCCATCTACAGCACCGAGGCCCTAGAGATGATCGCCAACATTCACAACCACAAGCCACGCAAAGCACTCAACTGGCGCACCCCAGCCAAAGTCATCCCTGACACAAACCGGTAGTATCACACCAAAGCAGCCATCATCGTTGAAACGACCACTAGAATCCAAGGATGACAATAAAACTAAAAAATCCCAACTCCTTGCATGGAGTTGGGATTTTTTAGCGCTCTATTTACTTGAACGGGAAGCCGAGCTCGCGCAGGAGCTTACGGCCTTCTTCGTCGTTGGTAGCGCTGGTAACGACGGTGATGTCCATACCACGGGGACGATCGATCTTGTCGATGTCGATTTCGTAGAACATGGACTGCTCAGACAGACCGAAGGTGTAGTTACCGTGGCCGTCGAACTGCTGGTCAGACAGACCGCGGAAGTCACGAATACGTGGCAACGCGATGGTCAGCAGACGGTCCAGGAACTCCCACATGCGGTCGCCGCGCAGGGTAACGCGTGCGCCGATAGGCATGCCTTCGCGCAGCTTGAAGTTTGCGATGGACTTCTTTGCGCGACGCAGCTGTGGCTTCTGACCGGTGATAGCGGTCAGGTCCTCGAGAGCGCCATTGATGACCTTGGAGTCACGGGCAGCTTCGCCAACACCCATGTTGACGACGACCTTGGTGACGCCAGGGATCTGCATGACGTTGTCGTACTTGAACTCTTCGTTCAGGTTCTTGCGGATTTCCTCGCGGTAGCGAGTCTTCAGACGCGGGGTGTAGTTCTCGCTCATTTTTAGATGTCCTTCCCGTTGCTACGCGCGATACGGACCTTTTTGCCGTTCTCGTCGAAACGGTAGCCCACGCGGGTCGGGTTGCCCTCGGAGTCAACGATCGCAACGTTGGACACGTGGATCGGGGCTTCTTGGGTAACGATTCCGCCGGACTCGGCGCCACGCTCGGTAGCGGAGTTTGCGACGTGCTTCTTGATGCGGTTAACGCCCTCAACGAGGACCTTTTCGCGCTTCGGGTATGCCTCGATGACCTTGCCCTTCGCACCCTTATCTGGGCCCGAAATGACAATCACCATATCTCCCTTATGGATCTTCATAAGATTAGATCACCTCCGGTGCTAGAGAAACGATCTTCATGAAACGCTTGTCACGAAGTTCACGAGCAACCGGGCCGAAGATACGGGTACCGCGAGGTTCGCTATCGCCCTTCAGAATAACTGCAGCATTCTCGTCAAAGCGGATGTAGGAACCGTCTGGACGACGGGTCTCCTTCTTCGCACGGACGATAACTGCCTTAATTACATCGCCTTCTTTTACGCTGCCGCCTGGAACAGCGTCCTTGACGGTCGCGACAATTACGTCGCCGATGCCAGCGGAGCGTCGGACAGAGCCACCGAGAACGCGGATGCACAAAATTTCACGTGCACCAGAGTTGTCGGCGACGCGCAGACGCGATTCTTGCTGAATCACTATGGGTCTCCTGACCTGGATTGATGTGCGACAAGATTTCCGTCCTTGCCACACGCGGTCTACAAACTTGCTGTGCTCGAGCCTTTACAACGAACACCGTAAAGCGTCGATGGGTCTCGGACCGGCGATTCGGAAACGCACCGCTACGGACCGACCAGCTCTCGCAACCTATACATTCAACCATATGGGGGTGGCGCTTTCCAAACTTCGAATGCGAAGCAACTTTTCGCCCTAGCACCCCTTATTTAGGACAGCTGTGCCTGGTTTTAATAATCGGACGATTTTTCTTTGCGCAGCGGTAATGCAGCACAAAGAATCCTGTCAATCTTTAGATCCGTTTATCTCTCAGACGGACTCTTCCCTATTCCACTGCCCCCTAAGGACAAAAATGAATCGCATACCTAAAGTTCTGACCGCCACTGCGTTAGCTGGCGCCCTCACCTTCGGCGTCACACCCCACCGCCCCTACGCCGGAAGCAAACGCTCAGGCGCAAAGTGGAATTGGAATTGCTGCCTTAGCAGCAGTTCTCGTAATCGGTGGCGTGACGTGGTACCTCGCCAAGGACGGCATTACCTACATCAGAGATCAATCTCGGACTCACTTGGAGCCTACTCCAGAAGAGAAAGCCGCCTCCCAAGAAATGATCAAAAACAACAAAGAAGAAGTAATCGCTCAAAGTGGCGCAATCGAGGAAACAGCTCCTGAGCAGGCCCCCGTCGAAACACCGGTGGAAGCCGAAGCACCTGCAGCTGTTGAGGCTCCGCGTGGCATGGCGGCAGAAACCGGCTCGAACACTGTCGCTCGGCTCCTAGCAGCCCTCAGCATTGCAGCAATGATGCTTGGCGGCGTGTTCACCGCCCGCCGGAGATTCTGCGCATAGTTCAATTCTCTTGCGCTAAAAGGTCGGTGTGCGTTAGCGCTCGTGTTCCTGAGTCGCCCTAAGGCAATTTCCCACGCGATTGGCCCACAGCAAAACTTAGCCGTGCCGGTGTTGGTAGCGACCGAGTTGGCGGTCTCTTGTGGTTTTCTAGGGGATCGATACCGTAGCCATTGTCACCGTGGTGACACCAGCCGCCCAAAGCCTGGGCAACGGCGCAACGGCGCCTAATGAACACCAACAAGTAAAAGGCTGGGTTTATCCCCAGCCTTTCTTGTATCAGAAACCCCAGCCCCTTAAGACGTAGCTTCCTTCGTAGAAGTCTCCGCAGTCTCCTGCCTAGCCTTTGGATCAACGGTAAATAGGTCCGTCCCAGAACCGATGAGCTCGCCCTCGCGGAAAGCCGCGGTGGGAATAACGGGGCCAGTCTTCTTGGCGTTGGACACAACGATTGGCGTCGTTACCGGCAGACCCGCTTCCTTGATGGCTTCGATATCGAATTCAGCCAGGACCTCGCCTTGCTTGACGGTATCGCCCTTATTGACATGCGAGGTGAAGTGTTCACCCTTGAGATTTACCGTATCGAAGCCAATGTGCATGAGGATGTCGATCGGCCCCACCGCAGGGTCCTCCACGCGCAGGGCGTAGGCGTGGTGGGAAGGGAAGGTCACGGTGATGGTGCCATCGGCAGGCGCGACGAGCTTGCCGAAGGTCGGTTCGATAGCAACGCCTTTACCCAGCTTGCCTCCGGCGAACATGGGGTCCTCAACTTTGGATAGGGGCACGGCATTACCCTCTAGCGGGGAAAAGATTGTTGCGGCATCTGCGGCGGCGGAAGCGCTGGCAGCAGACTCTTCAGCGGCCTCGGCGGCCAAAGCCTGTGCGGCGGGAGGATTGACCTCATCCGGATCAATAGTGCCATTGCGATGGATGAGCACGCGCCCGTACAGGTAGGCCCCGATGAAGGCGACGGCGAAGGAGATGACACCACACAGCAAGAAGGTTGGGACAAAGCGGGGAACGGAGACGAAGCCAATGAAGCCGGCGGCGCCGAGGGCATCCGCAAGCACGCCGAAAATGGCAATGAATGTAGAAGCGATGGCTGATGCCGCCATACCGATATAAAACGGCCAACGCAGGCGCAGGTTAACGCCGAAGATCGCGGGCTCAGTAATACCAAACAGCGCCGAGATACCGGAGGCGCCGGCCAAGCCCTTGAGCTTTTCGGAACGCGCCAGGAAGTACACGGCCAAGGCCACACCACCCTGGGCAATATTGGCCATCGAAGCGATGGGGAAGATGAAGGAGCCGCCCTCATTCCACAGCATCGTCTCAATGGGCGGGAATGATTGGTGGAGGCCGGTAATGACGATTGGCGAATAAACCAGGCCGAAAAGGAATCCGGCCACGGGGCCTGCAAAGTCATACAGGTTGGCCAGCCCCATGCCCAACCACTCACCGGCGGTGCGCAAGATTGGGCCCAGCCCCATAAAGGTAATAAAGCCCGTCACCAGCAGGGTAAGCAGCGGTGTGAGCATGAAGTCCACGGTGCCCTTGAGGTGCTTGTGCAGGAACTTTTCAATCGTAGCCAAGATCCAGGCAATAACCAGAATGGGCAAGATAGAGCCCTGGTAGCCGGCTTGGGCAACGTCTAAGCCAAAGATATCCCAGTAGGGCATCTCGCCATTGTCAATGGCCTCGGCAACGTTATAGCCGCTAACCAAATCTGGCATGACCATGGCCATGGCCATGCCCGCGCCCAGGAATTCATTACCGCCAAAGCGTTTAGTAGCAGTAAAGCCCACGAGGATAGGAAGGAAGGCAAAGGGGGCGGATGCCAGGAGGTTGACCAGCCCGGCAAATCCTTCCCACGAGGGATACATTTCGATGACGGATTGATCCCCAAATAGTCCCGGCGCGGTCAGCACATTATTTAATGCCATCAATAGACCGCCGCCGAGCAGGATTGGGATTAGCGGAACAAAAATATCCGCCAAGACCTTGACCGCACGGGAGAACCAGTTTCCTGATTCCGCGGCAATATCCTTTAGGCGGTCGGTGGATACGGCAACGTCCTTGGAAATGGACTTGGTCATTTCCTGAAAGACGATATTGACATCGCCTGGGCCCACGATGACCTGGAACATGCCACCGGCTTCAAAGGTGCCCTTCAGATCTGGATCGTTGTCTAGCGCTGCGGTGTCTACCTTGTCTGAATCATCCAACACCATGCGCAAGCGCGTGGCGCAGTGGGCAAGGGCAATAATATTATCTTCGCCGCCTAACGCCTTCAGGGTGCGGGCGGCGACCTCTTTATGCTCCATGGACCAACCTTTGTAATTTAGGTCACATCAAATGACCGAATGTGATTGCCTCCTTCCAATTTAAGTCTGTTTAAGTCCAAATGTCCACAAAGCAAAAAATTGTCGATCTTAGTTTCGCAGGGTCTTAGTCCAGCGGCTCCCATGCCTGCCAGGGAGCATCGCCAAAGACCGCGAATGCCGCAGCAATGCGACCGCCACCGGCAAAGACTTCTACGGCGCAGCCATCAGCAATCAGCCGCATTTCTCCATCGGGGCACGCTATGGTCTCACCACCATTGAAAGAGATGGTGCCACCGCCTTGCACCACGCGGAACACTTCGTTGCCGGTGGCATCGACAAGCGCATAAGCCCCCTCCCCTGTTACATCAATGGTCGAGCCAAAGCCCTCCCTGCCGTGGGTTTCCGGCAGCGCAGACCACAGCGGTTCTTGGCACAGGTAGTTATCCTCCAGCCACAGCCGCCGCGGAATAGTCAAGGTGTGCACCCACCCCTGCGTTGGCGTTTCATCATGAGCGGGCATGCCCATCCAGCCCAGCAGGATGTTTTCCTCGGTTGCCTGCGGCGCATAGAACTGCGTGCCGTGATCCAACAGGGTAAAGCCGCGCTCAACGTGGAAATTGAGCCCATCCAAGGTGCCGACGACGTAGCCGCAACGGTCCGTTTCATCCTGTGGGCAGAAAACGAGCACGTGCTTATCCCCAAAGGTCAGCAGGTTCGGGCACTCCCACATATAGCCACTGGGAAGCTGCGCGGGATCATCAAAAACAAGCTCGCCCTGGAAATCCCACTGCTTTAAATCCTGGGAGTAATACAGCACGATGGTTCCGCGTTCGTCTTCCGTTTGCGCACCAATGACCATGCGCCATCCCTCCCCAGCGCGGGAAATATGGGGATCGCGGAAGTGGCCGGTATATCCCTCCGGGGAATCAGCAATGAGCGGGTTCGCGGCATCGCGGACATAGATCCCGCCTTCCGGCCCAGAGGGGTCCATGACGCGCACGCGATTCTGTGATGGGATGCGGCGCCCGTCTTCTTTCAGGTTCCCCGTATAAAAAAGCCACACGTCAGTACCGTCAACCACGGCCCCGCCGGAGTAGCACCCATCCTTGTCATAGGGCAGATCAGGATAAAGAGCATCGGGATAATGCCGCCACGGAGTGGGCGCGGACACCGTCGTGGTGGCGTGACCCCAGCCAGTCCGCTTGGGCTTGTGCGGAAAGGCAGGGTCATGCTGGTAATACGCGTGCAGGATATCGTCATCCACAAAAAGGCCGTTGGGGTCATTGAGGCGGCCAAGTGGTGGGGCGAGGTGAAAGTTCGGTCGGTGGTTCATGTCCCCGATACTATGGAACTATGACTATTCATGTGTGCGGCGAAGGCCTCGTGGACCTGGTTCCAGTATCCCCCGGCCGCTTGAATGACCTCACCCCGGCGTTGGGCGGCGGCCCCTTCAACGTGGCCATCGCCGCGGCACGCTTGGGCGCGGATGTGGAGTTCCAATCGCGGATTTCTACCGATGGGTTTGGCCAGGAATTATTCCGGCGCTTAGAAAAAGAAGGCGTCGAGACCGCCCACGTGCAGCGCGGCGAAGAACCGACCACCCTGGCGGTGACCACCATCGCGGATAATGGCACGGCCTCCTATAACTTTTATGTGGAAGGCACTGCGGATCGCTTCGTTGAACCCACACTAGTTCCGGCAGATATCGCCTGCTTCGGCACCGTTTCCTTGGCCTTGGAACCGGGCGCTTCCCGCTACGCGCTGCTGCTCAAGGACTTCGCCGCGCAGGGAACACTCGTGGCCTTAGACCCCAATATCCGGCCCTTTTATGCCACCGACGCGCATAAGAAATTCTTGGCGGATTTGCTGCCATACGTCTCTGTGCTGAAACTATCGGATGAAGAGGTGGACTTTTTAGGCGAAGAGTTCACCGACCAGGTACCCATCGTGGTCACTACCCGCGGCGCCGATGGAATTAGCGTCAGGGCCGGGGATACTTCCCTCAATGTTCCCGCAGCCGCGGTCAAGGTCACCGATACCATCGGCGCCGGCGACACCATCATGGCCGCCCTTTTGACGCAACTGGGTGAACGCGGCCTCGATGCGGACAAGGCCGCAGCACTTGGCGCCGAAGAGTGGCGCGATATCCTCCACTTTGCCGCTACTGCGGCCGGCATCACCGTCTCCCGCACCGGCGCAAATCCCCCACTGCGCAAGGAAGTAGAGTCAGCCCTATGAGCTACACCAAACGCACGCTGTGGATACACCTGGGGTTATTCCTCTTAGCCTTCCTCGCCTTCATCCTCCCCGTCGTCGTTGGCACCGCAGCCCTGCTCCCACTGTGGCTCTCGGGTGGATTAAGCATCGTCCTTGCAGCGGGCGCGCTTATCGATGCCGCCTTTAAGTTCTTCGCCCCCGCCTCCCCACGCAGCCTCAAGCTGCTCTCCGGAATCGCCGGCATCGTGCTCCTGGTGGGCTGGGGAATTTGGATCTACATCTACGGCAATATGGCAGCAGTCGGCACAGGAACCTACCGCATCGGCAATTTCCTACTCAGCGTGGGCTGCGTGCTCAACCTCTTTATCATCGCTATTTCGGTTTTGGATATCCGCCGGTTGGCGCGGCAGTAACCGATCTGAGCAACACGTTCCCCGCGCTTAGCGGGGGAGCGCTTAGCTGTCGCTGGGGAGGACGCGGCGGGGGACGATAATGGGAGCATCGCCAAGCGGGTCGTCCCATGCTTCCGCCTCGATGCCATAGGCCTGCGCCAGTACCTTGGGGGCCAGCGCCTGGTTCGGGGCCCCGCGAGCAATGATTTCGCCGGCCTTCATCACCACCATGGAATCGGAGTAGTGGCCCGCCAGCATGAGATCGTGCAGGACCACTACCACCGTTTTGCCAGCGCGCGCCTGTGCGCGAGCCAGCTCCAACATGCTCATGGCGTGTGCGGGGTCGAGGAAGGTCGTGGGTTCATCGAGAAGCAGCACCGGCGTATCTTGCGCCAACGCTAGCGCTAGCCAGACGCGCTGGCGCTGCCCGCCCGATAGGGAAGCGATATCGCGATCGAGGAAGTCCACAATCTCCGTGGCCTCGCAGGCCTGGGCGATGATCTCTCGGTCCGTGGCGGAAAGGCCGCGCATCCTGCCCTGATAGGGGTGGCGCCCACGCGCAACCAACTCGCCTACCCGCAATCCATCAGGGGCCACGGGGTGCTGCGGCAGCAGCGCCACCTGCTGCGCGGCTTCCTTCGCGTTCATCGCATGCAGGTCAGCGTCCCCGACCATGACGCTGCCCTGCCGCGGGGCCAGGATTTTAGACAGCGTCTTGAGCAGCGTGGACTTGCCGCAGCCATTGGGCCCGATGAGCGTGGTGACCTCACCGGCGCGTGCATGCAGATCGACGCCGGCGAGGATATCCTCGCCGTCCTTATATCCCGCATGAATGCCGGTGGCTTGGAGGCTGCACCGGCGCTTCGAGCGCGTGGGCTGATTATCCGTCATATCTTTTCCTTCATCCACGTACGAGTGTGTAGCACTTTTTGGGTGGCTCGTTTGCCCAATCCTCGCTGTGGCGCGCCACAGCGATTAGCTGCGCCGGGCCGCATTCCACACCAAGACCACCAGAGCGCAGCCGCCGATGACCGAGGAGACCGCGCCCACCGGGGCGTTGACCGGAATCGCGCCGGCGATAACGGCGCACACGGTCAACAGCGCCGCACCTGCGGCTGCCGATGCCACCGGCGATGGCGTGGGCGTGCGCGCCGCCATCCGCGCCAGGTGCGGGGCCAGCAGGGCGATAAACCCAATGGGCCCCACCACCGAAACCACCACGGCGCAGATCCCGGTTGCCGCGATGAGCAGCAAGGCGCGCTGGCGGGAGATATTTACGCCCAGGGTGATGGCAGACGAATCATCGTGGGCAAGCAGCGGCAGCTCCCGCGCACACCAGATGCCTATGGCGAGAAACGGCGCTAACGCCACGAGTAAGGGCACGATGACCTCCATGCGCACAAACCCGGTCGAGCCCGCCAGCCACGTTTGCGCCTCTGCCGCGCGCTGGATCTGGGCGCTGCGCATCAAATACGCCACGACGGCCTGAAACATCAGCGATAAGGCAATGCCGACGATGACAATGCGGTTGCTCGTGCCGATGCCACCCAAGACAGCGAGGAGGATGACAACGAGGAGGGCGCCAATCATCGCCAAGCATGCCCGCCACCAGAAGTCCGGGATGCCGTCTGCGAAACCGGGGCGCGAATGCACGGTGCCCAGCACCACCAGCACCGATGCGCCGCCGGTCACGCCCAGGATATCTGGCGATGCCAGCGGGTTGCGGGCCATGGTCTGCGTCCATGAGCCGGCCACGCCGAGGGCGGCGCCCACGATGACGGTGGCGATGGCGACCGGCAGACGCAAGTCCCACACCACCCTGATGTGGCTCTCGCTGCCGCCGCCGGTAAGCACATCGATGACCTGCCGCGGGCTCAGTTCCAAAGGCCCTTGCCCCAGCAACACCAGGTAAGCGGCAAGGGCGATAAGGCCAAATACCAGCGTGGTGGTGAGCACGCGGACATACCTGCGACGCTGCTGCGCTTGCAGGGTACTGCTTATTGTTGTCATGCGTTATCACCCCACGCTCTGCCCACGCCGCGGTGAGCGCCCCAAATGAGGAAGGGCGCGCCCACTATGGCAAGCACGATAGACATCTCCAGCTCCGAGTTCCCCACGATGAGGCGGCCGATGATGTCGGCGGCAAGCACGGCACAACCTCCCAAGAGCGCGGAGGGCAGGATCATCGTGGCAACGCTGGGGCCGACCACCCGCCGCACGATGTGGGGAATGGCGAAACCAACGAAGGCAATGGGCCCCGTCGCCGCCGTTGCACTGCCGGCCAGCACCACGACGCTCAGCGCCGCGCCGACGCGCGCAGTAGTGGGGGATCCGCCCAAGGCGAGCGAGGACTCCTCCCCCATCGCCAAAAGATCAAGCGGCCTGGCCGCCATTGCCGCGCACGCTAGGCCGATGAGCAGGCCAATGCCCGCGATGGCGACGTCTTCTGGGCCGCGCCCAAAGGTCGAGCCGATGGTCCACCGCCGCATGCTATCGAGCACATCCGTGGAATACAGGCCGATTATCACCGCGCCCGATCCCAAGGCTGCGGAGACGCCGGCACCGACCAAAATGAGCGTTAGCGGATCCTGAAACCGCCGGGAGACGGCCAAAACCAGCAGCGTGGTAATGCCCGCCCCCGCAAGCGCGAGGGTGGTGCGCATGCCGGTGGAGGTAGCAATGCCGATGGCCGTGCCTAGGGCAACGAAGAACGAGGCGCCTGCGGTAATGCCAATAAATCCCGGGTCCGCCAGCGGGTTCCTAGTCCACGATTGCGCCAGGGCACCGGCGACGGCAAGAGCCGCGCCGGCGAAATAGGCCAAGAAGGTGCGCGGCATGCGCAGGTTCCACACGATATCGCGGATATCCTGCTCCCCCGCCCCGCGCAGCGCGGCGATGACCTCATCGGGCGGAATCGAGCGGGAGCCTAGCGCCAAGGACGCCACCGCCAGAACCAGGCTGGCGAGGATGAGGGCAACAAGGAACGTCTTGCGACCCTTTCCCCGCGCCATCACTGGTGTGGCTGTGCGGCTTTCCGCCGCGGAACCCGTCTGAATATTCTGGCCGCCCTTCGTGGTTGCTGACAATTACAGCTTCTCTTCAAACTTATCTATTGCCCAGGGGATGGTCACCGGGTTCGGCATGCTCATGGCGTTGCCGGTATCCGTATCCAGGTAGCGCACGCGCCCATCCTTGACAACATCGAGGCCCTGGAAGGTCTTATCCTTCTTCAAGGCATCCGCGGAACCGTTGTAGTCCAGGACGAAGAGGTGATCAACCTGGTTCAGCTTTGCGTAGTTTTCCGGGGCGATGTCGACGAAGAAGCTGCTGCCATCGCCCTGCAGCTCATCGGGGATCTCCATGCCAAGATCCTCGATGAACTGTCCGCGCCCGTCCTCATCGGTGTACAGGCCAATCTTGCCGTCATATGGCATAACGATGGCTGCGGACTTACCCTGCAAATCGTTGTGCTCGTGGTGGAATTCCTCGAAGGCCTTCTCGGTATCAGCGATAAGCTTATCGCCTTCGTCCTTCTTATCCACGGCATCCGCGATGGCCTCTACCTGGTCTTCCCAGGGTACCTGCCAGTCTTCATAACCATCCGGCTTGACGGTGGTGGGCGCGATCTCTTCCAAGGATTCCTTCGTGCGCGCATCCACAGCCTGGTTCACAGCAATGATCTTGGAGGGGTCGGCCGCAGTGATCTGCTCGAAGGTATCTGCGGTAAAGCCCGTTGCGGTGTTGTAGATAACCTCAGGTTTTGCATCGCCCAGAAGCTTCTTTGACCACGGGCCGACGCCGGACGGATCGCTATCGCCCTCACCGCCCCACGGCGCCACCGTCACGGGAGTAATACCCAGGGCAAGCAGCGTATCGGCATCCCCCAAGCCCAGGCTAGCCACGCGCTCCTCACTGGCAGCGTCTGTCGACTGCGTACTTTCATCGCCCTCACCGCGCGAGCAACCGGCTAAGGCAACGGCTCCGGCGGACAGCACTGCCACAACACCCATGGTGCGGCGCCCGAAAATCTTCATGAGGGAAACCCTTTCAATAAAGGAGGAAAATGACGTGGCTCATCTTAGACCTCGGTTTAGCGCTTAGGCAAGCCTTAACTTTGTAGGAGTATGTTGGATGCATGAACTCTTCCCTACAATCGTCGCCGATGCCTGAACACGAATTAATTCCCGTTACCCTAACCGCCAATGATCAAATCCGGCCGCGGCTGCACCGCTTGACGCTTCATTCCGAGGCGTTCAGGACGTATCAGTTCGCCGGCCCCGATGAATTCTTTGGCCTCGTTATGCCGCAATCCGGGCAAGAATTTACGCCGTTCCCCGTCGATGGGGTCAATATCCGGGCGGCGGTGGCCGCTATAGACGAAGAAACTCGGCCCGATTTGCGCTGGTACACCATCCGGGCGCTCCATCCTGAGGACGCCACGGTTGATGTGGACGTAGTCACCCACGGTGACTCCGGGCCCGGTTCGCGGTGGATTCTCCGCGCACAGCCCGGCGATACAGCGGGATTCTTTACCTGCAACGAGATGTGGCGGCCGACAGAGGCTGCGCAGCTATTGGTCGCCGATGCCTCTGCCCTGCCTGCCCTGCGGCACATCCTTGCCTTTCAAGAGGAACATGACCCGGCGAAGCTCGCTTCCACCGACGTTGTAGCGGTGGTCACTAGCGATGACGAAGTAGAACCCGGGCTCGCGGCTAGGTGGGAGCCCAGCGTGCGCAGCCTGCGTGTCCTTCGCACCAAGCCGCACCAGGAGGCGGATTCCGTCGTTGCCGCGCTGGAAGCAGATTTTGCCGGTGACTCGGTGCCAGGGTACGTGTGGGTCTCCGGCGAGGGAGATTTGGCAAAGAAGGTCCGCGGCCTCGCGGTGAAAGGCTGGGGCTTGCCCACCGACGACGTCACCTGGGTGCCCTATTGGTTTTATGGAAGGGCCCGTCCTTAAGAGCCCTAAAACAGCGAGAGGCCCCTGCGCCGAACAATGTGGTCCGGTACAGGGGCTGCGCTGGCTAGGGTTTACTTAGCCTTCTCGATGATCTTTACGAGACGGAAGTGCTTGTCCTTAGACAGCGGGCGGGTCTCAGCGATACGTACGAGATCGCCTACGCCTGCGATTTCTTCCTCATCGTGCGCCTTAACCTTCTTGTTAGAGCGCATGATCTTGCCGTACAGAGCGTGCTGCTTACGGTCTTCCAACTCGACAACGATGGTCTTGGACATCTTGTCCGAGACGACGTAGCCGGTGCGGACCTTAGGAGCACCCTTGACCTTCTCCTTCTTCGGAGTTGGTCCCTTCTTGGATTCAGTCACGTTAGCCTCACTCATGATTAAGCCTCAGCTCCCGGAGCGACAGACAGGCCCAGCTCGCGCTCGCGCAGAACGGTGTAGATGCGGGCAATGTCGCGCTTAACCGTGCCGATGCGGCGGTTGTTGGTCAGCTGGCCGGTGGCCTTCTGGAAACGAAGGTTGAACAGTTCTTCCTTCGCATCCTTCAGACGGGTTTCCAGCTCTGCGTTGTCGAGCTCACGGAACTCGTGGGCGGGGGTACCGGTTGCCATTAGAACTGGTCCTCCTTCTTGATGATGCGGACCTTGCAAGGAAGCTTCTGGCCAGCGCGGCGCAGAGCCTCGATTGCAACAGCCTCAGTTGGGTAGCTCATCTCGAAAAGTACGCGGCCAGGCTTCACGTTAGCCACCCACTTCTCAACCGGGCCCTTACCGGAACCCATACGAACACCGAGCGGCTTCTGGGTCAACGGACGGTCCGGGAAGATGTTGATCCACACCTTGCCACCACGCTTAACGTGGCGGTTGATGGCAATACGTGCGGCCTCAATCTGACGGTTGGTGATGTACGCAGGCTCCAGTGCCTGGATTGCGTAATCGCCGAAGTTAATGCGGTTTCCGCCCTTGGATACGCCACGACGGCTCGGGCGGTGCTGACGGCGGTACTTAACACGCTTAGGAATCAGCATGGATTAGCCCTCCTGCTTCTGCTGTGCACGCTGGCGGCGCTGGCCACCGCGGCGGGAGCGACCATTGCGGTCACCACGGCCACGGCCCTGTGCCGGAGCGTTCAGTTCGGACTCGCGTACGCCACCGACGACGTCGCCCTTGTAGATCCACACCTTGATGCCGATGCGGCCGAAGGTGGTGTGGGCCTCTGCGGTGCCGTAGTCGATCTCGGCGCGAAGAGTGTGCAGCGGAACGCGGCCCTCGTGGTAGCGCTCGACGCGGGACATTTCTGCACCGCCCAGCCGGCCGGACAGCAGAATCTTGATGCCCTTAACCTGTGGCTGGCGCATAGCGGACTGGATAGCCTTGCGCATTGCACGACGGAATGCGACGCGGTTAACCAGCTGCTCCGCGATGGAGTGAGCAACGAGGGTTGCGTTTGCGTCTACCTGCTTGACCTCGAGGATGTTGAGGGCAACCATCTTGCCGGTGAGCTTTTCCAGCTCGCGGCGGATGCGGTCAGCCTCAGCACCGCGGCGGCCGATCACGATGCCCGGACGAGCGGTGTGAATGTCCACGCGGACGCGGTCACGGGTGCGCTCGATGACGATGTCGGCGATGCCGGCACGCTCGAGACCCTTGTTGAGGTAGTTACGAATCTTGATGTCTTCGGCTACGTAGTTCGCGTAGTCCTTATCCGCGAACCAGTGGGTCTTCCAGTCGGAAGTGATGCCCAAACGTAGGCCGTGAGGATGGATCTTCTGGCCCATTACTTGGCCCCTTCCTGCTGGCTTTCGACAACCACGGTGATGTGGCTGGTGCGCTTACGAATCATGAATGCACGACCCTGTGCACGCGGCTGGAAACGACGCATGGTCGGTCCCTCGTTGGCGTATGCCTCGGAGATGACCAAGGTGCGTGGGTCGAGGCCGAAGTTGTTCTCAGCGTTAGCGGCTGCGGAAGCAACGACCTTTGCAACTGGCTTGGAAGCACCCTGTGGTGCGTACTTCAGGATTGCCAAAGCTTCGCTTACGGACTTGCCGCGGACCAGATCGAGCACACGACGTGCCTTCATCGGGGTAACGCGGACGTAGCGGGCCGTGGCGGATGCGGAGGTGATGGTCTCACTCATCGCTTATCGACGTCCCTTCTTGTCATCCTTGACGTGACCCTTAAAGGTCTTGGTTGGTGCAAACTCGCCCAACTTGTGGCCGACCATGGAGTCCTCGATAAAGACCGGCACATGCTTGCGGCCGTCGTGGACGGCGAAGGTGTGTCCGATGAAATCGGGGAGAATGGTCGAGCGGCGAGACCAGGTCTTGATGACCTGCTTGGTGCCTGCATCGTTTTGAGCATCCACCTTGTTGAGGAGGTGCTCATCGACGAACGGGCCTTTCTTAAGGCTGCGTGGCATTGTTTACCTCCTCTTAGCGCTTCTTGTTCGGGCGACGACGGCGCACGATCATGTTGTTGGAGTAACGGTTCGGGTTGCGGGTGCGACCCTCCTTGTGACCCCATGGGGACACTGGGTGGCGACCACCGGAGGTCTTTCCCTCACCACCACCGTGTGGGTGGTCAACCGGGTTCATAACGACACCACGGACGGTCGGGCGAACGCCCTTCCAACGCATGCGGCCGGCCTTGCCCCAGCGGATGTTCATCTGCTCGGCGTTGCCAACTTCACCAACCGTTGCGCGGCAACGGATGTCCACGCGGCGGATTTCAGAAGACGGC